>CAZOVK010000054.1:0-15459 GCA_964583165.1 uncultured Defluviitaleaceae bacterium | reverse complement strand
ACTTGAAGCAGTGTCAAAGAGCCGAAAACACATAATATGGCGATACACATTATATTTAAGAGTTTTTTATTCAATTGCGGATAGTTTTCACGCGCATAAAGCAGAAAAGGCACGGGAAACAGAATCATGCACAAAAACGCGAGCATTGTGATACCCATCGTATTCCCCGTAAAGAATTGTAAAATCTTTGATTCGGCAAGCGTCCACGTGCTGGACAGAACAGCGAACAGACCCAGATACAGAAGTGAGCGTTTGCCCAGTGCTTTTCTGAATAACAGACTGAAAACCAACAAAAACAGACCGAATACCAATGTGAGTATAGACAAGCCCACTGACGGCAACGTGTGCTCGAGCAGATAGAACAGAATCGAGCTTTTAGTACCATACATAACGGTCGGCAGATTGCCCGAATACATGGTATAAGGCGACGAGAGTCTGATTTCGATAGTCGCACCGTCGCTGTCTTTGGGCACACGAATAAAATGCCACGCGCTACCCGGTGTTTTGCCATAGATAGGCATGGGGCGCTTATCATAGTGATAGACAACACGACCGTCAATCAGAACAGTGACATATTGTTGTGATGAGCGGAAGTTTATGGTCATGCCATCGGGGTAATCAAAAGGCAAAGTGTTCGTTATTCTGACCTGCTCGTTCTCAGAAAGGTTCAACTTATGGGGCAGGCTGACGATTTCACCTGTGTCGGCGTTTGTCCAACCTTCATTGAAGTAGCTGACCCTCTCGTTGTTAATAGAGAAAATCGTCACATAAGTAGGAGCTGTCAGAAGAATAACGGCAAGCAGTATAAACGCAAGCCAGAACAGCCTTTCAGCTATTTTGTCCAAGGATTTCAACACCCTCTGCCGGATTTTATAAATTTTATAATTTGTTTCTACTAATTCTAACACACCGCTTTCAATAAGTCAAATGGGCTATAAATGTTTTCGTGAAACCCTCCATATAAAAACACAGAAATCGGAGAAAATTTTATATATAACCCCTTGACAAAGCGCGACGCCAGTGATATTCTGTATATGTTAGCACTCACTGCTATTGAGTGCTAACAATAAACGAAACGGAGGCCGGTCATGAATCTAATGGGTTTGAACGAGCGCAAGATGCGCATTCTCGAGGCCATTATCAATGACTATATCGCAACAGCGCAGCCCATTGGCTCACGCACGATTGCGAAGAAGTACGGCCTTGGTATATCGAGCGCGACAATCAGAAACGAAATGTCCGACTTGGAGGACATGGGGCTTATCGTTCAGCCACACGCGTCGGCCGGGCGAATACCGTCTGATTTGGGGTATCGGCTCTATGTCGATTCGCTTATGCGCTTTCGCGAGCTGACGAGTGATGAGTCACAACTCTTGCAGAATCTAATTGGTGATAATATTGCCCAAATAGACTACCTCATGCAAGAAACGGCCAAAGCGATAAGCGTTATAACTAAATATACGACAGTAATCACCGAAACGCCTTCTGAACGCGTAACAATTAAACATGTTCAGCTTGTGCCCGTTGACGAGAGTCAGTTTGCGCTTGTGATTGTGACCGATGACAAGGCAGTGAAGAGTTACACATTACGTGTTGCGAACGTGCCGCCTTATGAAGAATTGTTGTTTATAACGAAGATACTGAACAACCACATAGCGGGGTGTGAGGGTATCCGCACGAACATTATGAATATTCTGGCGGTAGAAATCCCTAAGTGGGAGTATATTTGGCGGCCTGTTGTCGAATTGTTGGCGCATGAGCAGAACAAGCGCGACGACATACGACTATACACGAGCGGCGTGAAGAATCTTCTGGGTTTCCCCGAGTTTGAAGATGTGAACAAGGCGAAGGCCGTTGTGTCGGCGCTTGAAGAACGCGAACTGTTGATAACGCTCATGGAGAGCGGGCAGGAAAATTTGAGCATTATAATAGGTTCAGAAAACACCATGCAGACACTCCGCGATTGCTCAATCATCAAAGCCGATTACGGTCAAAACGGCAATAAACTGGGCTCAATCGGCATCATAGGCCCCACACGCATGGAGTATTCACAGGTAGCGTCAATGCTTCTAGGCATTGTTAATTATATAAATTACGTCATTAACACATTAAAGGGCGGTGGTTAACCTGAAACACAAGAAAGAAAAGATAGAGGAAACAGTGGAGCAAGAGGTGACGGTTGAACAGGGCGAGATTCTCGAAGCCCCTCAAAGTGACGATAAACTGGCCGAAACGACCAAACAACTCGAAGAACTCACAGACCGTTTCCAGCGGCTCTACGCGGATTATGACAATTACCGCAAGCGCACGGCGAAGGAAAAGGCGGCCATGTTTGACGAGGGCATACGCGCGGCGGTTTCGGCTATGCTTTCGAGTATAGACAATCTCGAACGCGCACTGCAAGCCGCGAGTGAGGAAGAAAAGGCGGGTAAGCTATATCAAGGGCTGGATATGACGCTAAAAGCCATGCAAATGGCGTTGTCAAGTCTTGGCGTAACCGTGATTCCGACGGTGGGTGAGAAATTTAACCCAGATTTACACAACGCCGTGGCGCACGAACAAAACGACGAGTACGGCGAAAACGCGGTAGTCCGCGAATTGCAAAAGGGCTACATGCACAAGGACAGAGTGATTCGGCACAGCATGGTTTCTGTTGCCAACTAATAAATACAAAATTCGTTAAATGAATATAGGAGGTAATCAACATGGCAAAAATAGTAGGTATTGACTTAGGCACAACCAACAGCGTAGTAGCTGTTATGGAGGGCGGTCAGCCCGTTATTATCGCAAACGCAGAGGGCATGAGGACAACACCGAGCGTTGTGGCATTCACGAAAACAGGTGAGCGCCTAGTAGGTGACGCGGCGAAGCGTCAAGCTATCACAAACCCCGACAATACTGTTTCAAGTATCAAGCGCGAAATGGGCACTAATCACAAAACCCGCCTTTACGGCAAGGACTATTCGCCGCAAGAAATCAGCGCGATGATTCTTCAAAAACTCAAACTCGACGCTGAAAACTATCTTGGCGAGCAAATCACTGACGCGGTCATCACCGTACCGGCTTACTTTGACGACAACCGCCGTCAAGCGACAGTTGACGCAGGGCGTATCGCTGGTTTGACGGTTCACCGTATTATCAACGAGCCGACAGCCGCCGCGCTTGCTTATGGTCTGGATAATGACAAAGAACAACGCATCATGGTTTTTGACCTCGGCGGCGGCACATTCGACGTGTCGATTATCGAAATCGCTGACGGCATTATCGAAGTTAAGGCTACAAACGGCGTGAGAAACCTCGGCGGCGACGACTTTGATGAATGCGTCATGAAATATCTGATTAAAGAGTTCCAGAGCAGAGAAGGCGTTGACCTCTCGAAAGACAAAATGGCCGTCCAGCGCTTAAAAGAAGCCGCTGAAAAGGCTAAGAAAGAATTGTCGAACGTAACGAGCACAGAAATCAACCTGCCGTTCATCACCATGAGCGCTGACGGCCCGATTCACCTTGCAATGACATTGACACGCGCGAAGTTTGACGAGTTGACGCATGACCTTGTACAACAGACTGTCAAACCCGTTGAAGACGCGATGTCTGACGCAAGACTTAAATACACTGACTTAGACAAAGTGTTGCTTGTCGGTGGTTCTACGCGTATGGTTTCGATACAGGATATGGTCAAGAAACTGACAGGGCATGAACCGTTCAAGGGCATCAATCCCGACGAGTGTGTAGCTATCGGCGCGGCTCTTCAAGGCGGCAAAATAGCGGGTGACGAGGGCGCGGGTAATATCACGCTTGTTGACGTAACCCCGCTGACACTCGGTGTCGAAACACTCGGCGGTATCGCAACCCCGCTCATCGAGCGCAACACGACAATCCCCGTACACAAAGAAGAAATCTTCTCGACAGCCGCCGATAACCAGACAGCCGTTGACATAGTTATCTGCCAAGGCGAGCGCAAGTTCGTCCGCGATAACACACTCCTCGGTCAATTCCGCCTTGACGGTATCGCTCCCGCACAACGTGGCGTGCCGCAAATCATCGTATCGTTCGACATTGACAAAAACGGCATATTGAGCGTTTCAGCCAAGGACAAGGGCACGGGCAAGGAGCAGAAAATCGTCATTACAAGCAAAACAAAGCTGTCTGACGACGAAGTTGAACGCGCTATCAACGAAGCCAAGCAGTATGAAGAGCAGGACAAACGCCGCAAAGAAGCCGTAGACGCGAAGAATGCCGCCGACAGCCTGATATTCCAGTGTGAACGCTTCTTGAAGGAGAACGAAGACAAGATTTCTACCGACGACAAGGGCAGACTTGAAACAGAAATCGGTCACCTAAAGACAGCTTCGAGTGGCATGAATGCCGAGAGCATGAGCGAAACAGACGTGAACATGCTCAACCAAGCGGCCGAGAGCCTTCAAAAAGTCCTTTATGACATTACGGGCAAGATGTATCAGCAAAACCCCGGTCAGCCCGGCGAACAAGGTCAACCCGGCAACCCCGGTGATGTAGTGGACGGCGATTACACGGACGTGAACTAGTTGAAATATACGAATCCGCGGGTTCGTATTTAATATATAGCTGTAGGGCTGGTCGTTCCAAATCCGAACTACGGGATTTGGAACTGCTCGCCCATGCAACCAGGGCGGACGGGAAACCCCGTCCGCCCCATTCCCATGTAAAGCAGGAAGGAATATTATGGCTGAAAAGCGTGATTATTATGAAGTGTTAGGTATAAAAAAGGACGCGACGGAAGCTGAGGTCAAGAAGGCCTTCCGTGAGGGTGTGAAGAAATACCACCCCGACAACACAGACGCGCCCGACGCTGAGGCGAAGTTTAAGGAAGTCAACGAGGCCTACCAAGTACTTAGCGACCCACAAAAACGCGCCGCCTATGATAAATATGGGCAGGCGGCTTTTGCGCCCGGCGGCGGAGGCGGGGCGGCCGGCGGCAACCCGTTCGGCGGCGGCATGGACTTTGACATATGGGATTTATTCGGCGGCGACATGTTCGGGGGCGGCGGCAGAAAACAGGCGGGGCCCGCACGTGGCGCGGACGTGACTACATCAATTAAGATTACGTTTGAAGAAAGCATCTTCGGCGTTGACAAGGACATCACGCTGAACATGTACGACAAATGCGACACATGTGGCGGTAGCGGCGCAAAACCGGGCACATACGCCCAAACATGCAAGCGCTGTAACGGTGCGGGTTATGAACGCTATCAACAGCAAACAATACTAGGCATAGCAATGGCAGGAACAAGACCATGTCCTGAATGTCACGGCGAGGGTAAGACCATTAAAGAGCCGTGCCTTGACTGCAATGGCTCAGGGCGTGTCACAAAGCGCAAGACCATCCGCATATCCATACCCAAGGGCATATCAAACGGCATGATTTACCGCCTTATGGGCAAGGGCGCGCCGGGTGAGCGTGGAGGCGAAACGGGTAATCTCCTTATCACCGTATATGTTCAGCCACATAACCTGTTTAGGCGCGAAAACAACAACATCTACCTTGATATGGATATTACCTTCCCGCAGGCCGCATTGGGTGACACGCTTACGATACCAACGCTCTACGGCGATGAGAAATACGAATTGAAAGCGGGAACCCAGACGGGTACGCGCTTCACTCTACGCGGTAAGGGCGCGCCGAATGTGAACGACCCACGTTATATCGGCGACCAAATTGTGACATTCAATGTAGTGGTACCACGCAATCTATCAGAGAAACAGCAGGAGTTACTCCGCGAATTCGCCACAGAGTCGGGAGAGGACGCGCCGAAAAAAGGGAAGCGCGGGTTTTTTGATAAATTCAAATAGGCTTCAAATAAAAAACAGGCGTTGGCGAACCCACCAACAGCCTGTTTTTTATTTCTTCTAATATATACTATCGAGAAAACCGCATATCCGCGCCCAGTTGTCATCCCAATCAAAGTCTTGATTCTCAATTACTGTGTGCGGTATGTTAATATGTGCCAACGCGGCTTTCTCAATTTGACGGCGCGTTTCAAAAACGTGTAACGCGCCCTCAAAACCTTTGATGTTATGAAGCTTGCCATACGGCGAATCTTCGCAATATTGTATGCAGTGGTCAATCCAGTTGCCGTAAGGTGAAACGCGCTCTTTCGCAATCCATGTTATCGTTTCTTGTATATCCATAGGGTAGAGCATGATAAGCACGGGTGACATCTCACGTACAGTGTCAAGAAGGCGGTTTAGATGGTCAATAATCACGCTCTCATTAGCCAAACGCCACACCAACATTTCATTGATATGGTTTTGTAGAAACGCACACTCAAAGATGTTGATTTCATTCCTTTGCGCTGATTGTTGCGCGAAAGTTTGCCAGCGTTCATAATGAAGTTTGCAAAATACATCATCAGAAACACGCCCATCATAAACCTCAAACTCACTCATCTCTGCATAGAACTCACGCGGCACACCACTGACCTTCGTGTAGGCAACAAGGGCAAACTCGCTGTCAATAGTCGTTTGCGCTTCAATAACTTCGCGGAAATTGTCATACCTCGCGATAATCTCGTCCAACTTGGCAATCGGCAAACGCGCAATCCAGCCCAAATCAGCCGGATGTGCGTCACCCTCAAGATAGAGGTTAACCGTTTCGCCGCGTTCGCGCAGATATTCGGCTATCTTCTTCGCGCTTGTTGTTTTACCCGAACCCGGTATGCCCTCAACAAGTATTAGCTTGTTTTTCATTCACACCTCACAAAAAACTTCTATTCTTCTATCTGATAAAGTGTAGCAAGATTCGCATTTTCATCAATAAACGGCACGATATTGTCCGTTTTGCAAGCCAGAAGTGTCGTCACGCCCGGCCCATGCCCCGGTGATACGCAATCCGAGTGCACAATCACGCCGATTGTGACAGCGCCTTCAAGGAATGTCCTCCCGAAGCGCGAGTCAGAATCCATAATTGCGACAATATCGCCGAAACGGAGACCGTCAAGACCATACTCCTTGACAATCCGCTCAGAAAACAGTGTTATGTCATAATCTGAGTTACCCGCCGTGCCCCAGCCAATACCCGAACCCATAATCGAGCCCGGGACAATCTTTGCCACGCCAACGTGAAGCTTGCCATCTTTCTCGGTTATGTTCATGCGGTCAAGCAAGTCCTTTGATACGCCGCGCAAGTAGATGTCGGGGTAGTCCGTAAGTTTAAGCCCCTTGCCTTGAGCCAAAACGCGCACCTTGTCTTCAATCTCGAGCTTCTCGATTGTCGCGCGTGGGAAATACACAATCAGGTGTTCACAGCCACCATGCGTGCCGACGACAAAACCCGTGTCGCCCTTGGCCTCGCCCGTTATGACCTTTACGGTATTGCCAACGCATGAATAAGTGGTGAGGGCGGCATTGTGGCTCTCGTTGGGGTTCTTGACCGATACGCCGGGTTCAAGATGGTCTGCCGACCAGCCAACCGCGGGGTCGCCGATACGCGCGTTGTATGTGATACCACCCGTGCCGACAAGATAATCGAGTTGACCGTCAAGGTCACGCTTGCCGACAATGGCGCAACTCGGGTGTACGATTGCGCCCGAAACAGAAATCATGGGAACGCGGTCAAAATTTGTCCGTAACATGTTTACCTCCTATGAATTGGTGTGTTATAATGTTGTCAGAGCATGAAGTGCCTAAAGGCGATTTTGCTTATTGAATCTCGCCGCGATTTACGGCATCGACTGTTTTCTTGATTCGGTTAAGCGCAACCTCAATCATTGAGCGCGGGCTTGCGAAATTCAGACGCAAATAACCCGTATAAGCCTTTTCGTAGCCATACCACTCCCCGCGCATGAGGACGACACCGGCGTGTTCTTTCATTATGTCATATATACGCGCGGGTTCTACGTTCATGCACGACCGCATGTCAATGAATTGAAGGTACGTAGAAGTATGAGCGGACAGACGCGCTTCGGGCAGGTTCTCGCTGAAGAACTTTCTTATGAATTCGAGGTTACCGCGTAGATATTCGCAAAGCTCGTCGGCATAATAACCCGCCTCTGTATACGCCGCGCGTAATGCCGCGTCTGACAGATAACCCGATTCGACGTTGACATTGACGTGGAACACATGTTCGACAGCTTTTTTGGGCGATTCTGCCTTAAAGACGGCATAGGCCGCGTCAAGCCCCGCGATATTGAAACTCTTTGAAGCCGAAGCCGCCGAAAATGCGTGCTCTGCCATATCGGGGCAGGCTTTCAAAAACGGCGTGTGTGGCGCGCCTTCTAGTACCAAGTCCTGATGAATCTCGTCAGAGAACACGAAAACCCCGTGTTTCTTACATATATCAGCCACACGGCGCATCTCTTCAACCGTCCATACACGCCCTAGCGGGTTGTGGGGGCTGCAGAGGATGAGAAGCGTATTATTTGGGTCAGCGGCTTGCGTTTCCAGTAGGTCAAAGTCAATGTCATAGTGCAAGTAACCGTTTGCATAAGTTTCAACAAGTGGGTTATTTACAAGGACGCGCTCATTCGCGTTGATAACGTGGTGGAATGGGTCATACACGGGTGTCATGATGATAACGCCCTCACCGCGCCGTGTAAACGCCTGAACCGCCGCCATGACAAACTGAACCACGCCATGCCCCAAGGTCAAATCGGTGGGCGCGACTTCAAAACCGAAGCGCTTCTGATACCACGAGCAAATCGCCGCGCGGTATTCGGGTGTTTTCGTGAAATAACCGTATGCGGGGAGTTCAACGGCCTTGCGAACGGCCGTGGCCAATTCCGGCGCACACTCAAAGTCCATATCGGCGACCCAGAGCGGCATACGCCCTTCTTGTGTCGCGAAATCATAGTCACACTCGAACACGTCCCACTTGACGCAGTTTTTATGCCGCCTATCGAGCGGCTTGTCAAAATCCATGCGCATTTTACGCATCTCCTTAAAGTTAGCTTAGGGTAGAACCCTGTCAAGACCATAATAACGCTTTTCGGCGTTTTTGTAAAGTGATAGAAGAAAACGGAGGGGGATAATTTGGAAACATTTTTCAGACCGCATCTGGGCTATATAAGCAGACCAACACCGTTTGTTGAGCTGGCGAATCTACGCCGTTCAATAGGCGCGAAGCCACGTATTTTCATGAAGCGTGATGACCTCACGGAAATGGGCAACGGCGGCAACAAGACACGCAAACTGGACTTTGTGATGTATGACGCGCGAGAGATTGGCGCAAATGCCGTAGTCACATGGGGTGGGCCTCAGTCGAACCACGTGCGCCAGACAATCGCATATGCCGTGAAACTGGGCATGGAGTCGCATATTGTGATTAACGGCGAAATGACAGATGACCCGCAAGGGAATTTGTTCCTGTTTGGTATAATGGGCGCGACACTCTATTATGAGACAGACGAAACAAAATGCCCCGCGCGTTGTGAAGAAATCGCGGCGCAACTAACCGAAGCGGGCAAAAAACCATACTTCGTGCCCCTCGGCGCATCAAACCCACTCGGTACAATAGGGTATATTGAGAGCATGAAGGAAATCGCCGAACAGTCCGCGGCGTTAGACATTGCTATCGGCGCGGTATTTGTCGCGACGGGTTCTGCGGGCACACAAGCGGGCCTCGAAATCGGTCAACGCCTGTACTTGCCACACGCTAAGGTCAATGGCGTAGCAGTGAGCCGCGAAACAGCCAAACAACAGGCAAATGTCGGAGCACTCATCAAAGACACAATCGAATATCTGAACCTTGACATGAGTGTTGAAGCGTCTGACATTATCGTTCATGACAAATACTATGGCGAACGTTACGGCATACCCACCCAAGCAGGCAACGAAGCCATCAAACTCGTTGGCAAAACAGAAGGCATCATTCTTGACCCGGTATATACGGGCAAGGCTATGAGCGGAATGATTGACCTACTTCAAACGGGTTCTCTTGATGAATATGAAGCCGTTGTATTCGTCCATACAGGGGGTTCGCCCGCGATTTTTAACTATACTAAATCATTCTAAAGCAATTCAATATATAAACGCAACTGAGACGTTAAATCAGCTCTGTTGAGCGAACGAGCATTTTCAAGGAAAATGCAGGTAGCGAAACGTTTTGAGCTGATAGGCGAAGTTGCGTTACTTTGTTGAATTGCTATAAACAAAAAGAAGCCCCCGCAATGGAGGGCTTTTTTTCAAATGACAAATGATTGCCGAACGGATAGGTAATTGTCAATCCCATCCGCGATACCTTGCGCGCAAATGCGCTGAAACTCGGGTTTGGCTAGCAGGGCCGCTTCTTCTGGGTTTGACAAAAAGCCCAGTTCAACCAGACAAGCGGGCATTTTCGTTAGCCTTAACACGGCTACATTCTGTGCCTTGATGCCACGGTTTTGCAGGCCATTTGCCTTGACTAGCGCAACCTGTATATCGCCCGCAAGAGCCTCGGCGCGCCCGCCGGGTTTGTAGAACAGTGTTTCTGAGCCACCCGCGCTTGTTATCTCTGACGAATTGCAATGTACACTGACGAAATAGTTCGCGCCCCAGTCATTAGCCATCTTTGCGCGGTCAGACAAACTCACGAACACGTTTGTCGTTCGCGAATAAATAACGTCAATACCTTGGTCTTGCAGAATCTGACCGAGCATGAGAGACACGCTCAAATTCACGCCTGCCTCCTGAAGCCCTGAAGCCGCGACAGCGCCCGGGTCCTTGCCACCATGTCCGGGGTCGATGAAAATCTTCATAAAATCACCCATAGCCGTTTTATTTAAGCATATGGGGGTGACATGCTGTGTGTGAATGAAGGTTATTTGCATAGATATGTTAGTGATTGTAAAAGCACAGTGCATATGTTACAATATTTGGCATGGGGGTGTAAGAATGGATACATTACAATTAAATATGATGTACCGCGAACTCGACCGCGATTTAGCGCAGTATATGCGTGAAGCCGAACACGACAAGGTGTTCATCCCACATATCGAGCGCAAGCTCGATATTCAGACAAAGCTTGGCGACCTAGCGCAAAGGCTTGTGGACTTGCCAACCGAAACGCGTGTCCACGGGATTTTGAAGAGCCATTTGGCTGATTATCTCGCGGCGCAAATGACGGGGTTAGACTCGCGATTTGAGAAACCCGCGCGATACATACAAGGCTTTATGTGGATGTTTTATAGTTACGTCAGAAACGATTCACGCCCGGATGATGTGAAATACGATGAGATGGTGAAGCGTCTGGGTAAGGCGGCCGAGGTTTATTCGGCTATAAAGGGCTGGATTAACGACGTTTCTCCCATGAATTTGAAAGCGTTCACTGATATGATACGCGTTACATGCGCGACAATTGAGGTAGAGGTCACACGATTGGGTGAGTATTTCCCGTCTTTGACCGATTCGCAAATCAGCGAGATGTCACGCGTTTTGACGGATTTGAGCCGTCAAATGTGTGAATGGCGCAGTGATGTGGAGGTTTTGCTTGCGAAAAAGGGTTTGCCTGAGCAGAAGCAATCGTCGGATGACGATATTATTCGTCTTGATGTCGATTACTACCGCGGAATCTTGCGCAATGAAGTCGGTGTCAACCTTGACGAAATCCTTGCGTGGCATGAAGCCGAGATAGAGAAGACACGCGCAGAAGTGTTTGAGATTATGTCAAAGATTAACATTCCCGACCCCATGCCACGGACAATGGAAGAGGTCAATAACATACTGCTTAAATACGCAGGGCCGTGTGATACACCTGAGGAGATGTTCAGGCGCGGCAACGAGTATATCAAGCGCACACAGGCGGCCGCACAGGAGTATGTCTGGATGCCCGTCGGCGAGGTGTGTGACATTCTACCCGTCTATGAACAGTTAAAGGTGAGTTACCCGTGGGGCGGTTACGGCGGCGGTTGCCCGCGCAGAAGACCGCTTAGGGGGCAGATGTTCCTTAATAACTACAACTTCCGCGCCGTGACAGACGGTTGGATTAAGATGAATACAGTTCATGAAGCCTACCCCGGTCACCACGTTCAATTCCTTCGCACAACGGTTGACCCATTGCCCGCAACAGTCAAATACGGCGCGAAGAGCACGCCCATTACAGAGGGCACGGCTCACCGTTCGGAGCGTCTGTTCGAGTTCGTGTTTGAAGAAGACCCATTCTTCGCGCTGTTCGTTGCCTACCGCCGCCACCATACGGCTGTTCGTATAAAGATTGACCTCATGCTTCGCTACTACGGCAACCCTATATCCGATGCCGTCGCGCTCTATCAGAAAGAATTGGGCTTCGAACGCCATATTGCGCGTGGTCAGGTTCAGGCTCACGAGGATATGCTCGGTTATTTCACTTCTTATTACTATGGCATGAAGAAGCTGTGCGACTGGGAGAAGCAGTACGGTTTCGACAAGAAGACATACACCGAAATGCTCTTCGCGGCGGGTAGAATCAGCCTTGAAAACTTCGAGCAACTCTTGAAACTGTCAGAGCCCGAACGTCAGAGCTATTACAAAGACTTTGAAAGCCTTGTGGAGATTGATGACGCAGACTAGAAGAAGGCGGCGCAATCCGCTTGTTGGGTTTTTGTTTATCGGTATAGTGGCGGCTGTGGTGTATGCGCTGTTTTTCTCGCCAAGTGAGAAGATGTTATACATACCATATCTGTCACAGGCAAACTACCCGACAGGTTGTGAGAGCGTGAGCGCTGTCATGATGCTTAGGTTCTGGGGTTATGACATAAGCATCGACGAGTTTATTGACGATTATCTCGATAAACAGGGGTTCACGGTGGTTGACGGCATAACATACGGCGCGAACCCCTATGAGAAATTCGCGGGTGACCCGCGCAGTTCAAGCAGTTTCGGATGTTTCGCGCCTGTGATTGAGAAGGCGATAAGGAAAATCGTAAGCGCTGATATGACAGTAAAGACATTAAACGGCGTGAGTATGGATGACTTATGCAAACGATATATCAATAAGGGCATACCCGTTTTGGTATGGGCGACAATCAACATGGCGGCTTCAAGCCCCGGCAAATCATGGGTAATCGAAGGCACAAACAATACATTCACGTGGACACGCGGGGAACATTGTTTAGTGCTCGCGGGTTTTAACCGCGACAACTACATCTTCGCAGACCCCTACAACAGTAACGGCGTTGTCGAGTTCCCTAAAGAGTTAGTGAAGCTCCGCTATGCCGAAATGGGTATGCAGGCAGTCGTTGTGTCACCTTAGTTTCAGTTAAACCGCCTTCGGGCGGTTTTATTTCGTTATTTTTGAGTATTGACAAGGTTTTTCTCGTATTATATAATGTCTATACAATATCTAAGATGTTGTAGCCAAGTTTCCGTGCAAGCCGGGGAGGTAGCGGTTCCCTGTAGCCCGCAGTCCGCTGTAGCGGGGTTTTTGCCCTTTCTTAGGCTCCTTCCTCTTGGGGTCAGAGTTGGTTAAGTGATGTTGACGGTAGAGTCTTGCGCAATAGGGAACGGTGAATCGTGTCAGGTCCGGAAGGAAGCAGCACTAAGCCGCCCGCCCTGTGTGCCGCGAGGTAGCTTTGCCCGAGTTAACTGGCCGATAAACGCCTGGGGGGAAATGTCGAAGTAGGGCGCACGGGATTTATAATAATATCGAGTTTTAGTCTGGATAAATGGCATGAATTACGCGCTTTATAGAAAATGGCGACCGAAAACTTTCGGCGAAGTGGTTGGGCAAGAGGCGATTGTCCGCGCATTGTTGGGTCAGGTGCGCAGTGGGCGTATTTCTCATGCCTATTTGTTTTGTGGAACACGCGGCACGGGTAAGACAACGCTTGCCAAAATCATGGCGCGTGCCGTGAATTGTGAGAACCCGCATGACGGCGAACCTTGTAATGAGTGTATGACATGTAAGGCGACATTAAGCGGTCAGAACATGAACGTCATTGAGATGGACGCGGCGACGCATAACGGCGTTGACGACGTCCGTGACATAGCGGATTCTGTGGTTTTTCCGCCGACAATGGGGCGATATCGCGTTTATATCATTGACGAGGTGCACATGATGACACCACAGGCGTTTAACGCGTTTCTGAAAACGCTCGAAGAACCGCCGCCGCATGTTATATTCCTGTTGGCAACAACCGACCCACAAAAGCTATTACAAACAGTTCTTTCGCGCTGTCAGCGCTTCGATTTAAGGCGCGTTGGCTTCAGACCCATGATAGAGGCAATATCTAAGATTTTTATGGCAGAGGGCATAGAAGCAGATGAAGCCGCTATAGATTATATAGCTTCACAGGCTGACGGTTCCATGCGTGACGCGTTGACACTTTCAGACCAGTGTATAGCCTATTTTGCCGGTGAGCGGTTGACGGTTGAGCGTGTCGAAAGTTGTTTCGGCGCTGTAAGTAAGACAGCCCTGTTTGACCTAACCCGCGCCATCAGTGAAGAAAACAGCGCAAGTTGTCTGGAGTTAATCGCGTCAGCCATTGACGGTGGGCGTGATGTAAGCCAATTCACAGTCGATATGATTACTCACCTACGAAACCTACTTGTCGTCAAAGCCTCAGGCGGGTTGGATATGAATATCACACCCGAATACGCCCAAATGCTTAAAACGCAAGCTAATAGCATAGAAATGTATAAGCTCCTAACTTATGCAGAAGTCTTCGCGGGGCTACAGTCACAAATGAGGTACACCAAAAACGCAAGGTTACTATTCGAACTGACTTGTTTGAAACTTTCAACGGCGCAAGAAGAAATGCCAATGCCTAAGAAAGAACGCCAAGTAACCCAACAAGCCACAACCAAAACCGCGCCGACAACAAGTCAACAACCCAACCCGAGCGCGAAAGCTGAGCCAAGACCCGCTCCAATAAAACCCGCAACAGACATATCGAGCGGCTGGAAGGACTTCGTAGCCAAAAACGCCAAGGGCAGCCTTAAAGTCCTAGAGCGGACAGAAGCTCAAACCCGCGACGGCGCGTTATATATAATCTGTGAAAACCCCGTAACAGCAACAATGCTAAACAGCAAAGCTGAACAATTAACAGACATGCTGACTAAGCATTTCGGCACACTACCAACCTACCACGTCATCACCCGCGCCGACTTCGACAGTCGATTCGGCACGCGCAAAGACGCACAACCAGATGATTGGGATAAATATTTCTCTTAAATAGACGGAGGTACACTATGGCAAAGGGATTTTCGGGAATGCCCGGCAATATGAATAATCTGATGAAACAAGCACAGAAAATGCAAAAGCAAATCGAACAACTTCAAGAGGAGCTGGAAAGCCGCACATACGACATAACGAGCGGCGGCGGCGCAATTAAACTGACAATAACCGGCAAGAAACAGATTCAGAGCCTTACAATTAACCCAGACGTAATAGACCCGGAAGATGCCGAGATGCTCCAAGACCTCATTATAGCGGCAGTCAACGAAGCCGTTCGCATGGTTGAGGAAACATCAAACGCCGAAATGGGCAAAATCACAGGCGGCATAGGGATGGGCTTACCATTCTAGCGTAGA
>CAZOVK010000053.1:0-15514 GCA_964583165.1 uncultured Defluviitaleaceae bacterium | reverse complement strand
ATGCTGCTGCCTTCCGCTGCCCAAAGGGAATTAGCTTGCGGCCCGGCATTGGCATTGACTATCAGGCTCCCTTTTACACATTGTAGGTTCAAAATAATAGGTTGTCGAACATTTCAGGATTGTAAGGTTATTATAATCCAATCTTCACATTTTTGCAATAGTAATTTTTTGAAAACTTCGCGCATTTTCTGACATAAGGGTTGTAAGTGTACAAACATTGATTTATAATAGATGAAAACAGATAAGGGGTGCATTCAATTGGCTTTAGTTACGACAAAGGAAATGTTTAAGAAGGCTTACGCCGGCAAATACGCCATTGGCGCGTTTAACATCAACGACATGGAGATTATTCAGGGTATAGTCTGGGGTTGTAAGGCGCATAATTCAGCGGTTATTCTTCAGGTTTCAAAGAGCGCGATTAAGTTTGCGGGCGCTAAGTATCTTCATGCTATGGTTCAGGCAGCCACTGAAGAAACGGGCATTGATATAGCTCTTCACCTTGACCACGGCCCGGATTTTGAAACCGTTAAGGAAGTTATAGCGGCGGGCTTTACAAGCGTTATGTTTGACGGCTCGCATTATGATTATGAAATGAATGTCCAAAAGACCAAGGAAGTCGTCGATTACGCACATGATAAGGGCGTGACGGTTGAGGCGGAGCTTGGCAAGCTCGCGGGTGTTGAAGATGAAGTTAATGTAAGCGCAGAAAACGCGACTTACACAGACCCCGACCAAGCTGCAGACTTCGTAACACGCACGGGTGTTGACTCGCTGGCTATCGCTATCGGCACATCACATGGTGCGTATAAATTCAAGGGCGAAGCAAAACTGGACTTTGCGCGCCTTGAACGTATCACTGAGAAGTTAGAAGCAGCCGGGCATCCAATGTTCCCGATTGTGCTTCATGGCGCGTCTAGCGTTGACCAAGAATGTGTCGCTATGTGTAACCAGTTTGGCGGCATGATTAAGGGCGCGTCGGGTATTCCGACGGACATGTTGCGCAAGGCAAGCGCTATGGCGGTTTGTAAGATTAACATGGATACGGATTTGCGCCTTGCTATGACGGCCGCTATTCGTCGCCACTTAGCAGAAAACCCCTCTGACTTTGACCCGCGCGGTTATATGACGGCGGCCAGAAAGCTCATTCAACAGCTCGTAGAAGGCAAGATTGTGAATGTATTGGGTTCAGAAAATTCCATGATGTAGAAATTCGCGACAATGGGGCGGCTAAAGCCGCCCTGGTTATGTCCTGCTAAAGGCGGTAGTGTCTCTGTTGTGCCTTAGCCAAATAGCTCCTTTATGCTCTTGAATGTGCCGAACACAACGATTACGTCACCCTTTTGTATATACGAATCGCCGTCAACGACTTGGGCTTGGCTGTCACCACGTGTAATCAAAATGATTTGAAGCCCGTAGTTATGCTTTAGCTGTAAATCTTTAAGCGCAACGCGTGCGAGCTTTTCGTCAAGATGGTTCAAGTGAACGCTCATTATAACGCGGTCACCGAATGAATCCATAAGAATCATGGGGTTTGAGGCCTTGCCATACATCCAGCGGTGAGCGATTTTCTCTACATATGTGTCGAGGTGAACCTTGACTTTTGTTGCGCGAATCAACAGCAACAATACACCGATACCCAAAACGAGAAAGCCCGCGCTGGCCGCTAGGTGTTCAATCTGGGCTGAACTTAGGGCTATAAACACATTGACAACAATAGAAACAATAATTACGTTAAAAGAATAGCCAAACAGAATAGTAATTGTCGCAAGTCGGCGGCGTCTAACGCTCATAGTGATAAATTCGCTCTCACTTGTGGTATATCCGATTGTCGTCAGCATACTAATGACTTGAAAACGCGCCTTATCTTCTGTCATACCCGTTAGCCGAAACAAAACCGTGAAAATCTCTACAATAGTTATGTAGGCGAATATAAACAATAAAAATAAGATGAGGGCACCGAACATATTGTCCTCCTTCAAAAATTGTGTTACTCTTAGTGTAACATACGCGATAAGTGATAGTCCAGTCTTTTTTGGAGGGGTTTTGATGAATTTAAGCGATTTATTATGCAAGGAAATCGATTGTAAGTGTGGGAAGCGGCATTATTGTGCCGTAGAGTCTGTAGATATCGGCTTTGATACGGCGGGAGCGCTTATTTATCACATTGAGAGTTTTGGTTATAAAAAATTACTCGTCGTTATGGATTTAATAACAGAGAAAGTATTTGGGGGGCATATAGTAGCACGGCTCCGTAAATATGGACTAAATTGCAGTATGTATGTGATTCCCCATGAGGAGCCAATACCTAATGAAGAAATTATTGAATCTGTCATGGATTTTTTCACTCCTGAGATTGATTGTGTTGTGGGTGTTGGCGCGGGTACTATCAATGATATATGTAAGTACGCGAGTTTCACCCGAAATAAACCGTATATGATAGTAGGGACAGCCGCGTCAATGGACGGTTATGCGTCAAGTGTCGCGCCGCTTATTGTGGGAGGGAAAAAGGTTACATTCCCAGCGCACACGCCAAAGGTAATACTAGCTTCGGATAGCGTGCTTAGGGAAGCCCCCGAGAAGCTAACGGCGGCAGGGGTAGGGGATTTGATGGGGAAGTACACATGCCATGCGGACTGGAAGCTTTCTAATGCTATGACAGGTGAGGCATATTGTGAGTTTGTTTCGGGTTTAACCATGAAGCCGCTATCTATGTTTGTCGAGAATTTGATTAAACATGATTATTTGGATTATTATACGCTGATGAATTGTCTGATTGTGTCTGGCATAGCTATGGCGTTTAACGGCGATTCGCGCCCCGCTTCGGGCGCTGAACACCATATGTCACATTATCTTGAAATGAAACACATAGAGAATGGGCATGAGCTTATCCCGCATGGTTTGCAAGTGGGATTCTTTACGCTTGTTAATCTAAGGTTGTATGAGTTTTGTGATGAGAGTATTCGTGAGGATTTACCGACGGTTGAGTTTGTAGAAACGGCGCTTAAAAAGGCAGGTTGTTTGACACAACCCGCCCAACTCGGTCTGACGCGTGAATTATTGAAAGAGATTATTGTCAATGCGCGTTTTGTGCGTGACAGATACACAATACTGACATATCTTGCTGACAAAAACATACTGGAAGAAGCCGCCGAAGCGGTCACAAATCAGATGTTTTCTGACGCAAACTGAACAACCCGCTCGCCCTCTCCCCGTTCAATGGGTGAACAGAGCGCTTCATAAGTACCATTATCATAGGCGGTTGTATCGGGTAGGTAACCTTCGTAGCCGTTGAAGTATGAACAAAAAGTAAGATTGGTTTTCGCTTGTTTAATGGGGTTTGAGAGCGCGGAGAACAGTTCGCCGGAGATGAAAATCAACGAAAAGCCGTTGATTGTAAGAGTCTGGATGTTGAGGGTCACGCTCTCTCGCCCGTCGCTTATAAGGGAGCGTTCAAGGTTGACTGTAGCGCCTTCAACACGCGACTCATAGACGCGTAAATCGGGGGCATGAGCTGATTTTGCTTTATCGTAGGCGTTTTTGGCGGCTTCGAGCTTTTCTTGGGCGGCTTCGACTGTATCGGCATTTTTAAGCTTGACTTCGATAGTATTTGACTGTGCTGAAATCTGCGAAAAATCGGTGAATATTGCGGATTCGAGGGCTGTTTCTATGCCCGAATAGAGTAAACCGCCCAAACGCATTACTTCATCATAACTGGATTCGGTTTTCGTGAACCGCGTCGAGATATCGCCCGCGCTACCGTTCAGAAACATTATCATATCGTAACCACCGGCGGCCGCTTCAACACCGGCTGGTAAATCGGCGGAATATTTTGTGCTCTCCTTGTTCAGAATGGTTGGGTGACAGCCGAAGTTGTATAACAACGCCTTCTTCCCGTCATCACGGATAAATTCAAATACGATAACAGTGTTGTCGCCCTCGGCTTGGGGGTTATTGCGGTTTGTGGCAACACCTGTTACCGCGGTCTTTCCGATACGAACTCGCGCATAGTCCATATCAGCAAGGGCTTTTTCAGCCGCCTTTTTGATAAGCTCCAGATAGTGGGCGCAAAGCTCGGAATCATGTGGGCCAAAGACGGGGTTATCGTCGCCGCCACGTGAACTCATAAGCCCCTTAGGCCCTGAATGTGTATGAATCGAGCCGATATTTATGCGTTCGGGCAGAAAGCCAAGCGGTTCCAACAGTAGTTGCGCCTGTTCGACAAAAGGTCTGTCAACGCATAACAAATCTGTCTGACACAGTAAATACAGACAGTCACTGCCGTCACTAAATACAAAAACACGCGCAAAAAGCTCATCTAAAACGCCGTCAGCCACACGCGTTTTACTCGCGTAACCTCCCATGCCTAAGCCAAGTGGCGGCGTGATACACACAGTTGAGAAACCTATCTTTACACATTCCATAAAAATCCTCCTGAAATCACAATCCATTGTTTACCTTGATTATATTACTTTTCCGCACAATTGCAAGAAAAATATACATGAAATCGTGTGGATGGCGTATTCTATTTATGTGCAAAATCAAAATATTGTGATTGACATTTGTACGAATTTATGTATAATTGTTATATATGAGTTTGAATATTGTGCACATTGATAGGCTTTCCTGTAGGGATAAAGGGGGATTGAGAGTATTAAACATTTTCATCTAATTCTGGTCAGCCACGGTGAAATGGCAGACGCGACACTCAAGAGCACTCAAATGATAGTTGGCGTAACAGAAAACGTCAGCAGTCTGGCGCTCATGCCGGATATGGGCCCCGATGATTTCTACAATAAGCTGAAGGCGCTTATAGAGTCAAACCCCATTAAGAATGTCATCATCGTTACGGATATAATCGGTGGTACACCGTTTAATCAGAGCTTCCGCGTGAATGCCGAAATAGGGCTTAGTGGTTTGATTTCAGGGCTTTGCCTACCGCTTGTTATCCAGCTTGAAACGCTTTATGCCGAAGAGCAGACGACAGATTTCATACCGGCGCTTCTCGAAGAGGTCAAAGAGAGTATCACGAGTGTTGGCGGCGGAACTGTCAGCGATTCGGGCGACGAATAGTCAGGAGGATTCTATGAAGGGCATTATTAACGTAAGAATAGACGACAGACTTATCCACGGGCAGGTGGCGGCTTTCTGGACGAACGCGCTCAAAGCCTCGCGCCTTATGGTAGTAAACGACGCAGCATCAAATGATGACCTCGCGCGCATGACACTGAAAATGGCGACGCCCCACGGCATCAACCTTAGCGTTTTGACTTTAGAGAAAGCCGCCGCGAATATAACCGCCGGCAACTATGACGGTCAGCGCGTCATGATGATTTTCAAGTGCCCAGAAGATGCTTGGCGTTTATATGAACTCGGCGTTAAGTTTGAACGCCTAAATATCGGCAACATGAGCGGCGGCGTAGGCAAAAAGCCTATCACAAAGGCCGTAAGCTGTGATGATAACGATATAGATTTCTTAAAGAAATTGAGCGCGGCGGGTGTTGAGATCTACCGCCAGCTAACCCCTGACACACCTTCAGAAAATATTATGGACATGATAAAGTAAAACGTTGCTCCTTGTTTCTTCTTTATGTAAGGCTCTAAACATTTCTTGATGCCCACTTGTGACCTAAATTCTAAGAAAGGAGGGCCGCAGGCATTACATAAGGGCTTCACGTAATGTAGCGCATATAGGCCTTGTTCATACGGGTCAAACCAAATTTATGAAAGGGTGATTAGTTTGCAGATTCAATTTTGGCAAATCATTCTGATTTCGGCTTATGCGTTCTGGATGATTATCGACGCATTGAGTTTCAACGTCGGTTTCAACAGACCGGTTATTGCCGGTTTCTTCACGGGTCTGTTCTTAGGCGACATCCAGACGGGTTTGTTCGTCGGTGGCTCACTACAGCTGATGATTCTCGGTATCGGCACATTCGGCGGCGCGTCTATCCCCGAGTATGCCACTGCTTCTATTATCGGTACGGTTATCGCCGTTTCAAGTACGCTTAACCCCGAAGAAGCAGTCGTTATTGCGGTTCCTGTAGGTCTTCTCCTTATTAACTTGGACGTATTGGCGCGTTTCACAAACTCATACTTCCAGCACAGAGCTGACCATTACGCAGAAGTGCCCGACACAGACAAGGTATTGCGCTCCAACATCCTCGGTATGATTCCGTGGGGTCTGTCACGTATGTTGCCTGTTCTTATCGTTTTGGTGTTCGGTAGCAGCGTTATCCAGACGCTCGTTGACGTCACACCGGCTTGGCTTATCGCGGGTCTTCGTGTTGCCGGCGGTATGCTCCCGGCAGTCGGTTTCGCTATCCTTCTTCGCTTCGTTCCGACACCTAAGCACATCACATGGCTCATTCTTGGTTTCGTATTAGCGGCTTTCCTCAAGATGTCGCTGATTGGTATCGCTTTAATCGGTTTGGCTGCAGGTATCTATATGTACATGCAGAGAATTCAACAGCTGAATACTAATCCAGCTGTGGGAGGAGCTGACGGGGATGAATAAGCAACCGAAACTGAATTTAACACAATCTGAATTAAATAATCTGTATTTCCGCTGGCTGTGGGGTTCACAGCTAGGCTGGAACTATGAACGTATGCAGGGCTTGGGCTATACATACACGGTCATGCCCGTACTTAAAAAGCTTTATCCAGACCCGGAAGATATGAGAGATGCGCTCAGAATGCATCTTCAATTCTTCAACACAGAGCCGGGCTTCGGTCATATCGTTGTTGGCGCCGCTGTCGCTATGGAAGCACAGGGCGGCAAAGAAGTTCGTGAAGCCGTTGCCGGTATCAAAACAGGTCTTATGGGCCCGTTCGCCGCTGTCGGTGACACAATTATGTCCGCTATTCTCGCCACAATCTTTGGCGCTCTTGCGGCTTATATGGCTATCGAAGGCAACCCTGCCGGCGTATTCATCTGGATTCTCGCTAACTTTGGCATAATGGCTCTCCGTTATTTCTTCTTCATGACAGGTTATAAACAGGGTTCAAACCTTGTTACAACACTTGCCGCACAGTTGAAGATTGTGACCGACTCCGCTATCATGCTCGGTGTTATGGTCGTTGGCGGCCTGAGCGCTACAATGGTTAGACTTTCGACAAAGGTAGTCTTCCATTACGGCGATGTATCGATGTCATTGCAAGAAAACCTTGACAAGATTATGCCCGCTTTGCTTCCCGCGTGTTTAGTAGGTTTCCTCTACTGGCTCCTTGGTCGCAAGGGTATGAACTCGACAAAGGCTATCTTCCTTGTTATCGTTCTCGGTCTTGTCCTATCGATTCTCCAGATTAGCTAATTTTACACCAAACGTAAATAATATTGGGGAGGGGCAACCCTCCCTAAATTATTGATAAATGCAGAAAGAGGTAATTCCTATGGGCGAGTTTTATGAAGTATTTGTAGAGAAAATCAATGAAGTCGTTGCGGACGTACTTGCGTCTAACAACGAGAGCATTAAAAAAGCGGGCGAGCTCATCGCAAACTCGATTATGAACGGCGGTATCTTACAGGCGTTCGGTAGCGGTCACAGCTATTGCGCCGCGGTTGAGATTTGCGGGCGTGCCGGCGGTCTTATTCCGTCGAAAGCGATTAACGAACCCGCGCGCGGCATGTATGAAATGCTTGAAGGCACGGGCGTTCAGTTCTGCAAGAAGTTGGACACAGACAAGAATGATGTGTTTGTCATAATCTCCACATCCGGGCGCAACCCGCTTGGTATCGAAATCGCCGACCATGTGAAAAAGCAGGGCATTCCGATAATCGTTGTTACATCCTTGGAAGTCAGCAAGTCCATGTCGAGCCGCCACTCATCCGGCAAGCACCTCTATGACTTCGCCGATGTCGTCCTTGATGTGAAGGGCGTTCACGGTGACGCGATTGTAGAAGTTGAGGGTATGCCCGAGAAGGTTATGGGTACAAGTAGTATCGCTTCGATGATGCTGTTGGATTGTGCGGTTCTTCACTCGATTAAGCTTATGCTCGAAGCGGGCTACACGCCGCCGGTTTATCGTAGCGCCAATATTGATGGTGGCCCCGAGTTTAATGATATGATTGTCGAAAAATACAAACACCGTTTGAGAATGTACTAGAATTTCTTCAAACGCTATCTGACAGGGGAATGAAAATGCTCCCCTGTTTTTTTATTGGGGTTGCTCATCATTGTAATTTTTAGCAATCGCAAGTATTACAATGTTTCAAGCAATTTATCCAATTCAAAATATGCGCCTAAACTGATAATATAGCAATAGCAATAATAATCACACGTCATTACCCGTTTTCATATGCAAAACGCATAAAGAGCAGAGCGAAAGGGGAGATGTTTTTGGCAGAAGACGCATTTGTGATTGTATCGGGATTCTCCGATGAGATAAGCGAAAGCTTTGATGTGCAACTCTCGGTGGTTCGTGAATTAGGCATGGAGTACATATCGCTTAGAACCGTGGACGGTAAAAATATTGCGGAGTTTTCGTTGAATGAAATAGAAAACGGGATTATTCCGCGCTTGAAAGCCGCCCAAATCAAGGTGTCCAGTATTGGCAGCCCGATAGGTAAGGTTGAGATAACGGACGAAGAGGGGTTTGTAAGGCAGACGAAGCAACTGGAGGTACTCTGTAAGGCTGCAAACTTACTTGACTGTAAGTATATTCGCGTGTTCAGCTTTTTTGTGCCGAAAGGTAAGCATGAGGAGTGCCGTGAAAACGTTATTGCGAAAATTAAGCTGTTCGCCGAAATTGCCGAAAAATATGGCGTGGTTCTGATTCATGAGAATGAAAAGGACATCTACGGCGATACGAAAGAGCGTTGCGCTGACATTGTAAAGACTGTTGATTCTCAGAACCTCAAACTGGCGTTTGACTTCGCGAATTTCGTGCAATGCGGCGAAAAACCGCTTGAATGCTGGGCTTTACTCAAAGATTACGTTGTGTATATACATATTAAAGACGCAGTTTCACACTCAAGCCAAAACGTTCTTTGCGGAACAGGCGAGGGCTGTATTGCGGAAATACTCCAAATGGCGATAAGCGCTGGCTATCGCGGTTTTTTGACGCTTGAACCACATTTGGTATTGTTCGCGGGTTTGCAGGCGCTCGAAAAAGAGGGCGCGGAGCAGATAATAAAGGAAAACCTCGCAAAAAACGGCGCGGATGGGTACAGAATGCAGTATAACGCGTTATGCAATATTCTCACGTCACTCAAAGTCAGCTATAAATAAGAAAGGATTGGTATTATGGACAAAATTAGACTGGGTATTATCGGTATCGGGGCACAGGGCGGTGCTTACGCGGGCTTTTTGACAGGCACGGCAAAGGGTTTCTTCCCGGGGATGCCCGTACCGCAAGCGCCTGACCACGTTTCGTGTGGCGCTCTTTGCGACAACGACCCCAAGGTCAAGGCCATGTGCGCGGAGAGATACCCGAACGTACCGTTTTATGACAACTACAAGGACATGATTGCGTCGGGTAATGTTGACGCGATTGTGACTTGCGTACCCCACTACGACCATACCGAAATGGCGATTTACGCGATGGAGCACGGCATTCACGTTCTGGGAGAGAAGCCCGCGGGCGTGTATACAAAGGCAGTGCGCGAAATGAACGAATGCGCGGAGAAGCACCCCGAGGTCACGTTTGGGATTATGTTTAACCAACGCACGAATAAGCTTTATCAACGTCTGCGTGAAATCGTTGCGTCTGGCGAACTGGGCGAACTCCGCCGCGCCAACTGGATTATCAATTCATGGTGGAGACCTGACAGCTATTATCAGCAGAGCGAATGGCGTGCGACATGGGGCGGAGAAGGCGGCGGCGTGCTTGTAAACCAAGCCCCTCATCAGCTTGACCTCTTCCAGTGGATTTGTGGTATGCCCAAGAAGATGTATGCGAAGATTATTTGCGGCGCACACCGCGATATTATAGTTGACAACGACGTGACAGCTGTCATGGAGTTTGAAAACGGCGCTACAGGCGTGTTCATCACATGCACACACGACCCAATCGGCACTGACAGACTTGAAATCGACCTTGAAAAGGGTAAAATCGTTGTTGAGAACAGCCAAAAGGCTACTGTTTACCGCTTGAAGAAATCTGAAACAGAGATGAACTCGGGCATGAGTATGATGGACGTTATGCGTCTGACCATGGGCAACGCGGCCGGTGGTTCCAGTGACCTTATGACAGTTGAGACATTTGAGAATACAGACGGTTGGGGCGCACAGCACCTTACTGTTATGGAGAATTTCGCGTTGCATATACTCACGGGTTCGCCGCTGCTTGCGCCCGGTTCCGACGGTATCAACGGCGTTGAACTTGCGAACGCGATGCTTCTGTCGAGCTGGCTCGGCAAGGAAGTTGAAATGCCTGTCAATGAGGAAGTTTACCTTACTGAATTGAACAAGCGCATTGAAGAGGAAGGTAAATTCCCGACGCGCGGCTAAGAAAGGGTAAAATAATGAAAGTTGCCGTAATTGGATTAGGCGATATTTCACATATACATATACCGATTTTGAAGGCAATGGAAAACGTGGAGCTTTCGGTTGTTGATAGCAATGAAGCCAAGCGTGATTTAGTGCCGGAGGTACCGTTCTATTCGAGTGTAGATGAACTCTTTGCGGCAGATAAGCCCGATGTTATTCACATCTGCTTGCCACACTGGCTTCATTATCCGATAGCTGTTAAGGCGGCCGAAGCGGGCGTTCATGTGTTCTGTGAAAAACCGCTGGCGCTCGATACAGAAGAAGCCGAGAAATTCGCAGAACTAGAACGCGCATATCCGAACTTGCGTTTTGGGTTGTGCTTGCAGAATCGCAACAACAAAAGTGTCGCAAGGCTCAAACAGATTATCGATTCGGGTGAGTATGGCAAGGTCACTGGCGTTAAAGCCATCGTCTGCTGGCAACGTTCGGCTGAATATTACCGCGCGGCAACATGGCGCGGCACTATGCCCGAAGCGGGCGGCGGCGTAATGATTAACCAGACGATTCACACGCTCGATTTAATGCAATACTTTGCGGGAACACCGAAAACCATTCGCGGCACGATTTCACAGCTTATGGAGTGGGGCGTTCAAGTTGAGGACACAGCAACTGCCGTCATTCAGTTTGAAAACGGCGCGCACGGTCTGTTCTTCGGCACTATCGCAAACAGCAAGAATTGTGATGTTGAGGTTCAAGTTACGCTTGAAAACGCGGAGTTCTCGATACGTGATAACGCGCTCTACAAGAACGGCGAAGAAACTTCAGAGGAGATTTGTCGTGATGACAGATTGCCGGGTGTAAAATTCTACTATGGCGCGAGCCACATGACAACGATTCACGATTTCTACAACAGTTTAAGCAACAATGATGACAAATACATTCACGCGTGCGAGGGCGTTCCTTCTATAAAGATGATTGACGCGATACGCAAGAGCAGTGACGCGAACCACGCTGTCGAGTATTAAGGAGGTAAATATGAGCAAAAAAGGCTTAATCGGCGTTCAGATGATGATGTTAGCGCGAAAAGTCGCCGAGATGGGCGCGTATGAAGCGCTCAAAAAGCTTGCAGAGATGGGCTTTCACTGTGTTGAAATCAGCCAAGTTGAGATGACACCCGAAAACGTCGCCGAGATTAAAAGGGCTTGTGACGAGTTCGGCATTAAGGTCGCGGCGTTATCTGCTACGGTTGAACCCATGATGCCGGGTATGCCCGGCGAAACACTCGCGACAGACTTTGATAAGATTGTTGGCGATTGCAAGGCGCTTAATTGCAACTTCCTACGTATTGGCATGATGCCGCTGACGTGTATGGGTAGCCGCGAGAAGGTTCTGGAGTTCGTTCAACGCGCTGACGCAATGGCTGAAAGACTTGCGGAGCATGGTATTGCGCTGTATTACCACAACCACCATGTAGAATTCCAGAAGCATGACGGCGAGTATTTACTTGACATCATTAAGAACTCCACAAAGCACATGGGCTTCGAGCTGGACGTTCACTGGATTCAACGCGGCGGCGCTAACCCTGTTGAGGTTATCAAGGCATACGCAGGCAGAATCAGCCTGTTACACCTGAAAGACTACCGCATCGGCACGGTTCAGATGCCGCAGGGTGGTTTCAACATGGAAGCGTTCATGAAGGCGTTCTCTGACGTGGTTCAGTTCGCAGAAGTAGGCGAGGGCAACCTCCCGATGAAGGAGATTATCGAAGTCGGTCTTGAAAGCGGCAGCGAATACTTCCTCATTGAGCAGGACGCGACTTATGGGCTTGACCCGTTTGAGAGTCTGGCCATCAGCCGTGACAATTTGAAGAAAATGGGCTTTGAAAGCTGGTTCTAATAGGAGAGAGCATGAAGAACTTTATGGATAAGAATTTCCTTTTGAGCAGTCCGATAGCCCAAGAATTATACCATGACTACGCGGCAAAAATGCCCATTATTGACTATCACTGTCACATTAACCCCAAAGAAATCGCCGAAGACAGACATTTCGAGAACATTACGCAGATGTGGTTGGAGGGCGACCATTACAAGTGGCGCATGATGAGGGCGAATGGCGTTGACGAGCATTATATCACGGGTAACGCGCCCGATATTGAGAAGTTTCGTCACTTCGCGGCGGCATTGGAACGTGCCGTCGGGAACCCGATGTATCATTGGTGCCATTTGGAGCTTAGGAATTATTTCGGCTATACGGGCGCGTTGAATGCTGAAACGGCCGACGAGGTTTGGGAAGTCTGTTCGGCGAAGCTCAAAGAGAGCGGTTTGTCTGTACGCGGGTTGGTTGAAAAGAGTAATGTCCGTTTCATAGGCACGACTGATGACCCGACAGATACTCTCGAATGGCATAAGGCGATTAAGGACGCGAACATCAGCGGACTGACTGTCGCGCCGTCTTTCCGCCCCGATAAGGTTGTAAATATCGACAAACCTATCTGGCGCGAAAATATCGACAAGTTAGCGGCTGTGACAGGCGTTGCGCTTACATCTGTTGAAGCCCTCAAAACGGCTTTGCGGATGAGAATGGCACATTTCGCCGAAATGGGCTGCCGAGCTTCTGACCACGGTATGGACTATCTGTGTTATCGTAAGGCCGATGAAGAAGCCGTTGAAGTTGTATACCAAAAGGCACTTAACGGTCAAAGCATTACGGTAGAAGAAGCAGAAATCTTCAAAACGGCCATGACAGTTTTTGCGGCGGGCGAGTATACGCGCATGGGCTGGGCTATGCAGATTCACTTCAACTGCTTGCGAAACCCAAACAGCGCGATGTATGAGAAACTCGGCGCAGACACGGGTTTTGACGCGATTAACACGGCGAACTGCAACGCGGCTCTGGCGCAACTGCTCGATTGCCTGTACAAGAACGAGATTTTGCCTAAAACCATTATTTACAGCTTGAACGCCGCCGATAACGCCGCTATAGTTAGTGTTATGAACGCGTTTCAAGGCGCGGGCATACGTGGCAAAGTTCAGCACGGTAGCGCATGGTGGTTTAACGACACAAAAACAGGCATGATTGAGCAAATGACGAGTCTTGCGAACCTCGGCATACTCGGCAACTTCATCGGTATGCTCACGGACAGTCGCAGTTTTCTGAGTTATGCGCGCCACGAATACTTCCGCCGCATTCTCTGTGAACTCATTGGCGGCTGGATAGAAAACGGTGAATACCCCGCTGACATCAAGCGCGCGGGGGCGCTCATACAGGACATCTGCTACAACAACGCTAAGGTTTACTTCGGTATCTAAGTGTACTAGGCGTTGAGCACATATAACAATACGCGAAACGAAAGGGGATTAAAAATGAGTAAGCAAACAGAAAGCTTACCCGCCGGTATGCACCGCGCGAAAACATGGGAAATCGCTTTTTACGCGCTGAACAACACCTCGACGAACATCTACATGCTGGCCATGATGTATGTTACGTACTATGCAACAGGTATTGTGGGCTTAGGCGTCGTGCTAGTGTCTACGCTCGCTATGGCTATGCGTATCTTTGATGGTGTGACCGACCCAATTATCGGCTATATCGTTGACAAAACCAACGGTAAATTCGGCAAGAACCGCCCGTTTATCCTTATCGGCAATCTGATTTTGATGGTAACAAGCTTTATCCTCTACAAATTTACACATGTAATTCCCTCGTCAGACGGACAGGTTGGGCGCCTCGTGTTCTATGTCGTGATTTACGCACTGTATATCATCGGTTATACATGCCAATGCGTAGTAACGAAGTCTGCTCAAACATGTATGACAAACGACCCCAAACAACGCCCGACATTCGCTATCTTTGACTCCATCTTCAACGGTATCATCATGACCGGTGGTATGATGTTGGTTCCGAGCGTGCTTGAACCGATGTTCCGTACAACTAAGGCTGACGGCACAATGGCAAGCGGTCTTACTAACCCCGATTTGTTCATGACACTGTGGGCAATCTGTGCTGTTATTTCATTGGTTTTCGCGTGTTTGGCTATTGTTGGCCTATGGCGCAAAGACCGCCCCGAGTTCTACGGTCTTGGTAACGCCGAAAAAATCACATTCAAAGATTACTGGCATGTTCTTAAAAGCAACCGCGCTATCCAGATGTTGGTTATTGCAGCTTCGACTGATAAATTGTTCATGGGTATCATGAGCAACACGGTTGTTGCTGTTATGCTGTTCGGTATCGTCTGCGGCAACTATTCGGCAAGTGGCACGATGGGCTTGATTACGCTGGTTCCGACAGTAATTTTCACTGTTTTGGGTATGCGACTCGTCGCTTCTCGCATGGGGCAGAAGAAAGCGTTGCTCTTCGGTACATACGGCGCTATGATTTCTACGGTTCTGATGTTCTTCTTGCTCATTTTCGGCAAGCCGACTGACCTTATGCAAGGCCTTAACTTCTTCACATTGGCGTTTATCGCGCTTAGAACAGCTACGTCCGGTTTCGCGGGCATCTCCGGCAACATCGTTATCCCGATGACCGCCGACTGTGCTGACTATGAAACATACCGCTCGGGCAAGTACGTTCCCGGTCTTATGGGTACGCTGTTCAGCTTCGTTGACAAGGTTATTTCGTCACTTAGCGCCATGATAGTGGGTCTGTTCCTTGCGTCAATCGGTTTCACAACAGTTCAGCCCGACAACACAACACCCTATAGCTCCGCTATCTTTATGATTACTTTGATTTGCTATTGTGGTATGCCGCTTATCGGCTGGGCTTGTAACCTTGTCGCTATGAAGTACTATCCGCTTAACAAAGAGAAGATGGTAGAGATTCAGGCGAAGATTGCAGAAATCAAAGCTTCTGCTTCAAAGAAGCCCGTTAAGGCATAATTCTTTGGATTGATTTATATGGTTAGTGGCGGTTGGGTAACCCGCCGCCACTAACTCTATCTATGTATAACAGCCTTCCCGCTAAACCGACAAAATTTTTCTAAAAAGTTTGCAAAAAGGTATTGACAAATGAATCCAAATGCGATATAATCATTTTCGTTGGTTCAAGCGCCGATATAGCTCAATTGGCAGAGCAGCTGACTTGTAATC
>CAZOVK010000052.1:0-16847 GCA_964583165.1 uncultured Defluviitaleaceae bacterium | reverse complement strand
GATGCCGATTTTATTTTGATTCTTGTCAGATTGGTAGTTGATACCGTTGACAGAATACTTCGCGTCTTGACCGCTCTGAGTTGTTGTAAGGCTCAATGCCTCCGCATTCTGACCTGTGAAGCTGAAACCGTTCCTTTCGCCTGTCGCGCCCGTGAGAACGAGTTGCGAGTTGCCGTTTTCGTTCACAACAGAAGCTTTGACGCCGCTGTTCGTGGCGTTAATCGCATTCGCAATCTTTGTAAACGCGGTTTTGTTCGTATCGTTCGCACTGATGTCAACCTTAACTTCAATCGAACGCTCACCCGCGCTGATATTAAACGTGTTCTCACCTTGGCTCAATGCCGTCGCCGCGTTTGATTCAACCTTTGCGGATTTGTCTATCTGCGCCAGTGCGACTTGTTCAACGTTGACATTGTAGGTCAGGCTCGTTCGGTTACCCGTCATTTCAGCCGTAAGTACAGAGTTGTCAGAAGAAACGGCCTCACCCTTTGACCAGACATTCGTGCCGTAGGCTGATAACTGTCTGCCTTGGGCGCTCAGCTCCTTCAAGTTTCCGACAAGGTTCGCGGTCTGGGTTAAGCTGGTCTTATACGCGTTCATAAGGTTCGTCGTCGTGTCGTTCTTCTTGGAGTTCAAGTTGTTCAACAGTGACGAAAGTGACGAGTTGGTGTTTTGTGAACCATAGAGATTGCTTAGATACAGATTATTGCTGTTGTAAAGCCCTACATTGTTAATCATTGTTTCCCTCCTTTCAAACACGCGTAGATGCTTTGTTAGAATATTATTCATTTATAATATCGGCAAACACTTTGGTGTTACAAAGAAAAAATTCTAGCAAAATAGGCGCGAATATGTTATAATGTTTGTAACAGGATAGCGGAAGAAGGGAAGTAATGAAGTTAGCAAAAAGACTGTTTTATATGGCGCGTGACTACTGGAAACTGCTCGTTATAGGCGGTTTTTCTATTTTAGCCGTCACTAGCGTGAACCTTTGGATACCCTCGGCACTGTCAGGGCTTATAGCGAGCCTATCAAGTGTAGACGGCATTCACCCGAACGAACTCGCGACACTCGCCATAATTCTTATCGCGGCGTATGTACTGCGCGCGATATTTCGGTTCACATCAAACTACATAAACCATGTGGCGGCGTGGAACTTCGTCAAGGACATGCGCATACGAATCTATGACCACTTTCAGAAATTGAGTTTGCGCTATTATCACGACAAACAGACAGGCGTCTTGATGTCGCGCACGGTCAATGATACAGCGAATCTTGAAACACTCATAGCCCACGTAATCCCCGAAATCAGTGTGAATGTGCTGATTTTTGTTTCTGTTACGGTGATTCTGTTGTTTGTCAATTGGAAGCTGACACTTCTTACGTTTATACCCGTACCTTTTCTGCTTGCGTCGTCATGGGTTTTCGTTAAGAAGATTCGCCCGCGTTTTAGGCTTGTTCAAAAGAACCTCGGCGAATTGAACGCGGTTTTGCAAGATAATTTCAGCGGCATGAAAGAGATTCAGGCGTTTAACCAACAGCGCACAGAGCGTGAACGTGTGGGCGGCGCGGCTAAAAACTATACGACGAGTATGCTCGGGGCGCTCAAGGCATCGGCGGTGTTCCATCCGGGCGTTGAGCTGATAACGAGTATGGGCACGGTTGTAGTTGTGTTCTTCGGTGGGCTTCTGACCTTACAACAAGATATGACACCCGCTCAAATCGTCGAGTTTCTGCTCTATCTCTCATTGTTCTATCAGCCGCTAGCGACACTCGGGCGCTTGCTGGAAGACTTGCAGAGTGCGACAGCCGGGGCGGAGCGCGTGTTTGAAGTCTTAGACGTTGAACCAGACATAGCCGACAAACCCGGCGCGAAAACCGTCACGCGCACAAGTGGTCAGATTAGGTTTGATGACGTGAGTTTTCATTACCAAGACGACATGCCGATACTCAAAAATATCAACTTTGAAGCCAAACCCGGCGAAATGATAGCGCTAGTCGGGCCAACGGGCGTTGGGAAAACTACGCTGATTAGCCTTCTCGCGCGTTTCTATGACCCGATTTCGGGCAATATTTACATAGACGGCAATAACTTGAAGGACATGAAGCTTCATAGCCTGCGCGAGCAAATCAGTATCGTGTTGCAGGACGTTTTCTTGTTCAATGGCACGGTTATTGAGAATATCTCATACGGTTGTAAAGATTCTACGATTGAACAGGTAAAAGAAGCCGCTAAAATCGCTCAAGCCCATGACTTCATTATGGAAATGCCGGATGGGTATAACACGGTCATCGGCGAACGTGGCGTTAGGTTATCGGGCGGGCAAAAACAGCGGCTCGCTATAGCACGCGCGGTTTTGCGCGACACGCCGATTCTGATTTTAGACGAAGCCACGGCATCTGTTGACGTTCGAACAGAAGCGGAGATACAAAAGGCGATACACTCGATAATCGGCAAGCGTACCATGATTGTCATTGCTCATAGGCTCTCAACCGTCCAAAGTGCAGACAAAATACTGGTCATTGTAGATGGCAAGATAGCTGAAATGGGGCGGCATGAAGAACTCATACGCCAAAACGGGCCGTATAAGGAACTGTGTCTGACACAGTTGACGGCGATAAAGAGCGGCCTGGATATAGCAAACTAAAGAAAACGTAAAATAACCAACATAGGAGTTACCGTGACTAGACGACATACTGCATCTAACCCACGCCCCAAAGGCTCATTCGTGAAACAAGCCGCGATTCTCGGCGCGGCGAGCCTTTTGGTGCGCTTCATTGGCTTCTTATACCGCTTGCCGCTCACCGGCATGATTGGCGACGAGGGCAATGGCATTTATGCAACGAGTTTTTATATCTATACGTTTTTTCTCATTATGTCGTCGGCGGGGCTGCCTACGGCGATTTCTAAGATGGTCGCCGAGCGCATGGCACTGGGGCATACGAAATCGGCACATAGGGTGTTCAAGATTGCGCTGTTCTGGGCGGCGATTTTGGGGCTTGTGGCTTCGGCGATTCTCTACTTTGGCGCGGGTTGGCTTTGTGAGATAACTAAAAGCCCGCGTAGTTATATGTCTATCGTCGTTCTGTCACCCACAGTGTCTATTGTGGCGATAATGGCTGTTTTTCGCGGGTATTTTCAGGGCATGAACAACTCTGTGCCGACGGCTGTTTCTCAGATTATCGAACAGGTGTTTAACGCTGCGTTTAGTGTCGTTTGTGCGTACTTCCTTATTAAGGGCACACCCGAGGGCGGTGACGCGATAGCAAGGGGGGCTGCCGGAGGTACGGCCGGTACGGGTCTGGGCGCGTTCTTCGGGCTGTGTCTGATGCTTTGGGTCTACTATTTGGCACGTCCTATAATAAAATTAGAAACACGCGCCGACAGAACAGGCAAACATGAAACAGACAAAGAGATTACGCGAATATTGTTCAAAACCACTTTCCCGATAATACTAGGGGCGGCGATTTTCTCGGTTTCTAACCTTATCGATATGGTTATGGTCAAGAATTGTTTGCATAACGCTGGGGTCTTTAGTGAAGTTGAGATTGAGCGTCTTTACGGGATTTTGACGGGCAAGTACGTTGTTATCACCACACTTCCCGTATCGATTTCAACGGCGCTGGCTGTCGCCGTCGTGCCCGTTGTGGCGGGGGCGTTTATAAAGAAGGAATACGCTGACGTGCGCGAAAAGGTCAATACTGCGTTGAGGCTGACGATGTTACTGTCAATCCCTGCCGCTATTGGGATTGGCGTACTGGCGAACCCTATTCTTATGATGCTGTTCCCGAGTTTTTCGGATGGTGGCATACTGCTGACAGTCGGCGCGGCCAGTATCATTTTCTTATCGATAGCACAGATAACTACGGGGCTGTTGCAGAGTGTCGGGCGAGTGAGTGTACCCGTTATCGGCGCGTTTTGCGGTGCGCTCATCAAAATCCCGCTGAACTTTCTGCTGGTCAGTAACCCCAACATCAACATAGTCGGCGCTGTAATCAGCACAACCGCCTGTTACATTGTCGCGGCCGGTATTGACTGGTATGTTCTCGCAAGATTTTTGCGCTCGAAGCCCGATTATATCCACATCCTTGCCAAACCCCTGCTTGCGTCTGTGTTCATGGGGGCTTGCGCGTATGTGGTCTATAATTTGTGTTATTACATTTCTGAACGCAACGCCATTTCTACGCTCATTGCCATTGCAACGGGTTGTGTGACCTACGCGTTCTTTATGATTTTGACAAAAGGCATTCATAGAAATGACTTGAAGTATATACCGGGCGGTCACAAGCTGTCCAAATTCTTTAACTAGGAGCTAAATATGCAATTTTCATTCAAACAATTCAAGTTCTTTGAACCGTTCAAGCCACATTATGTTAAGCGTGTCGCAAACCTCGCTGTTCCGGCGGTTATGGAGAACGTCCTTGCGACACTCGTGACATTCGCCGACACTATCATGGTCGGCTCACTTGGCGCAATAGCCACAGCCGCTGTCGCGATTAACTCATCACCGACGTGGCTGTTGGGCGCGCTGACAGCCATTTTCGGCGTTGGCGGCATGGTCTTTGTCGCGCGTTTTATCGGCGCACAGGACAAAGAGCAAGCCGATGCCGCCGCGAATACGACAATTGCGTCAGCATTTTTAGTGTCGGTCGTTCTGTTCGCGCTTGTTTCGCTGATTTGCCCGTTCATACCCGCCTGGATGGGTGCCGCCCCCGAGGTCATGCCGGACGCGCTCAAATACATAAGAATTCTGTCGTTTTCGATAATTCCTCAATACATAGGTATGTGCTCTGCGGGCGTCTTACGCGGTGCCGGCAACACGAAAACACCCATGTATGTCGCGATTGCTACGAATATTATTGACGTCTGCGGGAACTTCCTCCTAATCTTTCCAACGCGTGAAATCGCTCTGCCTTTCTTATCTGATGTGCGCTTCAACATGTGGGGCGCGGGTATGGGTGTTTCGGGTGCCGCGATTTCAACAGCACTTTCACAGAGCATCTACGGCATTATCCTGTTGGCGCTTCTGTTCGGCAAGCGTCAAGCCGTGCGGCTCAACCTGCGTACAATGCTGAAAACAGACTTTAAGTTACTTAAACGTATACTCCGTGTTGGACTTCCGGCGGCGGGTGAGCGTTTCGCGATTTCCTTGGGTCAGGTCTTCTTCGCGCGAATGATAGCGAGTATGGGCACGATCGAGATTGCCGCCCACTACCTCTCCATTCAGACAGAATCGCTCGGCTTCATGCCATCATTCGGTCTGGGCATTGCCGCAACTGCGCTGGTAGGTCAATCACTCGGCGCGAAGAACAAGGAGGACGCGCTGAATTATTCACGCATCAACCTTTATTTGGGTATCCTTTTCGGCGTAGTTGTAGGTTTGGTGCTCTTCATCTTTCCGTCGCAACTGCTCGGTCTGTTCACGCCCGACGCTGACGTAATTCGCGTGGGTGCGCCTGTTGTTCGGCTAATAGGAGTATTCCAGCCGATTTCCATATCGGCTATGGTATTTTCGGGTACGTTGCGTGGCGCGGGTGATACGAAAATCACGCTGTACAGTGCTATCTTCGGCATGTGGGGCATACGTTTGTTGTCCACATTCGTATTTACTTATATATTTGGCTTCGGGCTGATGGGCGCGTGGGTCGGTATGTGTCTGGATTTAACTATCCGCATGAGCATCGTGGCATTCCGCTACAGTCGCCGAAAATGGCTTGAGCTCAACATTTAGGAGGGTAAAATGTTAGTTATCAAGAACTTGTCAAAGACGTATAAAAACGGCAAAAAGGCCGTTGACGACCTCACGCTTCGTATTGAGGCGGGTGAAGTCTACGGCTTTATAGGTCATAATGGCGCGGGCAAAACGACAACACTCAAATGTATCGCCGGCATCATCACGTTTGAGAACGGCGACATTACGGTTGACGGCCATTCAATCAAGGACGACGCCGTGACTTGTAAGCGCATGTTCGCGTATATACCCGATAACCCCGATTTGTATGACAACCTGACGGGTATTCAATACCTTAACTTTATCGCGGACATTTACGGCATATCCAAAACCGACCGCGAAACGAGTATTCGTTATTACGCCGACAAACTCGAACTCATGAAGAATCTCGGCGACAACATCAATTCATATTCGCATGGCATGAAACAGAAGCTGGCGATTATCTCGGCTTTCATCAGAAAGCCCAAGTTTATCATGTTTGATGAACCGTTTGTCGGGCTTGACCCCCTCGCGGCTCATACACTAAAAGAAGAAATGCGTCTGTTCTGTAACAACGGTGGCGCGATTTTCTTCTCAACCCACGTTTTGGAAGTCGCGGAGAAGATTTGTGACAAAGTGGCGATAATCAAGGGCGGCAAACTCATAGTTTCGGGCGCTACACAGACTATCACAAAAGATACGAGTCTTGAAAATCTGTTCTTGGAGTTGACGGATAATGGCAAGTAATGTCATGCAAGATACGCTATTGTTGACAAAAGTCGGCATATTAAACGGCTTTGGCGTGAACAAACTCAAAAAGGGCGCGCCGGGTCGCGGAAAAAACATCGCGATAATAATTACTGTAGCGATTTCAGCGTTATTTTTATATACCATGATGTTCCTGATTTTCTACATTTCTGCCGACACACTGAAATCCATGGGCTTAGAGTCACAACTGCTGACGGCGGCTTTCGGCGCAATGACCGTGCCCCCGCTCATCTTCACTCTCTATAAAGGCAGCGGTTTCCTGTTCAAATTCGGTGACTTCAGCCTGTTGTTCTCGCTACCCGTGAGTTACTCGTCGATACTTATCAGCAAACTCGTCATGCTCTATATCTCGAATATGTTCGTAACACTCTTAATGGCACTGCCGGCGCTCTTGGCTTATGGCCTTATAATCGGCGTGTCGGTGGCATATTGGCCTATGGCGCTTGTGTTGCTCATTCTTGCGCCGCTTGTGCCGATGGTTCTTGGTTCGCTTATTAGCATACTTATCACGGGCATATCGACACGCTTCAAATACTCTAACGTCATTTCTATTGTGTTGGCGTTAGCGTGCGTAATCGGCACCATCGTAATTTCTATGTCATTATCAAGTGTAGACCCAGAAACGGCATTAGATGGGTTGTCCTCCACAGCAAATGTAATGAACGTCTACCTCCCCTCTATATGGTTCACAAATGCGCTTGCCGAAACGAATGCACTTAACTTCTTCTCGTTCGTGCTTCTTTATGTCGGTGTGTTCGGCCTGTTTGTGTTCATAATAGCCAAGGCCTTCCGCAACATCAACTCAGCGCTGTCAGAAACCCACGCATCATCGAACTACAAGATGAAATCACTCACCACAAACTCACCGCTAAAAGCATTATATCTGAAGGAACTAAAAACCTACTTCGGCTCGTTCTCTTATGTATTAAACACGGGCGTTGGCACGCTCATGTTGACGGCGGCGGGTATTGCCGTATTCCTTTTCGGTGAACAAACGATTGCTCAAATAATGAACCTGTCAGAAGTGCAGGGCACGGTAGCACTTACGGATATGTTCGTACCGATGGCGGCGCTTGTCGCGCTGTTCTGCTGTGGGCTGAGTTGTACAACGGCGGCGAGTATCTCTATTGAGGGGAATAACCTCTGGATTTCGCAAAGTCTGCCCATTAGCTTTGAACAATTCCTTTTGAGCAAGGTATTAGTGAGCCTGACTATAGCTTTACCGCTGTTGCCCATTAACACAATATTGTTTGCGGTTGGTCTTAACATGAGCATACAAGAGGCATTCGTGTTCTTCGTTGGTAACACTGCGTTTACGATATTCGTTTCTTTCATGGGCTTTACCTATAACCTGCTGTTCCCGAAACTGGACTGGAAATCGCAAATGGAAGCCGTCAAGCAGGGCACAAGCGTACTTTGCAATGTCTTTACAATCATTGGTCTTATTCTTTTCTTGGGATTTGCATTCGCTTTCACGGGGCTTAGCTTCGTGGTATTCGGCATTATCGCGACTCTCGTGTTTCTGCTTGCGACTGTTGCGCTTTGGTTCTTCCTAAAGTACGGCGGGAAAACATTGTTTGAAAAGATTAACTCATAAAAAGGGGGACGTTATATGAATTATTTACAAACAGCACAAAATGAGCGTGACTATCTCGTGAAAATGCGCCGACACTTCCACTCACACCCGGAAGTATCGTGGGACGAGCACGAAACGCAAAAGACCGTCATGGCCGAACTCGACAAAATGGGTATTCCTTATGTGCCATTCCTCAAATTGGGCGTAGTGGCTACAATTGAGGGGAAATGCCAAGAACCTGTCCTTGCTATCCGCGCTGATATGGACGCTCTGCCGCTGACAGAAATCAGCAGCTGTGAATACGCCTCAAAGAACCCCGGCGTTATGCACGCTTGTGGGCATGATGCGCATACGGCGATACTTCTGGGCGTGGCGAAGGTTCTGAATGAACATAAGGACGAACTGAACTGCACTGTCAAACTCATCTTCCAGCCGGCAGAAGAGATTACTATGGGCGGCGGAAAGTTGTTTGAACAAGAGGGCGGGCTCGATTATGACACGGTTATTGCCCTGCATGTTTGGAGCGGTTACGAAACGGGTTACATAACCGTTGACGCGGGACCACGCATGGCGAGCACAGACTCTTTCATAATAAACGTACATGGCAAAGGTGGTCATGGCTCAGAACCCCAGACAACGGTTGACCCGCTCTATGTGGGTACGCTCATTGTTCAAGGGCTTCAAGGCATAATCACGCGCCAAAAAGCGGCGATTGACCCTGCCGTTATCTCGGTCTGCGCGTTTAATAGCGGCACGGCGTTTAACATCATTCCTCAAGACGCTACAATCATGGGTACTGTACGTACATTCAACAATGATGTTCGATATGCTATCGATAAATCTATCAGACGAATCGCCAAAGGCATAGCCGAAAGTTATGGTGCGACTGTAGATATTGAGTATGGTTATGGCACTGACCCCGTCATCAATGACGCAAAAGCGGCGGCGTTTGGGCAAGAATGCGTGAAAATGGCGTTAGGCGAACAGGCGCTCATCCACACTGATATGACAATGGGTGGCGAAGACTTCTGCTTCTTCTTGAACAAAGCCCCCGGTTGTCTGGCCTTCGTGGGCTGTGGTAATGCGGAAAAGGGTATAACCGCCCCACACCACAACGAGAGATTCGACATAGACGAGGAAAGCCTAGTCAACGGTTTGGCTTACTTCCTTGCGTATGCGTTAAACTATAAGTAGAAAAATTCGGGGCGCGTTTGCGCCCCTCTTGGTGATTTTATGGCATTTACACACTTGCATGTGCATTCAGAATATAGCCTGCTGGACGGCACGGCGAAAATAAACGAACTGGTTGCGAAAACCAAAGAATTGGGCATGGACGCAATTGCGCTGACTGACCACGGGGTTATGTATGGCGTGGTTGACTTCTATAAAGCGGCGAAAAAGGCGGGTATTAAGCCCATAATCGGCTGTGAGGTATATATCACACATGGTGACCGCCGCGCGAAGGTGGGGAATTCTACAAACGAGAGCGCGTATAACCATTTGGTGTTACTCGCTGAGAATCAGACAGGCTATCAGAACCTTATCAAACTAGTATCGCTCGGCTTTACGGAAGGGTTCTACTACCGCCCGCGTATCGACATTGAATTGTTGCGCGAATATCATGAGGGGCTGATTGGGTTATCGGCGTGTCTGTCGGGGGCTGTACCACGCACGCTTCTAAACGCAACTTACGCCGAAGCCAAAGAACTCGCGCTGTTATATAACGATATTTTCGGCGAGGGCAACTTTTTTATAGAGATTCAGAACCACGGTCTAGCCGAACAACGCCGCGTCACGCCCGGGCTCGTCCGTATTGCAGAGGAAACGGGCATTGGGCTTGTTGCCACTAACGATATACACTTTATAGCCGCCGAGGATGCCGCCGCTCACGACGTGCTTATTTGTATACAGACAAACACAAATGTGAACGATGAAAACCGCATGATTTACGAGGGCGGGCAGTATTTCTTGAAGTCACCCGCGGAGATGGCGGCGCTGTTCCCCGAATACCCCGAGGCCATAACAAATACTGAATTGATTGCGGCGCGTTGTAATGTCGAGTTTGAGTTTCATAACTATAAACTTCCGCGTTTTCAGCTACCTGAGGGAGTAAATGCGTTCGCGTATTTGCGCGAGCGCGTTCTGGAGGGTTTGCGCGTTCTATATACGGACATTTCTGACGCGCTCATAAAGCGCATGGACTATGAGCTGGACACCATAAGCAACATGGGCTTTATAGACTACTTCCTTATTACGTGGGATTTTATAAAGTACGCGAAGGACAACCATATAGCCGTTGGCCCCGGGCGTGGTTCGGCGGCGGGTTCGCTAGTCAGTTACGCGCTGGGCATTACGAATATCGACCCAATTGCGTATGACCTGCTGTTTGAGCGTTTCTTGAACCCAGAGCGCATCAGTATGCCCGATATTGACATAGATTTCTGCTATGAAAGGCGACAAGAGGTTATTGACTATGTGAACGCCAAGTACGGCAATGACCATGTGGCGCAGATTATCACATTCAACACCATGAAAGCCAAAGGTTCTGTCCGTGATTGTGGGCGCGCGCTCGGTATGAGTTATAACGAAGTTGATAAAGTGGCGAAGATGATACCGTTCGCGCTGGTAATGACGTTGGACATGGCGCTGGAGGTCAGCCCTGAGCTTGCCGCTGCGTATCAGAATGACGAGAGTGTCAAAAAACTAATCGACATGGCGAAGCGCATAGAAGGCTTGCCACGCAACGCGAGCACACATGCGGCGGGCGTGGTCATTTGTGATTTGCCCGTTTCTGAATATGTGCCGCTTAATGTCAATGACGGCGTGGTGACGACACAGTTTCCGATGAACACGCTTGAAGAACTCGGGTTACTCAAGATTGACTTTTTGGGGCTTAGGACTCTTACGGTCATCAACAACGCGCTCGGGTTGATAAAGATGAATCATGGCATTGACATTGATATAGACAGATTAGATTTGACCGACCAAAGCGTGTTTGAGATTATCGCACAGGGCAAAACGGACGGCGTGTTCCAGCTTGAAGCGGCGGGCATGAAGAGTTTTATGAAGGACTTGCAACCGCGCAGTATTGACGATTTAACGGCCGGGATTTCGCTGTACCGCCCCGGACCTATGGAATTTATACCAAAGTATATTCGCGGTAAACGCTCAATCGGCGCGATAACTTACACACACCCGCTACTTGAACCGATACTCAAAAACACTTACGGCTGTATCGTCTATCAAGAGCAGGTCATGCAGATTGTACGTGATTTGGCGGGTTTTAGCTTAGCGCGTTCTGATTTGGTTCGCCGTGCTATGTCGAAGAAGAAATCAGACGTAATGGCGCAGGAGCGCAAGAACTTTGTATTTGGGAATGACGAAGTGCCCGGTTGCGTCAAAAACGGCGTTCCGCAAAACATAGCGGAGCAAATTTTCGATGAAATCACGGACTTCTCGAAATACGCGTTTAATAAGTCACACGCGGCCGCTTATGCGGTTATCGCTTATCAGACGGCATGGCTTAAAGTCTATTATCCGATTGAGTTCATGGCCGCGCTCATGACCAGCGTTATGGACTCTGAAAGTAAGGTCGCAGAATATATTCAAGAAAGTAAGCACATGGGTATTGAGGTTTTGCCGCCCGATATAAATATGGGTTATGGGCAGTTCACCGTGTCGGGCAAGAAGATAGTCTATGGCTTAAACGCGATTAAAAACGTTGGTCGCCCGACTGTCAATGCCATTGTCACATGCCGCAATCTGGGCGGGCGTTTCAACAGTCTGACCGAGTTTGTGAACCGTATGGGTAGTGGCGACATCAACAAACGCGCGCTCGAAAGCCTGATTTGGGCGGGCGCATTCGATAGTCTGGGTGGGCGGCGCAGTCAGTATATGCGCGTCTATGAAGCCGCGATTAACTCTATTGGGCAGACGAAAAAGCGCAACATACAGGGGCAAGTGAGCCTGTTTGACATCGGAGAGTTGACCCCCGCAGACACATACTCGGATGATTTGCCCGATGTAGCGGAATATCCGTTGGAACAGTTGTTACAGGGCGAGAAAGATGTTTTGGGGCTTTACATCAGCGGTCACCCATTGCAGGATTATATGCAGGCAATGGAGGGGCTCGTTAATACCACAAGCCGTGATTTCGCCGTTGAAGCTGATGAGTTTGGCAACACGGCGAAACTCAAAGACGGTACGCCCGTTATCATGGGTGGGCTGATTAACGCCATTTCGATAAAATTCACGAGAACGTCGAACAAGCAAATGGCGTTTGTGACAATTGAGGATTTGTATGGCACGGCCGAGGTGATAGTATTTCCGAACATCTACGAGAGGTGTGGCAGTAACATTATCAAGAATCAAGTGGTCATTGTGCGCGGTAGAATCAGCGTGCGCGAAGAAGAGGCGCCCACGATAATTTGTGAGGAGATTAAGTTTCTCGAACAAACGCCCGTTGCGCCTAAGAAGCCGACAAATACCACGCTTTGGCTCAAACTATCCGCTGCTTCGACTTACGATATTGAGGCGTTGTGTAAGTTTCTGGCTGATTTCCCGGGCAATACACCCGTTATGGTGTATGAAGAAGCCACGAAAGAGCGGAAAAAGCTCGCGGAACGGTTCAATGTTGACCTAAAGCCGCTTTTGTTAGAAAAATTGCGCGAGATGCTTGGTCGCGCGAATGTTGTGGAGAGGTAGAATGAACTCGATTTTTGCCGCGAATATTACGGCTTTTAAGGATTTAAGCACTTTTAACCGTGCGCTCGCACTTGTACCACGTGAAATCGGCGAGCGCATTATGGGTTTTGACGATTATGAAAGGCGCGTGCAGTCACTTGGGGCGCAGATGTTGTTGAGATACGCAGCCACACAGGTTCTTCCGAACGCAAAACAGCCATTTGAGATTCGATATGAAGAGAGCGGTCAACCCGTTTCTGAACATTTCAAGCTAAGCCTGTCACATTCGGGCAATTATGCTGTCTGTTATGTTTCTGACAGGGCTTGCGGCGTAGACATTCAGCAAGAGCGCGAGATAAGAGAGGGCTTGGCGCGGCGTGTTTTGACGGGTGATGAAATCAAACTGGCCGTGCGCCCTTACGGCACTGTCACCAGCCGAATTTTCTGTAGAATTTGGGCTGTCAAAGAAGCGTTTGTCAAAGCTATCGGCACAGGGTTTTCCGTTGACCCTTGTAAGATACATGTAGAGTTTTCGGGTGATAAGGTGAATGTTAGGCAGAGCATAGACAAACGCGCATTTCAGTATCGGGTTTATCACAAATTCCCGGGTTATGCTGTCGCCGCCGCTTGTGAACTACACGAGCCACCCGATATTATTTTCGTGAATCACCTCAGCGATACCGTAAGATAGAATATATTCACAAACAAGCCGCATAGACTTAAAGGGGGATGAGCTATGAAACGACTCGATAAAATCAAACTGCTGACACAACCTGACGCGCCCGAACTGACGCTCAAAATGTGCGTGGAGTTGGCGTTACGCGTGGGGCAACACGCCGCCGCGCTGGACTTCCCTGTTTTGCTGGATGCATCGATATATGAAGGAGATTCTGACTATCTGTACATCAGGCCGCTCGCTTGCGATATGGGCGCGTTCATTGTCATGATGGACGGTAATGAAATGGTCATCCGTTTCGGGAAAGATTCATACTCACACTGCTTGCGCCATGTTGTTGACTACTTTGACGAGATTATCAATGATGATGAATATTACTTCCAAGTCAACGCCGCTGATATTGCGCAGTATGAATCCCCATTTGAAACAACTGTGTCTGGTTGTGCGCTCACTGACATCTTTAAGGACTGCGGCTTTGTGCTCGATACCGACGGCGATTTTGTGCCCGATAAGTTGAACGCGCATATTTATGTTGAAAACTGGAACCTCGCGACAGCCACAACCGCCGCGAACATGGCGGCGCGGCTTGGGCTTGAAACGGTCGGCGCTATGTACCCCATATTATTAGAAGAAATACCGACATGCGGTAACTGCATTATAATTAAGGAAGAAACCCGTGTCAGATTCTATGATGAACGCACTGAAAACCGTTATGTCGTTGTGTTAGAGGGCCAAGAGGAAGGGCTTATCGAGTTATCGGCGTTTGTCGCGGAGTGCTTCCCGCATTTGCATGAAGTTAGTTTGGGTGATTATGAGAAGCATCTCACGAAAACCGCGCAAGCACGCACGTTCGAGGGGCAACTGGCTGTAGCAGAAGCGGAGCGCGAGAAAAAACCTGAAATGAGCGGCACGCTTTGCCTTGAACCTAAGGATGATTTGATTTCAAATCAACTCAAGCAACGATACCACGAGTTATCATCAATGAATATCGATACATATGTTCAAGATGTGCCCGTGTTCACCACTGAGTTTGATATTGACTGGGAAGCTGATGTTTTCGATAGAATTATTCGCGAGGAGGTCGTTCCCGCGGTTAAGCCTGGCGATAGGGTTGAAGTTCTCGGCGTGTTGAGTGAAGAGCGCGAAACGCGGGAATGCCTTGAGCAGAAGGTTCTCGAGCATCTGGGAGAACACGCCGCCGATGTGTCTGTTCGTGTGGTTTGCGCGTATAAACAGGGCTTCAGCTACATAACCGATTTTGTCATGTCGCAATTGGCTAAGTTGAATGTCGCGAAGGTAGACATTGCGTTCAAGCCGTTTCTGCCCGAGGGGCGCACACAATGGAACGACGAAGACGGCGCAACGCCCACGCAAAACCGCCGCAAAATGGGCGACTCAAACGCGTGGCTCGACGCGCCCGTAAGATTACTACAAGAACTCTACCCCGTGGATGATATTCTGTCAGCGAATTTGAATATCCCGCGCGAGGACATCACGTTTTCGCTTATTGAGGGCGACGCTGATGTTTCTTACATAATCAAGGGTTATGACGCGAGTGGCTCACTCGTTTTTGAAGACGATTATAAGGCTGTTTTTGGCGAGCGGTATTATCTCGACAGCTACAAGGGTTTCGGGCTTGTTCACCCGTCAACAGGGCGGCTTCTCGTCAAGATTAACGGCGAAGTCTTCCTTGACAGACGCATTTGCACAGACTTAGAACGCATGTGGGATATTTACCAACAGCATGTATTGCCCGAATGTAGGAAGTATATCGAAAACAATTATTGTAATGATATGGCGAATGCCCCCCAACCGTTGTTTTCGCAACTGCGCTTAGAGATTGAGGCGAGCGAGCCCGATTACAAACTGTCGTGTCGCACGGATATGATTAGCGCATTGTCGGCGTTTCATGAAGATTTGTATTTTGTCGGGCTAGACTTCTTCAAGAACTTGGGACTTGAACTGGCTGACAGGGCGTGGGATGCGCCCGGGCTGATTCTGCCGATAATCAAAAAGGCAAGTGGGAAGCCCAAATTTAGAGTTGAACTGCGCAAACAGTTGCGAAACGCTCCTTATATCGATACCCCGAATGGGATTATTGAGTTAAAACAGCTCTCTTGTGTTACTGCGCGACTTTCTTCTATATCATTGGATGATAAGCTGACGGCTGAATTTGTGATTGAGGGAGAGAACGCGCATGAAGCCGTTCAAACATTGCGCCATTATGTTCAACTGGCCGAAAACAACTTCTTTGAAGACGCACAATGGCTTTCGAGCTTTGACGCGGTTCGATTTAACGTAGCGGGAGAGGTTATCACTCTCACACCACAGAAACCCGATGAGTATGAACCTATTGACATCAACGACATCGACATGCTCGAAGACGAGGTTATCGGTTACGAGCAATACCTAAACATCATCGAGCAACTACGCCACGTTGGCGGCCTTAATGTCTACCGTGTGGCGACGAGTTATCAGGGGCGTGCGATTTATGCCGTTGAGATTCTGTCGAATTTGAAAGGGTACGTGTCGCCCGTCAAACTCACTAACGCCCTCCCCTCTCATATGATTAACAACCGCCATCACGCAAATGAGGTATCGAGCACTAACGGCGCGTTCATGCTCATTCGCGAATTGCTAACGAATAGGAAATACAAAGATTTGCCGGAAATACTGAACCTTTCGATTATCCCAATGGAGAACGTGGACGGTGCGGCTATACATTATGAATTGCAGAAGACTAACCCCGAGTGGCAACTCCATATTGCGCGCTATAATGCTCTCGGCAAGGAGTTTGCATACGACTATTTTAATGACAGCACAATACACACAGAAGCCCTCGCGTTCACGAATCTTTGGCGCAAGTGGTTGCCCGATATTTGCACGGATAATCACGGCGTGCCCCACCACGAATGGGACCAGCAGTTTTCAGGCTATATTGTACCGTGGTTTAAGGGCTTTTGGCTACCGCGCGCGCTGTGGTATGGCTACTTTTGGTATGTGACAGAAGATGAGCACAAAGATAATATGCGCGTCTGTAAGGCGATACAAGACGAGATAGCGCGGAATTTTAATGCGGACACGGAGATTTCGTGGCACAACGCGGAGTGGAAAGACAGATTTTATAAGTACGGTCATCAATGGATGCCTAAGCTTTTCCCCGCGAATTATGAGGATAATCTTATTTATTACTGGGTACCGTTCGCAACAAACCCGAAAAACTTCTACGCGTCTGTGCGTTTTCCGCATGTGACAAGTGCGTTTTTGACGAGCGAGATTTCGGACGAAACGGCGCAAGGGGCATACCTCACTCTTTGCGCGAGAACTCATATGCTAAATGACCTGTCAACTATTGACACAATTTACAAAAGTATGTATAATTATGGAGTGATTCACAGCAACAATGACAACATTCAATTCATATCTAGGAGGC
>CAZOVK010000051.1:0-16989 GCA_964583165.1 uncultured Defluviitaleaceae bacterium | reverse complement strand
AAGTTCGGAACGGATAAACGCTGAAGGCATCTAAGCGTGAAGCCGTCCTCAAGATTAGATTTCCGCCGCCTTTATGGCGTAAGGTCCCTGGAAGACCACCAGGTAGATAGGCTGCAGGTGTACGCATGGTAACATGTTCAGCTGAGCAGTACTAATTGACCGTACGCTTACTACTATTTTTCTTCCTTCCTCCTCATGTTAGGTTTTCAGGGCACTTGATTAAACTCAATACCCTAAACGTCGCGGGATGGAGCAGTCCGGTAGCTCGTCGGGCTCATAACCCGAAGGTCGGGGGTTCAAATCCCCCTCCCGCAATACCAGAAACCCGCTTAGAATCAAAGTTCTAGGCGGGTTTCTGGTATTAGTGTTTGCTTGGTGATTATGTTTTTGGTGCTTATTTAGTGTTTACTTGCAAAATCCCGCCTTAAAACCTCGTGTTCAACACTTGAAGTCCATGTCCTGTTGAACTCACTCACGCCCACATGCCTAAATGCGTAATACTCCCTATAGGTTCTCCGAATGTCATCGTTTCGCTGTAGCTTGTGCGCCGTCTTATAGCCTATGCGTCCAGTAGTCGCGAACGCTTCAAGCTCTGACGGTGACAAGGTAGCCTTTATTATAGGCAACAACCGCGCCCCACAGTCAGCGGCTTCGGTCTGCTCATGCACGCCCACGGCTTCATCCGCTATTGTGTCTTGAACGGTCAAGCCGCTTTCATCATCTATAGGCTCTGACAGTGAAACGGGGTGCAACCGTTGCATAGCCGCCCTAATCTCCAATATAACGCGCTCACTTAGACCCAATGCCGCCGCCGTGCGTCGAATGGGCGGCTCTTCACCGCTGGTCTGGATGTACCAACCTACAAACCGCTTGTAAGCCCGAATCTGCGCGTGTCGGTGATTAGGTATGCGGATATTCGCGCCTGCGTCCTCGATAACACGCAAAAGGTGCCGCTGGCATATTGTGAAAAGGCAAGTAATAAACCCCGCCTTATCGCCGTCATATCCCTTTACGGCTCTGTCTGTGGCAATGTAGGCTTCTTGTAACAAGTCCTCGAAGTCTAAACCGCGCCCCGCGTAACGGCGGCATAGCTTCATCAGGAGCGGCTTATATTGCGTATAAGCACTGTAAGCGTCCACATCATCACCCCCCTCCGCATAAGTATCGTAACATAAGGTTTTACTAGGTTGTTTCTTTTTAGGGACTAAGAAAACTAAGGATAACTCTTTTTAAGGACTTACTTTTCTAACCATACTTTTTTAGGGTGTTCAGAATGTAAGGATGCGCCAACATGTCAACATCTCCGCTATGGCTCAAGTTTTCAGCGTCACTGTTGGCGCGCCAACTTCAACATTTTTCAACACCCAATATTCACCAGACACCGCTAAACTTCAAGTTATATCTGGTTTTTGCCGGTTACATAGCCCTCTGATAGTACAAAGCCTTAGCCTTGTTATCAAGCACAAAAGCGTCATAGCATATGCGCCCCTCAACCAGCGAACCCGAAATAAACGGCGGGTCTTCATGCACTTTGTAGCTCTCCAGTTTCACCGGCGCAACGGTCGCGACTGGATGACCGATAAGGAAGCCGAAGCCATTCGGCAATCTTATTTCTGGAATCTTCACAACCATAGCCCCGTCAATCATAGCGATAACACCTTTAAGCCGCAATTCATTGCCGATATTCGTTTCCATGACAATATCCTTACAACGCTTCATTAGCACATAGACGGCTGGTGTAACCATGATGAACCGCCCTGTTTCTGGTACTTCTGCGTCATCAAGTGCCTTGTTACCTTTCAGTATCTCGTCATAGATATTCTCGCTAGTCAGTGCAATGGACGCGGGCTTCGTGCCCGCTTCTTCACACATAACCGCATAAACCCATGTGTCAACCTCTGGTATAACAACCTCGCGAATCTGCCGCCCCAATGCCTTAGCCGCCGCCAATGTCTGGGCTGTTTCGTCTTGGTCTAGCCTGTCGATTGCGAACGTAAACGAACGGTCACGCCGCAAAGTCATTTCTTCCGTGGTTGCGTCAAGCCCTTCTACAGTGCCGTATCTCGACAGTTTCCCGCCACTCCCCGCGCGGTCATAATCGTTCATCCCCGCCGTAGAAATCTTATAAACCTTTATGGTATGTGCGCCTGTCCAGTCAAGGTCACTGTTCGTAAGCATTGCTTTCTTGCTCTCCAACGCAAACTGCTCGTCCACATAGGGTAAAAACTTCGGTACTAGCTCTATAGCCATAATATCCCCCTTATTCTCTTATCTTCATAGCCGCAAGTATGCGTTCATGCTCACCGCCCGACGAAATGGGTGCGCCGTGCGCCATGCCGCTGTCCACTCTCACTAAGGTTGTGGGTGCGGCAGCTTTCGTCTTCGCCACTGCGTCTAGCTTCTCAATACACGCATTAAGCGCGTCCATGTTCTCAACATTCAACATATCTATCAAGTCAGCCGGGTATCCACTCTTTGTTAGCGTGTCCTTAGCCGCCAAAACAAACTCCTTGCGCTGGAACTTCTTTTCCTTTTCAGCCATGCGCTGTTGGAAGTCAGCTTCATAGCCATTACGCGCGGCTTCAATCTCGCTTTCAGCGCGTTCGCGCTCGCGTGACAGCCGCTCGCCGACAATACGGTTGACATCATCCTGCGTAAACGTGCGGTCAGCTTCGGGCGTGGTCGGCGTTGCTTCCTGTGCTTTCGTCGTGTCATTCTCGGTCATAATAACCCCCTGTTTAACGTCCAGTAGACTAATAATAAAAGGCATGAGTAAACAGTCTACGCTGTTTTTCCCATGCCTTGTTGATTATGGCTTCCCGCTTGACGGGGGTACTCATGCCTATATTTGCCTATATTATAACACTTCTAGACGGGTTTGTCAAACTACTTTATGACTATGTAAGCGCGTTTATAGCGTCCTTTGGCGGGTCTTACGGACACTTTAGCGGTAAGCCCCGCTAGAAGCTTCAACAGCCGGTCTAGCTCGCTGTCGGCTTCGTACTTTATGGTTATGCGAATACTCAATCAATCACCCGCCCAATTGGTCTTGACCTACATTTCTTAAACACCGCGCTACGCTGAATATATCGTCAAAGCTATACTTGTTCTGCGCGACGGCGGTTGCCCTTTCTTCATACAGCTTGCACAACTGGGAAACAGCCGTAAGCATAATTGGGCTGGGATTGAAGACGCGTATAAAGTCCTCAAAGTAGTGCGTTGGCGCGTCAAACGTGTCGCAAAAGTCCTATGCAAACTCGACTAAAGCTTGGTCTTTCATCAGTTCTTCGATAGGTTTTGTTGTTATCATGTTAAATCCCCCTTGACTTTTTGGTGGGGATACAGTACACTTTAGGTAGGTGTTTCGTGTACTGTATCCTTTCGTTCCCTGTCCTTACTGGCGGTTTGGACAGGGTTTTTTAGTTACCCTGCTTAACCAGATACTGCAATACGCCGTTATAGCACGGGTTCATTTTGTGGTGCTCGATACTCATATCAGAAAACGGATAAGCACACCACGGATGAAGATTACATACAATCAAATGGTATTACAATCCCCCCCAGATTGTTAAGCGCACTACACGCGATATATACCTATGAGGATAACTATGGCAGGGTTATGGCAGAGCAACTTACTCAATGCGTGTTCAGTATGTCGGTTAACAAGTTTGCCTACGAGATAAAGAAACGCCGCTGGGGAAAACTTAGTAAATACTTTAATGCAAAATCTAAGCGGAAATTATGGAAACTAGTGTAGCACGTAAACTGCTCACAAAAAACAATAGAAAGTGAGTCGTTTCTGTGCTATACTATTCAAAAAGGTAGATTCTTTCCTACCAGCATTTCAATATCTATCTAGTGGGAGGATAAATATACTTTGAAACTTATAATAGTATGAAAATATATATGGAAAGCGTTGTTGTTTCTGTGCCAAAAAATTGTAAATGGATAAATTACACCATCAGCATTGAGGGCTCGGAAATGGAATAACATTTGCTATCCACTTTACTCGAATTCACAGAATCGGAAGGTGATAATCTATGCAAATAGGGGATTTTTTCGGCAAACAGATTCTCGGTATGAAATGGCTAAATGATTTAATCGGCATGTTGTTGACCTCACTGGGTTTAGATACAACAGAGCGGATTGGTGGTAGCATCCAGTTCTTCATCTACGACACCATTAAAATACTGTGGTTATTGTCTGTTTTAATATTCATTATTTCATATATCCAAAGCTACTTCCCGCCGGAGAGAACAAAGCAGATTCTGGGTAGGTACAAGGGTGTTTTCGCCAACCTCATGGGCGCATTGCTCGGAACTGTGACACCATTTTGTTCCTGCTCGTCTATTCCGCTTTTTATCGGCTTTACAAACGCAGGATTACCTGTTGGGGTAACGTTTTCATTCCTCATCAGCTCCCCGCTGGTTGACCTTGGCGCATTTATACTGCTAATGAGCGTGTTCGGTGGCAAAATCGCCATAGCCTATGTAGTGGTTGGTATTGTGCTTGCTGTTATCGGCGGGTCACTTATTGACAAACTCGGGCTTGAAAGGTATGTAGAGCAGTATATCAAGCAATCGGGTGGCGTTGATATTGAAGCCCCCGACTTAACACGCAAAGACCGCGCGATATATGCCAAAGACCAACTATTGTTTACACTTAAAAAGGTGTTTTTATATGTGCTGATTGGTGTAGGCATAGGTGCTGTCATCCACAACTGGATACCGCAAGAGTGGGTAGAAATGGTACTTGGTACGAACAACCCGCTTTCGGTGTTGTTGGCGACTGTTGTAGGTGTTCCCATGTATGCCGATATTTTCGGCACAATACCTATTGCCGAAGCTTTGTATTTCAAAGGCGTGGGTGTTGGCACAATACTGTCGTTTATGATGGCTGTTACGGCACTTTCCTTGCCGTCAATTATCATGTTGCGTAAGGCTGTACGGCCCAAACTGCTTGCTGTTTTTGTGGGCATTGTGACGGCGGGGATAATCATCATTGGCTACACGTTTAATGCATTACAATTCATATTTGTATAGGAGGACATGATTATGGCATTATTCGGAAAGAAGAAAGAATCAAAGACCGATTGCTGTGGCGGCAACTGTAACACCGAAGCAGCACAAGACGCAAAGAAAGCCGTCGCTGACGGCAGTTCTATTCAGATTCTCGGCGGTGGTTGCAAAAAATGCAATGACCTTGAAGCAAACACCAATGCCGCACTTTCACAGATGGGAATAGATTTACCTGTCGGACACATCACAGACTTTGCCCAAATCGCGGCTCTAGGTGTGATGACAACGCCCGCGCTGATGATAAACGGGAAAGTTATGTGTTACGGGAAAGTTGCGTCAGTCGAGGAAGTCAAGAAGCTAATTATAAGAGCAGGCATTACCCAATAAGCAACTTACGATGGTATCCACGAGAGTTTACAAGTGGCAAAGAAATCGGGATTATGGGAGAAGCTTTCTGTTTGTCTTGTTGAAAAAACACGGATAAATGTCGGGAGAACCCCCTAATCCCACGTATTCATTGATTGAATCACAAAGTGCGAAGACCAGGTAACATGCTTTTTTAAGGTGCACGCCGCCAATACGAAAGAAAGTGCTGATATCGCTGAGGATGAAACAGCGCCTGACCACGGCAATATGATTGTCGATGCAGACATAGAACCATGCGTTATTGGGCTTATCAGTGTCACTATGTCGTCCACGAAAGCGGAAATACGAAACTGCAATCTAGCCACAAAATAGGGAAATGCCGTCTATTATAGAAGCCCCAAAGCCCATGCCGACCAGACACGTTGTATTACGCAATTTTCGTCTCCAGTTCTCAGCGAAATTTCAAACGGATGGCAAACGACCGATTGCTTCACAAAATATGCAATATGACCGACCACGCGTGAGAAATATGGCCGAGTCCAGACAAACACGCCCTATAATGATGGGTTTTAATCTTCTTTTGTGGTTGTTTTTTGTCGGGCTTCAACCACTTGGCAATGTGTATGCAGTATATTGTCCCTAAATGAGATATAAAGGCGAACAAACTATGAGGGCAAAGCCTTTTGGCTTTGTCCTCATAGTTATTGGGCAAATCGTTTTTTCAGCTTTTCGTAATAATTCTTGACGGATTTGTCGCCATCATTGTCTAAAAACAAGCAATACGGCAAGCTATCAGTATTTTTATGTTTAACTACACAAGCGCAGCATTTCCTATGATTAGGGCAAGTTTTTTTCGGACAGGCACATTCAAATACATTAGGACAGGCCATGAGCAGAAAACCATCCTTTGGTGTTGTTAGCAGTGTTTACTATCATAAGCATAACGGGTACTTCTATAATTACTACTACAATAGTACATGTGCAACCTACGCCGAGCAGAAAGGCTACAATCGGTCTAAACGCGGCAAGGATAACCAAGTCGTTCGAATCCACTAGCGATCAGTATACGAGGGATTGCCCTTTGTCAGATGTGACCCACAAACACCATTGCCGTACAAGGTATGAATCCCAAAAGTACGACCCCGGCTATGTAATCTCGCGCTAACTCAGCGGAATGAGCTCCTTAAACACTACTAAAAAGAAAAGACCTACAATCCCAAAACAGTGAACGGCTTAATCAGCCAGTTTGCAACCCATTTCGCAATCACTCAATAATCTTTAGCCCTAGTTCTTCGGCAATTAATTTTGCGGCTTCATAAGCAACGTCGCCTGTAAAATATATGCACTGTTTCATGTGTTCTGTTGAACCTAGTGTCATATCTTTTGTTAGAACGCGGCAACAAGACGAGTTTCTTTTCTCAAAAAACTTATCGTATAGCTTGCCGCTTAATTCCATTGCCTTTTGAACAGCTGTGTCCTTGCCAAAGCTCCTGCCAAAGAACAAGCCAATAGCCATAACCCCGCCGGAAATTGCGCCGCAAGTACAGCCCTTGCCACCTATACCGACTGGAAAACCTGACGCCATTTTGATGGCCTCATCGCATTTTGGCAACCTAAACTCTTCAATAATCGTCTTTATGATTGCTTCTGAACAGTAGAAGTCGCCATTTTCGTAGTATTTTTCTGCTATCTCTCTGATACGTGATAAATTTACCATAGTAGTCATTTTCTACACCCCTCTTTAGTCTCCAAGCTGACTATCCTCAATACCCTTTTTGTGCGTTCCATATCTTGATTTTCACCTACTACGCCGTAAGCCTCGGGGCATACCTTAACATGACTGCACCAATCTTCAACCAAATATAATCTTCGTTACCTATCAAAAGCACACCAACTTTTCCTATGCTTCATCATCGTGTCGACGACGGAATTGCTGGTTAAAAATCCCCATTTGCCGCAGTCTGGCGGCTAACCCAGCGGTATAACTTTTCTTTCATTTTATCATACTTTAAGCCGCTTGTAAACGCTTGTATACACCATCTAGGAGAAGCGGGTGATTTGTATTTGTTATTCTGCGTTTCCCGTAGTATAGCGGTCAGCCTATGCGCTTACTAGAAGCGAACGCTTCAAGCTTTGGCGTCAAGAAGGTAGACTTTATGATAGGTAATAACCGTGCCCTACAGTTATTAGATTGTTGTAGGGGTTTTTACCGCAAAGATTTATAAAAGGGCATTACATCTATTCGGATGCAGTGCCCTCTTGTTCTATAAATCTATTTGTTGACCTCTTTCAGTGGTAGTGTAACCTCCGCGTGACAGCCGTTTCTATTCCGGAAATCCAGCTTGCCGCCCAGACGCTCGACTATGTGGCGGCATAGTGACAGCCCGGTGCCTGTGCCGCCTGTTTTGGTTGTGACACGTTTTTTTGTTATGGCTTTGAGGATTAACTCAGGTAGGCCGGGGCCGTTATCCCATACCGTTATAATCGCCTCCGTTTCGGTTTTTTCGTAACTGATACGGACGATACCGCCCGGGCCCACGGCCTCGACAGCATTCTTTACGAGATTGCCCAACAACATGAGCAGTTCCTGTTCACGCGCTTCAACGAAAACGCCGGCGGCGCCGTATGTACGCAAAAAGCAGATTTCCTCATGCGCTATAGTGAATGGTTCAACGGCACGGTCAACTATGTCTCCGATTTCCAGAATGCGGGTTGGTTCAGAACCTACGCCACCGATGAATGCGTTTAACAGCTCGGTCACGCGCGACAACTCGCGCCGTATCGCGTTGTAGCGCTCCGCTCGTTGACTCTCCGTTTCGTCCATTTCCAGTATATCTAAGTTGGCAGAAACGAGTTGTAATGGGTTTTTCACCTCATGCACAAGCCCGACAGCCAGTTCCTCATACGCTTCATTGCCCGAAAACATTATGCCCTCCGTTTCTTAGCGGCGCGGCAGCTTTAGTACTTTGCCGTAGTAAATCATATTCGCATCAGACAGTTCGTTTAAGGTCATAATTTCCTTAACCTTGTCGGTTGTACCGTAGAAGAGCAGGCTTATGTAGTTCAGATTGTCGCCCTGTTGAACGGTATAGGTTTCGGGTACATCTTCCAATATTGTTGTGTTGAAAGATGTTGAAGGTGTTGAAGTGGGTGTCGGGGCTGTTGTGGGCGTAGGTGATGCCGTAGCAGTCGCCGATGCCGACGGGCTGGCTTGGTCAATCTCTACCGGGTCGGTCGCGGCGGGTGTATTCGTAGGTGTAGCGTTATTCGAGGCTTCGATATTCGCGAAAACAGGCTGCGACGCGACTTGTTTGAGTTGGCTCGACAGATAGTTATAAGCCGTCGTGATTACCGCTATATTGTCCTCCATCTTGGTTATGCGGTCGAGGTTCTGAATAAGCCCTGCGCCCATAATGAAACAGATGACGAACAATACGCAACAGAAGCCCATGACCATGTTCAAAACGCGCCGCTCGGGTAACGGTGTACCGCCGCCACTGCCACCGCCTTTGAGGTTCATGCGGTATTCACGCGGTTTCGACGGGGGTGGCTCGGGTGTTGGCGCAAGGCGCGGGTGTGCGCGTTCTGTCCGAATTGTCGTGACTTTTGGTGCTGATGGGGTGGGTGTCGGAGCGGATAGAACAGGCTTCACAGCACCGCTGACCTTGTTCTCTAGCATGTACTCGTTCATACCCTCATTTTTGTCATAATATACGAAATATCCGCTGTGCTCACGAAGTGCAGACTTGTCGTCATTCCAGAGATAAAACGCCGCGGCGCGTTCTGACGGGTCGAGGCACAGAAGCACGTCCGACTTTTTCGTAAATGTTTCCATATGATACTCTTGATAAAACGGGTTCAGATGTGTGCCGTAGCCCGGTTGGCTCTGCATCCAGCCGACTATCTCGAAGCCCGAGAAGTAGCGTTTAATCTGCTCGTCAGCATACTGGAAGCTCTTCTTAGTGAACATCTCAATCCCGTCGCGATACTCCGCATATTTCCCCTGTAGTGCCCCGTTGATAAACAGATAGGTTATGCCGTCGATTATCAGGTGCTTACCAATGAGAAACGCGAGTGTTTCATCAGGCTCGGCGTTTTCGGCGTATTGGTGCAGGTATGTATGGACATAATCCTCGACATATATCCTCATGCCGCCGCCAATGGTGCCGATTTGGCGTATATTCGACGGTAACTCAAAATCGTTCATTTAATCAACCCCTTTGTTTTCATTATTTGCGCAAATTCTAACATATACATGCTGTATTTCATGCAAATTCCTGTCTGCTTGGCTAAAAAAGATTAGTATAATTTTCGACTTGTTTGTTTGGCATTATGAAGGGCTTGTACGCATAACATGAATAAACAAAAGCTTAACTAGGAGTGATTACATGAGAAAAGGCGTGAGGGATGCGCTGTCGGTGAAGGTGAGGGGTGAACTGCCCGATTGCCCTAATGCAACAGAATTAAGGTTGCGTGTGGGTTTGCCGCTTGTTGTTAGGCAGGGCTTGCGTGAAGACTTCGCGGGGGGCGGGCGATTGACAAGGGACTTAGGACAAGCCTACCATGTGAGCGCAAAGGATATATCCGAATCACTGGAGATTATGAGTAACTATTCATTATACGCATTCAGCGAGGAAATCAGAAACGGATTTCTCACGCTCCCCGGAGGTCACCGTGTCGGCATTTGCGGGCGGGCAGTTATGGACGGTTTGAGCGTGAAGACCATATCGAATATCAGTAGTTTACATATACGCATAGCCAGTGAAATTAAAGGTTGCGCTGACGGGCTTATACAATATATAGGAAGAACGCCTGTTCATACCATGATAATAAGCCCGCCCGGTTGCGGCAAGACTACGCTTCTACGGGATTTGGTCAGACAAACGAGTGACGCGGGTTACACTGTCGGCATAGTGGACGAGCGTTCGGAGATTGCGGGCTGTTTCCGTGGGATTCCGCAGAACGACGTGGGCATACGGACAGACGTGCTGGACGCTTGCCCCAAAGCGGAGGGCATGTTTATGCTTCTACGTGGCATGAGCCCACGCGTGATTGCTGTTGATGAAATCGGCAAGCCATCAGACGTGCACGCCATTGTTGATGTTATAAACGGCGGCATAACCCTGTTCTGTACATGCCACGGCTACGGCATTGACGACATACGCCGCAAGCCCGCGCTGGCTGAACTGCTCAAAATGGGTATATTTGAACGCTTTGTCGTGCTCTCGAACCGTGGCAACAGGCGTATGTCCATATACGGCGCAGACTTTTCGGCGATAGGGGAGGGGATAGCGTGTTAGCAATCACGGTGAAGTTCGTCGGGCTGTTTTGTGTCTTTGTCGCTTGTACGATGATTGGCTTGCAATGGGGCGGGCGCGACAGGCGCCGTTCTGACGCGCTGGAGAACTTCAAGGCGGCGGCGAAACTGCTAAAATCAGACATACGGTTTAGGCATACGGCGTTACCATATGCGCTTATGGAGGCAGGGGCACGCGTCAAGCCGCTTGAAGCCTTTTTGAACAACGTGGCTGATGAGTTGACAGAAGCGAATCTCAGTTTTGCCGACGCATGGACAAAGCATGTTCGCGCTGACTTGAAAAGCTTTGAACTGACTGACGACGACAGAGAATCTATTCGTGGTCTGGCCGCCACACTGGGACACCTAGACATTGAAGCCCAAAACATCAGCCTTGACACGCTCATTGAATACATAGACGAAAAGCAGAAAGAACTCGCGCCGCAGATTCTCAAAAACCAGAAATTGTATCGGAGTTTGGGTGTTCTGACGGGTCTTATGCTGGTAGTGATTCTACTTTAGGAGGAAGATTATGACTATACAAGTGGTATTTCAGATAGCCGCCGTGGGCATTCTCGTTGCGGTGTTAAACCGCGTCTTGAACGCCGCAGGGCGTGATGAACAAGCAATGATGACGACACTCGCAGGGATTGTGTTGGTTCTGTTCTGGGTGTCGGGGTATATCAACGAACTGTTTACATCAGTGCAGACGATGTTTAAGCTTTAGCGGCGGGGGTGAGCTGTGAACATATTCAGTGTCGTAATAATCGGCGTAATCGGTATGTTACTCGCGCTCACAGTCAAACAGCGTGAACCGGGTATTGCCGTGCTCATAAGTCTTGCCGTCAGTGTTGTAATTCTGTTTTCGGTTCTGCCAAACTTCGCGGCTGTCTTTGAGATAATCGGAAAAATCTCTGACACGGTAGACATAGGTATACCGTTTGTTGAAATCGTCGTCAAGATTATGGGTATTGCATACCTTTGTGAGTTTGGCTCGCAAATATGCGTTGACGCGGGAGAAACGAGTATCGCGGGTAAGATTGAACTGGCAGGCAAAATCGTAATCATGGGCATTTCTGCGCCTGTGGTTGTGGCGCTGATAGCACAGGTTGTGGATTTAATATAGGGAAGGTGTACAGATGAAGCGGCTCGGGGTAGGGTTTTTTGTTTTCTTCTTTCTGGTATTCGGCGGTGTGACGGTTTACGCCGAAGGCACAGTCATTGACGGCGTTCGCGGGCAGTTAAGGGATGTAGAAACGGGCGAGTTGGACGCGGCCTTACAATCATTTAACCTTGGCGCATACTCTGATTTTCGCGGTCTGGTGCTCAAAGCCGTATCGGGCGAACTTGATTTATCGCCGAAATCACTCATAAATGCCGCGCTCTCGACCCTCACATCAGAACTCGCGGCACTTGGCGGGCTAATGCGAAACCTGATTTTAATTGCCGTGTTGAGCGCATTCTTTAAGACACTGGCCGCGAATTTCAGCCAAAAAAACGTGGCAGAAATGGGTTTCTATGTCAACTTTATCGTGATTGTAACGCTGGTGTTTTCGAGTTTCTCAATCTGTTTGGGTATATCACGCCAACTCGTTGGCGATTTGTACGCGCTAATGCAGGCGTTCATACCCGTTATGCTCACTGTGGCGGCTATGAGTGGTTCAGTCGGCGCACTCGTGGGTACAACGCCGTTGATACTCCTGTCGGCGAACATCATGACGCGCATAGTCCGCGATATTCTGGGCCCACTCGTGACGGCATCACTTATTTTACATATCGTTAACTACCTAGCTGAACGCGACATACTCACGCGCTTCTCAAACCTCATCAGAAACGGCATAAGCTGGGGGCTGAAGAGTTTCGCCGCGCTCTTTCTGGGCGTTCTCACGCTTCAAGGTATCTCTGCGCCGATAATGAAGAACGCGGCTGTGTCGGGCGCTAAAACGGTTGTTAAGCTCGTGCCTGTTGTGGGTGGTTCACTCTCGGCGGCTGTAGACACGGTGTTTTACTATAGCGGTCTGCTTAAAAGCGGCGTACTTGTCGCGATTGTGCTTGTGGTGGTTGCGCTGTGTGCGATTCCGCTTATTAAGATTTCGGCTTTCATTATAGCATACAAATTCACGGCAGGGCTAATTGAACCGATAGCCGACGAACGTCTGGTCAAGGCTATCGACGGTTGTGGCAACTTCGCGGCTCTTGTTCTCGGTGCGACATTCCTTGTGGCTGTAATGTTTGTAATTATGACTATAATAATGCTTTCAATATAAAGGGGGGCGCGCAATGGATATACTCACGGTTTTCGCCGACTACATACGCAATATCGCGCTGTTTCTCATCTTTTTGACTTTTATGGGCGCAATCATGCCGCGTGGAAAGTTCAAGCCCTACATGGGCATGGTCTTGGGTGTAATGCTCATGTTTGTCGTTATCGCGCCGATACGCGTATTGTTCAACGGCGGCGGGCTTGCCTCCATTTGGGAGCGGACAAACGACGATTTCGGGCTGTCACTCATGCGGGCAGAGGGCGCCGGGCTAACAGACACACAGCGCGAACAGGCACTAGCGGCATACGCCGATAGCCTTTCTAAATCACTCGCTCAACTTATCGACACTGGTGATAAGTATAAAGCGGGCAACATAAGTTTAGAGATGTCCGACGATAACGCCGACTTCGGTATTGTCCGCGCGGCATACATACGGCTTGACGACAAAGACTCAAAGCCAAACGGCACCTTCGGCATCCGCATTGAACCAGTAAACCCCATCTACTGGGGCGGCAGAGCCGAAAAAACAGACGCTGAAACAAACACTATAAAAAAACAGATTTCGGACTTCTTAAATGTCCCAGAGGACAATATATATATAACTGTATATGGTGACTAGCCCTATACGATAACGAGAGATAAAACGGGAGGGGCACATGCTGGAGAAGTTTCTGGAGTACATAAAGACGCACACGAAGATTGTTCTGCTTGGGGGTTTGGGTGTTGCGTTATTGGCTGTGAGTTTCTTATTAAACGCAGGTTTAAGCCGAGAAGCAGAAGTTATGCCAAACCTAGCGCCTGTCACTGTTGACAAGACGGAAGAATCCTATACAGAAGCAATAGGCGCAAAGCTGGAGGAGATTTTGTCACAGGTAGACGGGGCGGGTAAGGTTAAAGTGCTGGTGACGCTGGCGGCAACGCGTGAACGTGTACTTGCGTCAGACTCGACATCAGATACCCAAAAGACAAAGGAAACCGACCAAAACGGCGGCGTGCGAGAAATTGAGTTAGTCAAGACAAATGACTCGCGGCTCGTCATCCGCGAAAAAGACGGCAGTGAGTCGCCCATAGTCATTAAGGAATACGAAGCAAAAGTGGAAGGGGTGATTGTAGTCGCGCAAGGCGGCGGAATCGCGCAAGTAAAAGACGGGATAACCCGCGCGGTATGTGCCGCGCTGGGCATAGAAGCACATAAGGTAAGCATACTAAAAATGAAGGGGGAAAAGTAATGTTTCGTATCAAAAGGAATCAGATTATCATCACCGCGCTTGTAGTCATGATTGTGGTAGCGGGCTACCTAAACTACATGGACGCATCCGCGCCCACAGCAAGAACCGGCGCGCCCGAACTCGCACTCACAGAGGACGGCGAAATCAAGGCGCTTGTGCTGGACGGCACGACGGGTGAAACAGTAGAGATTTACAGCGCCGATTCAGATAAACTGAACTGGGAGATAGCCATATCCGACGAGAACGATTACAGCGCTGACTATGCGTCAGAGGACGATAGCGATTTCTCGGATGCAGGCGTTGCGGTATTCGTGAACTCAACTTCTGACTCGTCTTACTTTGTTCAAGCCAAACTCGACCGTGAGCAGTCACGCTCGAAACAAAAAGACGTTCTGCTAGGCCTTATCAATAACGAAAACGTCGCGTCAGAACAGAAGGCCGAATGCGCCAACCAGATGCTCACGATTCAAGAGCGTATAGAGAAAGAAACAATGGCAGAGGCCATGATTGAAGCTAAGGGTTTTGCCGAAGCCTTCGTGAGAATCGACAACGACACCGTTGACGTGGTAGTATCAAAATCCGTCCTATCTGACGCTGAAATCGCCCAGATAGAGGACATCGTTAAGCGCAAAACGGGTATGCCGGCAGAAGCTATCCGCATAGTACCGTTAAAGAAGGACTAAAAATAAATGGACGGGGTCACCGTCCATTTTTATGTCGAATGTTTAAGCTACATTTTCAGCAAGAGGAAGCGCTGTGTTTTCTTTGGGCAGTTTTCGCACGACGACCAGATAACAAAGAATATGGATAGAAGCTGTGAGAGCCCAAGATATGGGGTAAGATAAGAACAGCGTTTCTAGTGTGGGGTTCAGCGGGAAAATCGTGTATATCCAGACCACACGAAGCGCACAAGCGCCTGTCAACGACACAATCATGGGTAGAATAGAATAACCCAGCGCACGTAACTGTCCCACCATAACATCCATTATACCACACAAGAAATACGGAACCCCGATAAATGATAGGCGCAACATGCCATATCGTATAACCTCGGGGTCACGGTTATAAATGCTGATAAGTGGGCCCGAGAATATCATACATACACCGCCGAGCGTGATACCGATTGCGCTGACAACGAATATACACCTAATCAGTATTTGGCGTACTCGCTTATATTGTTGTGCCCCCATATTCTGGCTTGCGAATGTGATGTCTGTCTGGTATATGGCGTTCATAGCCGCATAAACGAAACCCTCGACATTCTGTGATGCCGCACTGCCCGCCATTGCGATAGAGCCAAAGCTGTTAATGGTTGACTGAATAAGCACATTCGAGATTGAAAACAGCGAGCCTTGTATGCCAGCGGGTAACCCTACGCTGATAATCGGCATGATACGGCTTTTGTGAATCTTTAGCTTTTTCAAAGACAAACGCAACGGCCCGTCAGAATGTATCAAACAGCGTGCCACGAGAACTGCCGAAATGGCTTGCGATATAATGGTACCGAGGGCTACACCCGCGACACTCATGTTTAATACAATGACGAACAGAAGGTTAAGCGCTACATTAACAACGCCGGAGATAGCCAAAAAATACAGTGGTCGTTTGGTATCACCGACAGCCCTAAGTACAGACGAGCCAAAGTTAAACAGCAGATTCGCGGGCATCCCAAGGAAGAATATCTGTATATAGAGTGCGGACAGCGTCAGCACATCATCGGGCGTACCCATCAGCGTCAGCAAGGGTTTGGCAAGCAAAAAACCGAACCCCGCAAGCACAACGCCACCCACCAGTGCAATAGCGATTGCTGTATGTACGGTTTCGTGAATGGCGCGGTCGTCCTTAGCGCCATATGCCTTTGAAACGGCAACACTCGCGCCCACAGATAACCCAATGAACACATTGATGAGCAGATTCACGAGCGGCCCGGTCGAGCCGACAGCCGCCAGTGCCTCTTTGCCTGCGAACTGCCCGACGACAACAATGTTCGTTGCGCTGTAGAAGAGTTGCAAAATACTGGTGAGCATAAGAGGGGCCGCAAAGCGAAGGATTTTGCTTACGATTGGCCCTTCTATCATGTTCATTTCATAACTTTGTTTGCGTCTTTGCATAATAAACCCCTATCAATAATTGAGCATTGCCGATTTTATCTTGAATCACGCCGTGAAACATCTGAATAAAAGCGTCAGTCTTCAAGCTAAAATGCGGGAATGCGATAACATCGATTATTATACATCATTCCTGCGTTTATAGCAATTTAAAATAATCATGTATTATGGTATAATCTAATCTTAGTCAATGAAAGCAAATAAGAGGGGGATTTATGACAACCGTATATTTTATTCGCCACGCACAATCACAACACGGCGTGGGAGATGAGAAAACGCGCCCTTTGAGTGAAAAGGGGCAACGTGATGTAAAGCTTGTAACGGACTTTTTAAGTGACAAGTCCATCGATATTGTCCTGTCTAGCCCATACAAACGCGCCTTTGACACGGTTTTCGGGTTTGCGGAGAAGTTCGGGTTCACAGTCAGTATTATTGATGATTTTAGGGAACGCAAGGTAGACGATACTTGGGTAGACGACTTCAAGGCATTCTCCTTCAAACAGTGGACGGATTTTTCGTACAAACTCAATTCGGGCGAATCGCTGTCAGAAGTCCAGAGCAGAAATATTGCCGCGCTGAACGGTGTCATCACTGAACACAGTGGCAAAAACATTGTAGTAGGTACGCACGGAACGGCGTTATCGACGATTATTAACTACTACGACCCAACATACGGTTTTGCCGACTTCTGGGCAATGATTGACAAAA
>CAZOVK010000050.1:0-17154 GCA_964583165.1 uncultured Defluviitaleaceae bacterium | reverse complement strand
GAGTGTCGGCCTGTCACGCCGAAGGTCGAGGGTTCGAGCCCCTTCTGGGTCGTTATTATTGAAAGAAGCTGTCTATTAGGGCAGCTTTTAGCGTACACTTTAATGTAGCAGTGGTGTAGAGGTATTTATGAAGACGAGGCTGAATCACGTCAGAGCCAATGTATCGGATTTACATAGGGCGATTGAATGGTATGAGGGCGTTTTGGGCTTTGAATGCACGGGTGCGGATGTCAACAAAATGTGGTCATACGCCGATTTTGCTTGTGGTGAGGGCGCGGTGTTTGCCATTGCGGTCAGTGAGAACGTGCCGTCTTATGGCAGGTTCAATTTTGATGTTGACGACGCTGATACGCTTTGGGAGCAGCTCAAAAACAGAGTGAGCGTCATAGAGCCGATTAAAACCATGCCCTACGGCACGCGGAAATTCACGATAGCAGACTTAGACGGCAACGAGCTGGGCTTTGTACAACAAAATTTTTGTAAACAGTAATAACATGCACGATATGCGCTAGAATAGTTATTATAAAAGGAGGGTTTTCTATGGCACGAGCCGCAACAAGACATTATCGAGTAGCACAGAAAGAAACCGACAAGGCAAAGTTCGAAGAAATGGAGAGAGAGATTGAGCTTGAGCAGGAAGACAAACGCGAGAAGGTCATCGGCGTTTTGCTCTTGGTGCTCTTGGCTGTCAACGCAATCATGCTTGGCATGAGGATTCGCGAGTTCTTCGAAAAATTTGAGTAAGAGGTCAATATGAAATTAGGTATAATAGGTTTGCCCAATGTGGGGAAATCCACACTATTTAATTCGCTGACAAAGGCAGGCGCCATGTCAGCGAATTATCCGTTTTGTACGATAGACCCGAATGTGGGCGTGGCTGTCGTGCCTGATTGGCGGTTACAATTTTTGTCTGACATGCACCACTCGGCGCGGATTGTGCCCGCTGTGGTTGAGTTTGTAGACATCGCCGGGCTTGTGCGCGGAGCATCTGACGGCGCTGGCTTGGGGAATAAATTTCTGTCGCATATTCGCGAAGTAGACGCGATTGTGCATGTGGTACGCTGTTTTGATGACGGAAACGTCATACACGTTGACAACACGGTTGACCCATGCCGCGACGTTGAAACGATTAACTTAGAACTCATTCTATCTGACATAGAAATCCTTGAACGCCGTTTTGCGAAAGAGGCGAAGAACAACACGCCCGAAAGCAAGGCTTTGACGGCGCTCATTAAGAAACTCCGTGAACAACTTGATAAGGGTGTTTCGGCGCGCGACGTTGATTTGACCGATACGGAGCGCGAATTACTCCCCCAACTCAACCTACTGTCGGACAAGCCCGTGTTATATGCCGCCAACGTCGCCGAAGACGATTTGCCTGACGGCAACGACTATGTAACTACGCTAAAAAACCTAATCGGCGCTGAAAGCCCCGTTTTTGTCGTATGCGCCCAACTCGAAGCCGAGCTCTCAGACATGCCCGATGACGAAAAGGCGGCGTTTCTCGCCGAACTAGGCATCGAGAAGAGCGGGTTAGACCAGATAATCGCCAAAAGCTATGAAACTCTCGGGCTTATCAGCTTTTTAACCGCAGGCCCCAAAGAAACCCGCGCATGGACAATCAAACGCGGCACTCTTGCCCCCCAAGCGGCGGGCGTTATACACTCTGACCTAGAGCGCGGCTTTATCCGTGCCGAAGTCACGGCGTTTGACGACTTACACCGTCTTGGCTCAGCTCAAGCCGCAAAAGAAAATGGGCTTGTGCGCGTTGAGGGCAAAGAGTATGAAATGAAAGACGGCGATGTTGTCTTGATTCGGTTTAACGTATAGTAATAGAAGTATGGGGTGACTCGAAGCCCCGATTAAATACTTTTTCACTGCGGCGCAATTCTATTGCAAGGTAATTTTGTAATAGATTACATACACAATTTGTCAAATCTTCTCATACTTCAACAAAGCTCGTTCTTGCAAAAAGGGCGGGCTTTGTTTATTATATGTACAAGCAGTTTTGCGATACCTTTGGGGGAATGTTGATGGAGCTTTCAATAAGGCAAAAAGGCGCATGTCTGATTGTCGCGCCTGATGGTGATATTGACCACCACGCGGCGGCAGTAATGCGTGAGGTTATAGACAGTGAGTATGAGCGGCGTAGGACTTTGCATATTGTGTTTGATTTCGCGAAGGTTGGGTTTATGGACTCGGCGGGCGTTGGGCTTCTGATTGGGCGGTATAAGCTGGCGCACGCTATGGGTGGGTTTGTTGTAATAGCCGGGCTAACGGATACGGCACGGCGGATTGTCGAGATTTCGGGGCTTTATAAACTCATGCGGGAGGCGGCGGATGCTGATGAAGCGGCGCGTGCTCTAGAGGGGGGTTATCATGCCGGATAATTGGCTTGAAACAAGGTTTTGCGCAATATCTCAGAACGAGTCGCTAGCGCGGGTGTTAGCGGCGGCATTTCTTACGCCGCTCAATCCCACTGTAGCGGAGCTGACGGACATTAAGACGGCTGTATCGGAGGCCGTCACTAACGCGATTGTACACGGTTATGACGGCGGCGGAGCGGACAAGCTTGTGTGCCTGACACTATCGCAGGAAGCGCGGGTTATAACCGTCACGGTCAGTGATACGGGCGTGGGCATTACGGATATTGAGCTTGCGCGTTCGCCCCTATATACCACCAAACCCGAGGCCGAGCGCAGTGGCATGGGCTTTACGGTTATGGAAACTTTTATGGACAACGTGGAGGTCACAAGTGTACCGGGCGCGGGTACGTCGGTTGTGATGACTAAGACCCTTGCGGAATAATTACATAGACGGGCGCAAACCATTAACCGCGCTTGCAGGGGGCATGATTTTATGAGCGACACGGTGAACACATATGAGCTGATAGAACGCGCACAGGCGGGTGACCGCGAAGCCCGCGACCTTCTCGTGAGCCAGAACACGGGGTTGATTTGGAGTGTCGTTCGGAAGTTTCATAACCGCGGCATTGAAATGGAAGACCTCTTCCAAATCGGCGCGATTGGGCTTATTCGGTGTATCGACAAGTTCGATACGTCCTTTTCCGTTCGCTTTTCGACATATGCCGTGCCGATGATTATGGGCGAAATCAAGCGATTCTTACGTGATGACGGGTTGTTGAAGGTGTCGCGACCCCTCCGAGAGCTGTCCGTCCGCGCCAAGCGCGAGATTGAGCGCATTCAGCATGAATTTCACCGCAGCCCGACAATGGAGGAGTTGGCGGCAACACTCAACACCGATACAGAAGAGCTTGCGCTTGCGCTCGAATCGGGTTATGAGGTCGAATCTATCTATGCGACAAGTGACCCCCATGACGGTCAGTCGTCGCTTCTTATAGACAAAATCAAGAGCGAAAACAGCCACGACGAGAGCATTGTTGATTCTCTGACGCTCAAACAGATACTCGCCACCCTGCCCGCTCGTGAGCGCACGGTCATTTTCATGCGCTACTTTCAAGAAAAAACCCAGGCACAAGTCGCCGAAGCTATCGGCGTGTCCCAGGTTCAGATTTCGAGAATAGAGAAAAAGGTAATAGAGCGGATTCGGGAAGAGTTTTTGAAGTAAAGGCTAGAAACCGCCCAGAGTAATCACCATACCGATTACAATCCCCGCCAGCGCAATCATGGTTGGGGTTCTGTTCTTATTCAGTACAACCGATTGTGGGATTATCTCGCCAAACACAACATAGAGCATCGCCCCACCCGCCCCCGAAAGCGATAGCGCAATAGCTGTTGGAGAAATCTCACCCAAAAGCATACCCAACAGCGCGCCGATAATCGTAGGCGCCCCGCTTATAGTAGTCAAAAAAACAGCGCGTGAGCGCGATAGACCACCCGCAATAAGTGGTGTAGCAATCGCCATGCCCTCGGGTATATTATGTAGTGCAATCATAACAGCCAGCGCAAGTCCCAGTGTCAAATTATAGCTACCGCCCGAACCAATCGCCAAACCCTCTGGGATGTTATGAAGCCCGATTGCCATTAGCATAATGAAGCCTGATTTTAACAAGCCTTTCTGTCTTATGACGGGGCTTTGATGATAGAGCTCTTCAGGTGTTTCATGTATAGGCGCCGGTGCGCCCGTGAATTTATCAACAGCGCGGTTTAGCCCTAAGACCACAAGAACCCCCAACAGTATCCCTACGATACAAACTTCTAAGCCGCTTATAAGCAGTGCCTCCGGTATAAGCCCGAAGCATACAATAGCAATCATCACGCCGGACGCAAAACTAAGCAACGCACTGGTCATTCGGTCAGACGTATTACCCAGAAAACTTGCGATTAAACCACCCGTGCCTGTTCCAACAACGCCGGCTATGATTGAAAGAATAATTACCTCCATTACAACCTCCCAAAATGATATGTAATAGATTTTACCACGTCGACACACGATTGGCAAGCAGTCACGCGTGTGAAAATTTTCGCGCTAAGACTTGACAAAATCCCAAAACTGGTTATAATATATATAGATTGTTGGGCAGTCGCCAAGCGGTAAGGCAATGGACTCTGACTCCATCATCCGGGGGTTCAAATCCCTCCTGCCTAGTTTTGTTTTAAGAAGTCGTTGGACGTGAGTTCAGCGATTTTTGTTATTATAACAATTTTTGAGGGCAGATTATGAACGACAGGCAATATTATGAGGCTATGACGATAGATGCAAACAGATTCATCAACAGTCTTTAGAGTGGTTCTCAAAAGAGCCTTCGGGTATTGTAGAAGAAACCATGTCTTTCATATGATTTTGTTGGACAAGGACAGGGAGGCGTTTTGTGGTTTCGTTCGCGAACAATTAACAGAAAACGGGGTAGCCCTAATCTGTACAATCGGACTGGCGATGAGGAATAATCATGTATGCGGTTGTAAAACTATGTTTTGAATAAGGAGATAACATAATGAGTGATAATAGCAGATTTGAAAAGGGTCTTAAAAAACTATTTGAGGTAGATGGCAAAACAGGAATTGAGATTACTGAGAACCTTGGCGATTTAGGGCGATATATTGTTGAATTTGCGTTCGGTGATATTTACTGCAGGGATGGATTATCTTTGCGCGAAAGAGAAATCGCCACAATCGCAATGCTAACATGTTTAGGTGGGCGCGAACCTCAATTGGATGTACACATACATGCGGGGCTTAACGTGGGTTTGACTAAACAAGAGATTGAAGAAATCATTATTCAGACTGTGCCATATGCGGGGTTTCCGACGGCTATTAACGCTATGAATGTTTTGAAAAAGATTACACAGAAAAATACCGAAAGTGCAGAATAAATATGTATAAACATTCAATCAATTGGTAATGATTATCGAAAAGCCCTAAATGGAGGTTTTTCGATGAAACAAAACTACTTATTGATTGGTGGGCTGTGTGCGTTTTTCGCATCGGCCGGGCTTTTGGGCGGCGCGGCATTTAAGACGTTGGGCGCACGCGTGGTTGCGGCTGACACGCCGGCTTCAACAGCTGATGCAGTGGCACAAACGGGCATGAGTGACGCGGTGATTAACGAGTTGATAGAGAATAACGCGCTTGTCACGCCCGATACGGTTTTTCTGTTCGACACGATTTTCAGCGGTGATGATGTGATAGAACGCGCGGAGGAGCCCGCGTTTGACCATTTGATTGGGCGCAGTGAAGAAGAGGTTGCTCGGGCTTTCCCCGATTGGCAGATTGCGTTTTTCAGCGCAGACACGGTAGTATTGCAGCGCGTTGTTGAGGGGCTTAGCGGTCAGGTCTTTCTAGTGACGGAGTTTGACGGGTTCGTTGCCGTTTATTATGAGAATACGGGCGCGGAACCGCTTCTAAAGCAGATTACCGAAACGCCTGTCGCGAGTCTTCCGTTTGACCAACTCGAACGTGTAAAAGAGGGTATAGCTATTCGGGGCAGTGACGAGCTTTACCGTGTGTTACAGGATTTGGGTAGTTGACACCTTGTAAACCGCGTATACGCGCCCACTAACTCCGCTTGTGCAAAAACACGAGAAATGCCCGTGAAATTGCATAAAAAGATTTTGTGGAATTTTGAAAGTTTATGCACACTTGCGCCCTATAGAATGATACAATAGCAGTGTGAAAACCCCCAATTTTTTCACAAAATCATTGCACTCCCCAATGCAATGACAAATCCCGGAAACACCTACTCTACAGGAAATGCAGTCGTCTTTATTGAGGAAAGGCGGTTGCATTTTTATTATCTCGAGGAATATATGCGCTCGGTTCAAGTGGACTGGTGTGGCAAAAAGGGCGGTACGCTTAACGTACCGCCCTTTTGCCTATTTCGCCATATGTTTTCTGCCTAACAGCAAGATGATAAGCGCGGCCGTAAACAGCAATATAATCGAGAGAATACTGAACGAACTGCGACCTGTCAGCCCCTTTGTTGTGGCGTATAACATCGGGCCGATAACAGCGGCGAACTTGCCGAAGATGTCGAAGAAACCGAAATATTCGCCCGCGTTTTCCGGCGGGACGAGTTTACCGAAATAGGAGCGCGAAATGGCTTGTATGCCACCTTGAACCATACCGACAAGAACAGATAACCCCCAGAATATGGTAGTGGCTTGGGCGTTCGTGAGGAAGCCCTCTTCAAGCCCGAAACCCATAATGAAACCGAGAATACAAATGACCATATAAACACCAACGGCCACGGTAATCATATTCAGTGAGCCGTGTTTGCCGCTCAATCGCCCGAATAGTATAGCGCAAGGGAATGCCACGAGTTGTGTCACCATGAGCGCAACTATCATCATAACACTATTAAGCCCCAGTGTCGTGCCGTAACTGGTCGCCATACTGATTACCGTACCTACCCCATCAATATAGAAGAAGAATGCGATTAAAAACAGTAACATGCCCTTGTTTTTAACTATGCGTTTGGCCGTATGCCCAACATTTATAAACGCCTGTTTCAAAAAGCCTGATTCGGGCTTGTCTATGCCATATTTTTGGCGCACGTTCTTCATAAACGGAATCGAGAATACGCCCCACCAAACCGCCGCAATCAACACGCTTATACGAACGGCGAGTGTTGTTTCTATGCCGAAGTTGGGGCCAAACGTAATCAGTAAGATGCTCATCAAAAACGGTATTGTACTACCACCTATGTAGCCCATGCCAAATCCTAAACTGGACACGCGGTCCATTCGGTCAGGCGTAGTCACATCTGTAAGGAACGCGTCGTTTACAAGGCAACTGCCCGAGAAACCGATATGCGAGATGATATAACCCGCAATCAGTAACTGCCAATTGCCCACGAAGCCCGACCATGCCGTGAAAACAATGCCGAGGGTTAGAAACAGCGTGAACAGCTTCTTTTTATAGCCCTTGAAGTCCGACAAAGCGCCGACTACGGGCGCAAGTATAGCGACAGTGAATGTCGATATACTCGTTCCGATACCCCACCAAAAATCGCCAGGTACATTCTGACTGTCACAAATACCCGTGAAGAAGATGGGAAAGACAGCCGCGAGCATAATAGTCGCATAGGCAGAGTTCGCCCAGTCATACATTATCCAAGAGCGTTCTACCGTTGTGAGTTTGTCTTTTGCCACAGTTCGCCTCCGTATTATTTATTCCGCAATCGCGGTGTACAGCCGAAATTGAACCGGCCAAAGCCGGTTGGGGTGAAGGTTGTCGGCTAAGCCGACAGTGACCTACCGCTGCAATAGCTCTTCCACAATACCACAGATGTCCAATAGGCTCTTTATACGTATGCCTTTAGATGACTCGGGGGCTTCGGCAATAGCGGCGAATACGCCGTAGTTGTCATAATCCGCCGGGTAACCGTGATTGGCGCGATGTGGTTTTGATTCGTCACCATATTCATAACCCGGGCGCGCCGCGAAGCCAAACAACACATTGTCATAACCCGAAGCCTTTAACTCTGCCTTAGTGAGATAGCGCCCAAAACCCTCACTAACAGAAAGAAGTTCTTGCGCCTCTTTTATGGTATTTAACCGACAACCGCCATGGAAATAAGCCGTACCGCCGCAACACTCTACATGAGTGTCACATGTCTTAACAATACCGGCCTGCCAAAGCAGTTTGTTCGGGTTGATTGTGGTATGTGTATTGATTTGAGAGTGGTCAGAGAATACAATTACATGCGTGTTTTTAGAGATTGCGCGTCTTAACATGCCGAAATTGTCGTCTAAGATGTCGAGCGCGGCGAGGGCTTCGGGGCTACCTACGCCGTGTTCGTGACACGCCGAGTCATACGCCGTGAAGTGTATCATCATAAGGTCGGGGTGTTTGCGCCGTATTATGTCTGACATAGCCGCCGCCGCGAAACAGTCTAAACCCGGCTGGAGTATCTCTGACAGGTATTTACGGTATTTAATGTATGCGACTATCTGTGTCAAAACCGAACCCGCGCGTAAACTGGTCATGAGTTGACTCTTGCCGGGTTCAGCCATGACCTCGGGTATATTGTACTTTATAAATTCAGCATTAGCCGTAACAGGCCACATAACCGCCGCCACGTCCTTGTCCATAAGCGCGGCGCGTACCCACAGGGGCTTGACCTTGATGTTGTGACAATCGGTAATCCACTTAGGCGCACTACCGTCAACAGAAAACGTCATGTTCGAGCGTATGCCGTGCTTCTCGGGCAACTCTCCCGTAGCAACGGACGTGTGAACCGGGTATGTATTTGTAACAAAAACGGAACTAAGCCCCACAGACAGAACCGCGCCCCGCAGAAATTCGTACATGAAGGGCTTTTGCGCGAGCAAACCGAGCGCGTCAGAACCGACCGCGTCCATGCTCACAAGCAAGACCTTACCCAAAATAATCACTCCAAGTTATAATTAGGGTTCTCTCATAACCCGAAAAACGGGTTGCGAAAGAACGACAAAAACGAAAGTTTCGTTAGAGGTCTAATAGTCAGAAAGAAGTCCTAAAAGTATTTCCTCTATTGTTTCATAATCCAACGCCGTGTTTATGCGCGTCCGCGCCTCACTTGCGCCACGAAAGCCCTTTAGGTAGTGGTGCAGATGCGCCCGCATTTCAGGTATGCCACGTTTTGCGCCGATATAATCTATCTGGGCGCGTGTATGGGCAAGGGCCTGTTCAATTCGTTCATCAAACGGCGTTTTCGGCGGTATTACACCTGTTTTAGCGTATTCGACACAACTGTCGAACACCCACGGATTACCCATTGCGCCCCGCCCTATCATAACAGCCGCGCAACCTGTGTACCTAAACATTTCTTCGCATGTGAGCGCGTCTACCACATCTCCGTTACCAATAACGGGTATGCTGACGGAGCTAACCACGCCGGCTATGATATCCCAATCTGCCTTACCGCTGTAGAATTGGCTTCGCGTGCGCCCATGAACAGCGACAGCCGCGCCGCCGTTGTCCGCGATAATACGCGCAATCACAACCGCGTTTTTGTGTTCATTATCAAAGCCCGCGCGTATCTTGACAGTAACGGGCTTCTTTGAAGCCTTGACGACCGCATCCACAATTCTCGCCACAAGCGACGGGTCTTTCATAAGTGCCGAGCCGTCGCCGTTTCTGACTATCTTAGGCGCGGGGCAACCCATGTTTATATCAAATGTCACGTAATCCGTGTCGCTTAACCGCCGCGCCATTTCTGCGAGAACAGCGGGGTCAGAGCCGAAAAGCTGTAAGGCGGCGGGGTGTTCGTTTGCGCCGACTTCAAGCATGGCGGTTGTGTTCTTATTATTATATGCAAAGCCCTTGGCGCTAACCATTTCCGAAACGACAAGTCCCGCGCCGTGCCTTCGGCATATGCGCCTGAAAACCGTGTCCGTTATGCCCGCCATAGGCGCTAAGAACACGCGATTAGGGAGTGTTATACCCCCTATGTTTATCGGCGCGGCCGCGTTTATCTGTTCATTTCCCATAATATGCGTATACCTTCTAACGTCAATTCCGGGTTATATTTGTGAATTATATCCGTTTCGTTCATAATGCGCTCACATAGACCACCCGTGCCGACTGTGAATGTGTCTGTCCAACCGAGGGCTTCTTTGAGCATGTCCACAATATAGACGGTTTCGCCTATTACACCATAGATTAGCCCAGCCTGTACGCTTTCTGTCGTATTTCGCGCTATTATTGACGGCGGTGCTTTTAGTTCAACACTCGACAACAGTGACGCGCGGCTAAACAACGCTTCGGCACGGATACGCAAGCCCGGTGACGTAATGCCCGTGACAAACGCGCCTGTTTCGTCTACAACATCTATCTTTGTCGCCGTGCCATAATCAAGAATGATACATGGGCCGTTATACAGATTATAGGCGGCGCAGGCATTAGCTATGCGGTCGGCCCCGACTTCAACGGGGTCACCCTGCATTTCAGGCAATTTAATGTTCATTTTAAGCCGCGCACTCACGTATTGAGTTTTGATGCCCAGATACCTAAACAGCGCGTCGGTTAAGTTGACATTCACGGGAGGTACAACACTCGATACCATGCTGTCCGTTATACCTTCTATCGAAAAGTTGTTGAGAAAACCCCTTATAATCAGCCCGTATTCATCAGCCGTCCGCGCCGCGTCTGTGCGAACGCGCCACGTACACCTAAGCGCCGCGCCGTCATACACGCCAAACACCGTATGCGAATTGCCTACATCAATAGCCAGTAACATGAGCACCTCGAAATTTTGTATTGTTAATCTTTAGTCTTTCCGTTATTTTAATTTGTAAAGGCCAAAATGTCAATTGACTTATTGGACTTATTGCGTAAAATTTTTGCTTGTCTGTCATTGCGCGGGGGTGGATTATTATGTTAATATGTATTTACAAACTCGTAAAGGATTGGTAGGTATGTTAAACGTAAAGGCCATTTTAGTCAGCGACACCAAACAGGATAAGATGAAATCCGATAAACACTCGTCAATGCACGAGATTTTGGGGATACAGATAATCGAATATGTCAAGAAGGCACTTATGGACGCGGGTGTTACGGAGATTTTGGAAGAGCGCCCCGAGAGCTTCGACGCTGAAGCGCTCTATCTGTTCGTGTTAGACGATTTGGCGCAACTGTCGGCGGCGGGCGTTGAATGCGCGATTAAACAGCCCGACACGGTGATACCGTGTTATCAGGAGGACGAAGTGGCCATCGTGAGTGTCAAAGGCGCGTTGGCTGATAAGCAACTCTGTGAACTGATAGCGATACTGCCCCAAAACACCATGTACAGCGAGGACAACATCCCGCGTGATGTGTTCAAACCCGTGAATACACGCGAACGGCTCGCGCTCGCAAGCGAAGCCCTCGGGCAACAGGTCTGTTCGGCACTCATGGCAAACGGCGTGACGATTATCAGACCAAGCATGACCTTCATTTCCCCTTTCGCAGTAATCGGTCAGGACACGGTTATCTACCCGAATACCTATATCATGGGTAAAACAATAATCGGCGCGAACTGCAAAGTAGGCCCGGACTCCAGTTTAACGGATATGACGATAGGTGATAATGTAACTATCAAGAACAGCACGCTCGAAAAGTCCGTTATTGGGGCGTTTACGTCCGTTGGGCCTTACGCTTATGTGCGCCCGAACTCGGTTATCGGCGAACATTGCAAGATTGGCGATTTCGTTGAGGTGAAGAACTCGACTTTGGGGAATGGCGCGAAGGCATCTCATCTGGCCTATATAGGCGATTCTGATATCGGGGAGCGCGTGAACTTCAGTTGCGGCGCGATAACAAGCAACTATGACGGCAAGAGGAAACACCGTTGTACTGTTGGGGATGATGTATTCATCGGTTGTAACACAAACCTTGTCGCGCCCGTCACAGTCGGCAGAGGTGCGTATGTTGCGGCCGGCTCAACCATTACCGACCATGTGCCCGAGGGTGAAGTTTTGGCAATAGCCCGTGCGCGGCAGGTAAACAAAATCGGCTGGACGCTGAAACCTTAAACTCTGCCGCCATTAGGCGGCACACTCCTAGGTCGTCTTTAGGCGACCCCATTTCACAAACTTTAATTCGGGGGAATCCAATTGATAGAACATGCCCGTTTTGACGGGATTAACGCTGACCATATACACTTTATCGCAATCGGCGGCGTGATGATGTCCGCTATGGCTGAAATGCTCTTAGGGCGCGGTTATTGCGTGAGCGGTTCAGACATCAAAGCATCAGAGATAACGAAACACTTAACCGAGCGTGGCATAAATGTTTCAATCGGGCATGACGCGTCACACATACCACCCGAAACGGGGCTAGTAATCAAGAATGCCGCCGTCCGACCCGATAACCCTGAAATAATTGAGGCAAGACGGCGCGGTCTTCCGATTCTTGACAGGGCTGAGGCGCTCGGCGAGATGATGGGCGGCTTTGACGTGCCCGTGTGCGTGGCGGGTACACATGGGAAGACAACAGCTACGGCCATGATTGGGCACATCATGGAGAGCGCGGGGCTTGACCCAACAGTGCTAAACGGCGGGTTGATGCTGAATTTCGGCGCGTATTGGAAGGAATCAGCTACACTTTCGCCCTATTTTATCGTTGAAAGTTGCGAGTATAAGTTGAGTTTCTTGGCGTTTCGCCCGCGCGTTGGCGTGATTCTGAACGTCGAGATGGACCACTCGGACTTCTTCCGTGATGTAAAACATGTGCGCGATGGGTTCACGGCATTTGCCGATTTGATACCCGAAGACGGTACACTGGTAGTGCTCGGCAACCAAACGGGGCTTGATTTAGACGCGCTCAAATGCAAGGTAGTGACGTTTTGGGATGGCGAAGTGACCGCTAAGGACATACATTTCGACGAAAACGGACATCCCGCGTTTGACATTTACCGCGGAAATGAGCGGTTGGGCAATATAAATCTGGCCGTTCATGGGGCGCATAATGTCAAAAACGCTGTTGCGGCGGCGGCTTGTTGCTTAGAACTGGGCGTGGGGTTTGACGAGATAACCAAGGCCTTGGGTACGTTTAAGGGCACAGGGCGGCGTTTCGAGTATCGCGGCAAGGTAAACGGCGTGCCCGTCTATAACGACTACGCACATCACCCGTCAGAGGTCAAAACTACGCTCGAAACGGCGGCGCTCATGGGCAAACACCCCCTACGCGCCGTATTCCAGCCGCACACACGGAGCAGAACCATGCAATTTCTTGACGCATTCGCCGAAAGCTTTGACGCGGCTGACGAGGTCATTATTACCGACATCTTCATGCCTGCGGGGCGCGAAGAGAACGACATTTTAGTAAGCGGCGCCGATTTAGCGGAACGCATTCGCGCTCACGGTAAAAACGCAAGATTCATTCCGAAGCTTGAAGACACAGCGATTGAGTTGTCGAATATTGAGGGCGGCACAGTCGTCTTGATGGGCGCAGGTGACATAAATCGAATATTATTAACGCTCGAATGTGAATAACTTTTGCAAAAAATGTGGCAATTTGGCGCGGTTCATATGGTTTATGTGGATAACTGGGATAAGTTATCCACATTATCCACATTTTTATTCACAAAGGACGGTGTTTTGTCATAATTACTCACAATATAAGGTTTATAAGACACAATGAGTTAGACTCAACTAACGAAGAAGCCAAGCGGTTATACGCCACATGTAAACATCTGACCGTAATAACGGCAGAAACCCAAACGGGTGGGCGTGGGTCACACAACCGCACATGGTATTCACCGCGTGGTGCGCTTTATATGAGCCTAATCTTGAAGCAAGACCGCCCGTTGGGAGATAGTTTGGCGTATGCGCAAAAGCTCACACTTCAAGCCGCCGAGTCTGTCATCGCGGCCTTGATTGGTTTGGATATACCAAGCGCCGACTTACATATCAAGTTGCCGAATGATGTCTACTTAAAAGGTAAGAAGCTCTGCGGGATTCTAACCGAAACAGTGATTGCCGGTGAGCATGTGGAGAGCCTAATTTTGGGGATTGGACTCAATCTGAACACATTGGAGTTCCCGGACGAGCTGGTTGAAACGGCAACTTCTTTGAATTTGACATATGGTAAGCTGTTTAATATTCGTGAGGTTGAAAACGCCGTTTTAGCTGAGTTGTTGGAGAGAGTTGGCGAATAATGGACAGGTTTATGAAGCTACTTAACCATATACGCCAACGCCCCGCTCTATACTTGGGGGTTTATGACCTGTCATTACTCCACGCGCTTATTGGCGGTTACTTGATATGCCTTATGTATGAGGGTTTAGAGGAGAGCGCGAAGGAAGTACGTGCCTTTTTGGACGGATTTCAGGCTTATGTAACTAAGAGGTACGACAATATCTCGCTCACCCACAATTGGTGTAATCTCATAGAATTCTATAATCGCGACGGTAGGGCGGCTATAGAGCGGTTCTATGAATTGCTTGATGATTACATGCAGGGCGTGCCTGCTCGATACGAATAAAACGCCGCGTTCCTAAATACAGGTCGCGGCGTTTGGTTTACTCGGCTGGCGTGTCTGTGTTGCCTTCAAACTCAAGGTTATCCAGATTCGGCTGTTCGTCTTCTTCTTTCTTCTTGCCGAAAATCGGGATGTTAAGCTTTGATAGAATCGCGGGTACAAGGTCTATAAGCTTGTTCACGCTCTCTGTGTTCTTGATGTTGATAAGCTGGGGCGTGCCGTTGGCGACAACGATTACGGCGCTTGGCGTGATTTTCGCGCCCATACCGCCACCGCCGCCACCTGCCGTTAACTTGTCAGCCCCTGTGTCAGCTTGACCGATACCCATACCGAAACTCACGTCAACGAGCGGCACAATGATAACGTCATTGATGTGGATGGGTTCGCCCACGACAGTTTTTGTGTTGATAAAGCTTTGCATCTGCTTGTAAAGCGCGTCAATATTAGTGGGTAGACTCAATTTTTCTCCTCCTTAGCTTTGCCTTTTCGCGCATCTGATATCAGCTTCCAAACCGGCGGTTGTAGTATAAATACACCGAGGGGATAGAGTAGCCGCCAGAGATTCGTTTTCCCAGTCAGTGATGCGCGTGCGACAAGTGTAACGCGGTCAAAATCCGCGTGATAACGCCCCGGAAGGCGCGTAATGCCTTGAATAATCGCGACTAAGCCCAGAAGCTGACCTGTGTCGGCGGGGTCACCAGTGCCAAACAATACGTCAATGTCGGCGCGGCGAAAGCCCAGCCCTCTCACGAGCCGCTTCAACAGCTCAATGCACAAATGCAGTAGATGACTTATATCATTTTCAGAAATGAACGCGTTAATACGCGCAAAAATGCCCTGTTTTTTCGGGGCGTCGGGTGCCTTTGGGTTTTCATCGCGCTTTTTCTTGGTTTTCTTTATGCGCGGCGTTTTGGCGGTTTCGTGCATTTCCTCTGTTGCGGCCTCTTCCACCGTATCGGCGACAGTTGCTTTCACTGTGTCACTCACCGCTTCTTTAACAGCCGACTTTGACTTGCGCTTTAGTCTAAACCCTGCGAGCCGTATGACTAAACCCGCCTTATTCGCGCTGTCATAGCTGATAACCAACAGCCCACACAGCCAACTTGCTCGGAATGTCGCCTTGAATTCCTCATTAAGCCTACTCGTAATTTCCGCGCGATACGGAATGCCGAGCCAAAGTAATAGCACAATGAGCGCGGCAATACCCAGTAATGTCAATGTTATTATGCGCAGTATTACTATAATTACGAGTAAAAATGTCACTTATCGGAACCTCCGATTTTTGAGAAGCGCGGTCAATGGCGCAGACGGCGGTAGGCAAAGCCGGTGCCGATTGACACAAACGCAATCATTGCCGCGAGCATCGCGCCGATTGTCGCTGATATGTCAATAAAAAACGGCAACGGCACAATGTTGACGAGTAAATCAACAGACGGGTCGAGAATCCATAGGTCGTTAGTGAACAACAACTCATGGAATATGGTAAACGCGCGGTTGAAATCCAACGCGATTAAACCCGCCAGAACAGCGAGGGCAACAACGAATGCCAGCGGCGTTATACTGAAAATCTTTAATATCACACGCTTGTCAGCCAGCAGAACCAGCGCACAGACAAGCCCCAACACGAACACACCCAACGCAAGCTTAAATATAGTATTGCCAGCAATTAGCAGATTCTTAACATCTACCATGTGTGTTATTTCGCGCTCGCTGAAAAAAAGCCGTTCCTTACCATATACGACAGTCATTATGTTAAGTTTGTCGTTTTTATCCAGCATGTAATCGAGCATGTGGCGCGTGACGTTGAGTAACTCGGGCGTGTCCATGCCGATACTTTGGGGTATGCTGTGTTTGTTGTACTCGTGGCGATAGAACGACAGCGTGAATGTCGGTATACAGACAGCGCCGTAGAGCATGACCAGACACAAGGCAACAGCCGCGAGAATCGCAGATAGTTTGGCGATTTTAATTTTCATTCTGTATCTCTTTCAGCGCGTTAATGAACATGGCGTTTTCTTCTGTTGTGCCTATCGTGACGCGCAAGTAGGTCGGCATACCATAACCCTTGCCGGGGCGCGTGATAATGCCCCTTTGGGCGAATTTTTTCGTGGCTTCTACCGAATCAATACCAATATCTACAGCCAAGAAATTGGTCTGGCTCGGGATATAGGCAATACCCATTTCGTCAAGCTTTGACATCATTGTATGTTTGTCGGTTACTGTTCGCGCAACCGAATTGAGCATGTAAGCTTCGTCCTCAAGCGCGGCGACTGCGGCGGCTTGAGCGACTGACGTCACAGAAAACGCCTGATGAATCTTCTCAATCTTACGAATGACTTGCATGTTGGCAATGCCGTAACCCACGCGCAAACCCGCAAGCCCATAAGCCTTTGAAAATGTCCGTAATACTAAAATATTGTCATAGGTATCAAGCAGTTTAAGCGTCTGCGGGAAATGTTCGTCCGTTGCATACTCGATATACGCCTCGTCAAAAACGACAATAACACCAGACGGGACTTTCTCAATAAACGCGCGTTGCTCGTCTTCTGTGTAGAACGTGCCCGTCGGGTTGTTCGGGTTCGCGATATAAATGAGTTTCGTATTATCGTCAATAGCTTCCAGTATTGCGTTCAAATCAAACGCATAATCTTTCATCGGCGCGAATTTCACAACTCCACCCATACCCTCAACCGCCATCGCGTACTGCGGGAAGGTGTGAGCACCCGTCACCATTACCTGCCCGGGCTTGATATAAGCCTTAGCCGCCATTGAAATGAGTTCGTCAGCGCCC
>CAZOVK010000049.1:0-17570 GCA_964583165.1 uncultured Defluviitaleaceae bacterium | reverse complement strand
AGACAGACAGACAGACAGACAGACAGACAGACAGACAGACAGACAGACAGATAGACAGACAGACAGACAGACAGACAGACGGACAACGGCAATGGGTAAGGTGGGTAACACTGGGCGAGATTGCGACGATTAGTGCAGGAGGAGATGTGCCCAAAGACAAGTTTTCCAAAGTTTGCACTGACGTTTACAATATTCCAGTTTACAGTAACGGAGTTGGTGATAATGCTCTTTTTGGTTGGACGGACAAGGCGAGAGTCACAAAGCCGTGTGTAACAGTTGCAGCTCGTGGCACTATAGGGTATTGTGAGCTGCACGAAACCCCATTCGTACCAATTATTAGGCTTTTGTGCATAACTCCCAATAGTGAAGTAAATGTACGATATTTGAAATACGCAATCCAAACACTTAATATACAAGTGCCGACAACAGGAATACCACAGTTGACCGTCCCTATGTTGTCAAGGTATAGAATCCCCCTCCCGTCACTCGAAGAGCAAGCCCGCATTGTGGCTATCCTTGACAAATTCGATGCACTCACAACCGACATTACCACTGGGATTCCTGCTGAAATTGAAGCCCGCCGCAAACAATACGAATACTACCGCGACAAACTGCTCACATTTAAGGAGAAGGTTGCATGAGCGAGTATAATATCATAAGCAGTGACAATCAAAGCACAGTCGTCGCCGAATATTTGGCGGAGAACCGCACCGCTAAGGACTATCAGTCTGAGGCTGATTTGGAGCGCGAATTTATAGAACGGCTTGAGGGTCAAGGTTATGAATACATCAGCGTCAACAACGAAGCGGGGTTAGTCGCCAACTTGCGCCGTCAACTCTCAGCGCTCAACAGTTATACCTTCACTGACGGCGAATGGTCACGCTTTTTTATCGAGCGTATCGCCAGTGCTAATGAGGGTATTGTAGAGAAAACACGCAAGATTCAAGACGACCATGTGCAGATACTCAAACGGGACGATGGTACAACCAAAAACATCTATCTTCTCGACAAAAAGAACATCCATAACAACCGCCTACAGGTACTCAATCAGTATGAAACAGCCGACGGTGTTCATGCCAACCGCTATGACGTAACGGTTCTTGTCAACGGTCTGCCGCTGGTACATATCGAGCTAAAACGGCGCGGCGTGGCTATCCGTGAGGCCTTCAACCAAATAAACCGCTATCAGCGCGAGAGTTTTTGGGCGGCAAGTGGTCTTTTTGAGTATGTGCAGATTTTCGTCATCAGCAACGGGACCCACACGAAGTATTACAGCAACACAACACGTTTGGGGTACATAAAGGAAATGGGCGGCGAGGCCCGCAGAGCCAAGAAGAAAACGAGCAACAGTTTTGAATTTACCTCTTATTGGGCGGACGGACAAAACAAGGTTATCGCCGACCTTGTGGACTTTACCAAGACCTTTTTCGCCAAGCACACGATTTTGAACATTCTCACGCGTTACTGCGTGTTTACAGCCGAGGAACTCCTGCTTGTAATGCGTCCGTACCAAATCGCGGCTACCGAGCGGATTCTGAACCGCATAGAAATAGCCAATAACTACAAAAAGTACGGCACGGTGGAGGGCGGCGGCTATATTTGGCACACCACAGGTAGCGGAAAGACGCTCACGAGTTTCAAGACAGCCCAACTTGCGATGGCTCTGCCATACATAGATAAAGTATTGTTTGTCGTTGACCGTAAAGACCTCGACTACCAGACTATGAAAGAATATGACCGCTTTGAGAAAGGCGCAGCGAACTCCAACACATCCACGGCTGTGCTGAAAAAACAGCTTGAAGACCCCGCCGCTAAAATCATCATCACTACAATTCAGAAACTCGGCGTATTTATCAGCAAGAACAAGAACCACGCCATTTATGGCGGGCGCATCGTTCTGATTTTCGATGAATGCCACCGCTCTCAGTTCGGGGACATGCACCAAGCAATAACAAAAGCGTTCAAGAAGTACCACATCTTTGGCTTTACGGGTACGCCGATATTCGCTGTCAATGCCGGACACGGCGGCTCGCCATATTTGCGGACGACACCGCAAGCGTTCGGCGATAAACTTCATACCTATACGATTGTGGATGCCATCAATGACGGCAACGTCCTACCGTTCCGCATCGACTATGTGAACACGGTCAAAATGCCCGACAATATTCAAGATGCGCAGGTTCGGGCAATCGACACAGAAAGAGCAATGGCAGCGCCGGAGCGTATTGCGGAGGTCGTAGGTTATGTGCTTGAACACTTCGACCAAAAAACCAAACGGCAGAGTATCTATACCCACAAAGGCAAGCGATTGTCGGGGTTCAATTCCATCTTTGCCGCTTCTTCGATTCCTGTGGCGATGCAGTATTATACCGAATTCAAACAGCAAATCGAAAAAAGCGGGCGTGACTTACGGATTGCTACCATTTATAGCTTTTCGGTCAATGAGGAGGAACCTGACGAGGAGTTTGATAACGACAGATTAGACAAAACCTCACGGGAGTTTTTGGAGTCGGCGATTGCAGACTATAACGCAGCGTTTGGCACGAGTTATGACACTTCAAACGATAAATTTCAGAACTACTATAAAGACCTTTCGCTTCGGGTAAAGAACCGCGAAGTTGATTTGCTCATCGTGGTAAACATGTTCCTAACAGGGTTTGATGCGACCACACTGAACACCCTGTGGGTAGACAAGAACTTGAAACAGCACGGGCTAATTCAAGCGTTCAGCCGCACAAACCGTATTCTCAACAGTGTAAAAACATTCGGGAACATCATCTGCTTCCGTGAACTAAAAAAAGCCACAGACGACGCAATCGCCCTCTTTGGCAATCGTGAAGCCGGCGGAATTGTGCTGCTCAAAACATACGATGATTACTACAACGGTTATGAACAGGACGGCAAACACAAATTCGGCTACAAGGAGTTAATCAAACGACTCTTGTCGGAATACCCACTCGGCGTTGCCATAATCGGCGAAACATTAAAAAAAGCGTTTATTGTTCTGTTCGGCGCAATCCTGCGACTTCGCAATATCTTGACTGCCTTTGATAATTTCGCGGGTAATGAAATCCTGTCTGAGCGTGATTTACAGGACTACAGAAGCCTATATATTGACCTTTACCACGAGTTTCGTCCTAAGGACGTAAGCGACAAAGAAAACATTAACGATGACATCGTGTTTGAGATTGAACTCATAAAGCAGATAGAAGTCAACATCGACTACATCCTTATGCTTGTGGCAAAGTACCATGAAAGCAACTGCACCGACAAGGAAATCCTCGCTGCCATCGACAAGGCGGTTAACTCCAGTCTTGAACTGCGTAGTAAAAAGGAACTAATAAAAGGATTCATCTCTCGCGTCAATACATCTACGCAGGTGGATGACGATTGGCGCAAGTTCGTTCAAGAGCAGAAAGAAACCGACCTCACCGCCCTCATTGTCGGTGAGAAACTCAAGGAAGAGGAAACCCGACGCTTCGTCAATAACTCCTTCCGCGACGGCTCGTTAAAAACCACCGGCACTGATATTGACAAGCTCTTACCGCCCGTATCCCGATTCGGTGGGGGTAACCGTGCCGAGAAGAAACAGGCAGTAATTACAAAGCTGATGAATTTCTTTGACAAATATTCAGGATTGATATAGCGCTTGAAGCTTGTGGATGAGTGTAGATACTCCATAAATGTGGTAGATGGCTGAATTTATTAGCGCAATAAAGCTTTTGAAATACGAAGAATTCGCACTGATGGAACAAACGCAGAACGAATAGGAAACGATACGGCATTGGCTATAAATGTCGTTGATGACTGGATATACTACATAAGTAAGAGATAAGGGCGCGTCCTATACAAAATGTGGACAAATGGTGAGGATAGGACATTACCAGACAGCAATAATTGTGCCCAGCTAAATGCGACCAAAGACTTCATGACAAGTCATAAAACGTCCTTTCCGCTAAGATTCCCCCAACCGAGAAGAAATTTTCGGTAGGGGTATTTTTTGTGAAAGTTTATAAACACCTTGTAAATAATCATCGGAACGGGGCGTTCGATAATGGAAGCTATTATGTTCTGCCTAAACCGGAAGGATTGACAGGCTCATCACTAATTCATAAGCGAATGCCCCGTAAGCAAAGCGTGGTTCTATACATAAGTCACACATCGTATGATAATCTATCCGTAAAGTTAAGTTACACTTATGACGGCATCATGCCTACATCATTCGGCATAAACAAATATATCATTAGAGGTGAAGTAATGTCAGTTAAAACTTCTCAACTGTCAGATGCCCAATACGGCGGGTATAACATGGTAGCCGCGCTCACAGAGAAAGCATTAAACGCACAATTGCGTTCATATCTGTCAACAGTCGATTTTTCTTATAAGGCCTATTGTCTTTCATATGGTGATGAAAAGTCACAGACTTATTTCTTGGTGGATAAAGACACGGATGATGATTTAGCAATTCCTTCTGATTGTCCTGATGCTTTGCGTGAACAGATTAAGAAGCTGCACGAGCGCGATTCGTCGCTCTATAAAGAGTTTGAGTTGCTTAACATTTTTGACCGCAACCCCGGTGAGATAAATGAAAGAGAAATTAAACTTATAGACGCTGTTGATTTGCTGTTTTTGTCGTTCGCATTTTATATAGAGGATGGCATACCTTTCGGCATTATGAAAAAATTGAGGGAAGAGGCAGGCAAACCCGGATTTAATCCAGATAGTATCTGTAGGATTCTACAATTACAAGATAATGCCAACCACGTGGATTTTTATCAGTTCTTCAAAACATTGATTATTGTAGAGCTACCGGTATCAGTCGTTAGGGTAGGCGGCTCGTACGTAGTTAAGCATTACCTAAGGAAAACAGCCCAACAAGATGACAACCCGCTTTCATTTATGTTTGACATAGAGCTTGACTTTTTTGGTCAAAAATACAATAAACTTCCGGATGACGTAAAGAAGCGTATTCAGGAAATGTCAAAGGTGCAAGACCCGGACACGGTATTTGATATTTCACAGCTTGTGCTAAATTTGGAGAAACTGTCCACGGTTTTCAGACCTAAATTAGACGTGTCTAACCCGGTAATGACTTACATAGAAAACACGTTAATAAGGGGGTATTTTGACCGTTTGGAGAAGGCGCATCAGACGATTTTTGGGCACGTAGTTATACCCAAACTCTCACACAACTCAAATTACTTGTTTGAGCCAAAGCGTTATAACTTTACTGTATCAAATAACACGCTTTGTTACCTCGTCATGTTTGATGATACGCCGTTCCCGATAAAATCACCGACTTACCCTTGGCGGTGGGTTGAGGACAATGAAACATCAAACGGTGTCATAGTAATAAACCGCGACAAAATTTTGACGAGGTTACTTGAAGACTTCCGCGGAACCGTTTTGCAGACGCTCAGAAGAAAAGCTGAAGGAAGAGTAGAGGGCGGCGTATACAGCCTAACATTCTACTATTCTCTTAATCAAGATGAGTCCGTGGATAGCCAAAAATTCACGTTGAATGGCAGTGAATATACTTATTATTATTCTAGCGGCTTTGCAACGGATACATCACTGGTCTGGGACCCTCCGATACCTTGGCCGATGGGCTCAGGCGCGCTCAAGATGAAATATGAGCTGTTTTGTAACGCTAAACCCAGTACGTTGACAAAAGACGGTGTTACATACCCGTCAATACTGTTTTCTGCCAGGCCTTTGCTGTATTTGAACGTGACGGTGGATTCTGGAAATAATAATGGCAATATCTATGACAGTACCCTTCTGCTTAATCTGGGAATAAAGGTAAACGCTGATGGTAGCATTGATTTCATTAAGGATGTAAACCTAGTGGATAATCACCCCGGTGGCATTGATTACAGCGGTTGGTCACAGTTTATGACATTCGGCATGATAGAGGATTTTGTCAAAAATATTAAGAATGACTTAGAGGGTTTTGTGGTAGACGCCGTTAATTATACCAAAAACAGCTTTCTTAACGCTTACAATGTCCATACAGGCTGGGTCATGCCGGGCAATCGCACGTTCACGTTCAAAAATGAGGGCTTTTCTGACTTCATGGATTTCTATTCATACGTCAACTATGTGCAAGAAACGGAAGGACTGGGATTGGAGGAAAGCTCATGTTAGAACTGAATTTCTCGACAGAGATAGTGGATTATTACTCTCCATTGAGCACAATAGAGCCGGGAAGGGATATTTATGAGTTATATTCAGACAGCTTTCTTGGTGTCTTGAGCATTGGCGGCGACGATAGCCTGTATCTATCATGTGAAAACGACAACACACGCGCACAGTGGGGACACAGACTAATTCTTGCCAATGTGAAAACCCTCGTGGCGACAAAGCTTGCGGACAGTAACAGATTCGCAATCGCGCTAGTATCGGGCACCGATATTCTCTACTGCAATACAGATAACCCTAAACAGTTGAACGCAGACAGTTTTACCAAGGTTGACTATTCCGTATTAACTGCACAAAAGCAGTTAAAACCTAACAAACTGTTTATGGTATCAATAGAGGGTGGCGTTACGCTTGAAGTGAATTTTTTGGATGAGAGTGGGCGCATAGAGCGTTACTTCTTAAATTTGTTTGATGGCAAGCCCACAGATTTTACATACTACCCGCTTGCGGCGAATTTCTCATCAATCAAAACATCGGCTTTGGGCAGGGCAAAAAACCAGTATGTAGACGGTATATATGCGTTTGGAGCATATGGTGAAACCACTCAATTGCTTTATACGCCCATTCAAAACATCTTCGGCGACACACCACCCGCGCCTATTAGACTCAAAGTGCCGGAAAGCGGCGTAGAAGCCGTTTGTGTTTTGCCGCTTAAAAATAAGATAGGAACACACTTATTTACTGTGGGTGGCGGAGCAATCTATTTTTATAACCATGATATGCAGGTGGATATGTTCCATACAGATAAGCCCGAACCTGTTAAACTAGCCAGCGCTGACTTCTTTATAGACGCAAAACAGATAATAACACAACGTGATGGCTCGCGGATTTATTTTTGGGTGCTTAACGAAAGTGGCATGTTGAGCTATTGCTTTGCTGAAACAGAAGGCGATAGGTTAGGGCGTGTATCTGAGCCATTTTTGTTCCGCGAAAATGTGTATGATTTCGATTTTGTCTCTAATTCTGACGATTTAAGGCTGTTCATATGCGAAAAGGATAAACTGCTCTGTGGCGAACATGATGCCGTGACAGGTTTTTGGACACTACAAGAGATGCTCATTGATAGCGGGCTAAAAAAGCATTCCGTATTTCCGGCTTATGTAGTTAAACTAAGGCTTGAAGGTAATGAAATCATTGCGGGTATACCCGCACGTATCACTATACCAAATGGCAAACGCTTTGGCATGTATGTAGAAGGCGTTTTCCACAACTTCAACGAATTGATAACCAAAACAGACGGCATGGGTATATTGGATATTGTTCAACCCGCTCAAGGGTTATCACCCCAAGATTTCACCGTTTCTATCGGCGGACTCACATTACATATAGACCCCGCCGACACCATACATCAAAAGGTCTTTACGCTAGATTCGCAAGAGAACATCAACAATGCCCAAATAGAGGACGCAAAGGGAAACAAAACGCCTTTTGCAAGTGAATTATCGGATGAAAAGGCAGAAGTTTTATCAAAGAGTATAACCACGCTCAAACAAGCGCATGAGTCATTGACTTTGAAAAAGCCTCCTCTTATGGCAAACGGTTTACCGCCTGTTTTAAGAATCAGGTATGACAATGGTAATATGATTGTAGACAACGGTGTAGCGGTCTTTGACTCATTGGAGGCTTTGAAGACAGATTCATTATTAGATGATATTGCATACTCCGTAGAGGAGATATTTAACTTCATTAAGAAGAAACTTTCGGACTTCTTCGAAATAGTGCTTGGTTTTGTTGATGAAGCGTGGAAATTGATTGTCAAGATAGGCAAAACTGTCCTTACGTTTGTGTTTAAGGTCATTAAACATGTCTTTGCGTGCGCAATTAAACTTCTGGAGTTTTTGGGCATACCCATAGACAAACTGCTTAAATGGCTCAAATGTTTTTTAGGCATTGATGACGCAATAAAGATAAAAGATGCCATGAAGCATATGTTAAAGCTGTCGCTTATTGAAGGAGCGAATCAGATAGATGAAATGAAACACCTCGTAGGCGGTGCTTTGGATGCGGCTATAGGGAGCGTAGAGGAATGGGCCGGGATTTCAGGTTATTCTCACACCCCTGACTATTCAGACACAAAAAAGAAGTATTCTCCAACGCCCAGCGTCCAGAATATGTTCATCTTTGACTTGATTTTCAATAGAATAGGCTTGCCGTTAATTGACTTGCCGGAGTTGAAAAGTAATGACAAAGTGAAAGCCGCCGCTGATAGTTTGCAAAAGATTTGTGAGGGCTTGCCAACAGATGTTCAAAATATACCCAAGCACATACTGACATTGTTCGATGAGTTACAGGAACTGAATTTAACTTCGGCTGATGATATAATATCTCTGATGAAAAAGGTTCTGGGAGTAATCGCGGTCAAGGGGCTTAATACAACAAAAGAAATAATGGGCCCTGTTTTTGACATGCTTAAGACGTTATTGGAGATTATCGCCGAAAATATGGATAAAGCCATTTATATACCCATATTATCAGAGATTCTATCCATATTTAGCGTTGATGAGTTTTCGCTACTGGATTTAATCTTGTTTCCGGCCGCGTTTATTGTCAATATAATTTTCCGTCTTATTGGCGAAACGCTTATGCCCGATGAAACATATAAGCAAATAATGTCAGCCAAAAGCTTCCACGATATAGAGAACGGCACGGCAAATTCTTCTTCGATGTCAGATATAGAAGCAGGCAATATTTTGCCACTTGGCGTGAAAAGAGGTATTGTCGCTTGCTTAAAAGCATCTTTGGCCACTGTAAGCATTGTTGAGTGCTTTTTTCAAGGACTTGTTTACGCCAACCCCAAGGCATTTGGAAAAAAAGGGCAGCCTATTATATCAATGATTCTAACAGCTGTCGATTTTGGGCTATCGTTTATAAGCGGACGTATTTATTCGCCAATGAATGACAAGATATCCGTTACTAATGGGTACACAGGTATGTGGCACTTAAAAACCAGCGTGAGTTTACTGGGTAGCGCGATAGAATTATTCTGGCCTGAAAAAGAGCCTGTTCACCCAGAAATTCCAGAAGAACCAAACAAAATTGCACCTAGGACTTTAGCTATAAATGTTGTTGGCGGCACCTATGGTATAGTCTGTTTGGTAGGTGGCATACTTGAAGTCGTCGCGATAGTCGAGGCGGCGAAAAAGAGCACCAGCACCTCGGAAGAATCGCTAGACAAAGCCATCTATATAACAGAAGCCGTTGGTTATGTATCAGATGATATCAGAAACATGATTGATGCCGCAATCAATATTTACTATCAGTATACCGGCAGTAAAGACCCCATGCCTTGGTATATCATTACTATCAGAAGTATATTTGGGTGTCTATACTGTTTTTCACAAATAGCCTCGCTCAGTATTTTGGCTGCTGCCGATTAGTCAGCGTTTTGTGAATATAAGTTTAACATATTCCAATCAAAATAAAGCCGCTTTCGTCGAAAGTGGCTTTATTATTGAAGGCTCGTAACCCCCGTTAAATAGGTTCGGAAATAAACATTGACATATACAGAGGTCAAACAAAAACCTGCTCCTTTGACGACTGTCAGTATGGGGAAATAGTAGTAGGAGCTTGTTGTTTGGGTGACCTTTTGTTGTCATCAGAAACTGCTCGCTGAAATCACTGCTAGAATCCAGTTGCAATACTCATATTTTGGTGCTACAATACTACCAGAAACGTGAAGAACAAATACAAATGACCCACCTTGACGCTATCCGTAAGGGGTAAAGTGCTGTGGGCTCTATCGATGGCAAAGCTACTGAACAATACACTTTTCGGTAAGATGATTTATATGATACGAATGGGGGAAGTATTATTGGACGACCTTGTCAGATTCGAAATCATCAGTTTGCCAAAAATCTACATTGTAGGTAAGAAACTGCGTTATAGTGACAAAGCACTGAACGAGGGAGATAATCGGCTACCGAATTTTTGGGATAAATGTTATAAAGAGAACATCTTTGCTTTTCTTGAGTCGCAAACAGAATATGTTTTTGACAGCTCACCTGTGGGGGTTTTTCTTGATTGGTATTTAGGCGATGGTGATTTTTCCTATATTGTCGGATTGCTGATGAAAGAAGGCGTGAATGTTCCGCCCGGATTCTTTTCACGAGAATTAGAAGAAACCGAGGTTGCGTGGTGTTGGGTCAAGTGTAAATCAATAAACGATACCCGCACTGTCCCTTTTGAATCAACTGCGAAAGCAATAGAAGAAAGTGGACGCAACTTCGCTAATATGAAATGGTGTATAGACCTTTATCACCATACACGTTCTACGATACCGGACGAAAACGGCGATGTGATTTTAGATTGTTATATTCCCATTGAATGATTAAAGGAGTGATATTTATGGCTAAGAAAAGAATCGAAGAAGTTATCAACACCGTTCTGAAAGGTGACGCGCAACAGAATGCATTGGATTTTGTAGCTTATTTAAGGGACAGCGAAATACCTATCGAAGAATCAGAAAGCTATTGGGAAATTAGATATATGGATGAATGTGTTTGTTTTATCTGGATTAACGGTTCGGATGATTTGCCCGGTCCGTGGACCATCTGGTCAGCTCAAATCCCCGGTACTTGGGCCGCATGGGGCGACTATGAGTACATAGATTTTCCGTTGGACGAGCGTATTAAAGAAACTGCTTGGAAAAACGTAAATGTCTGCGGAAACTGCGGCGATTGCAGCAATGTCGGAGGGATTCGCAAAACAGTTCTCGGGAAAGAATTTGACAATCTCTGTAATTCTACTATGGCATTTACAAATCCTGATGCAGAAGCATTGAAGTGTGCCAAGAAAATGGTGGAGATTCGTAAGAACGATATTCTTAAAAATATGCAATGCTCATATTAAAGCATTTGACAAACCAACAAAACACCAAAAGCGGATACCTCTCCCGAAGTATCCGCTTTTCTCTATCACCCACAGCCAACGGCGCGAGTGCTCTTGCCCCCAAGCGCCGCAATGTCCCCCAACAGTGCGGCGCTCTTTGCGCAATACGCGCTGAGTTACAGCTTATCGTAGGCAAGAGCTTCATAATGCCTAAAGACATAAAAAGCCACTATGCGGTGGCGTTTGACCTAACGTGATAAGTTGTTAAGGTTGCAATATTCATATTTTGGTGTTACAATACTACCAGACACGGTGAAGAAAATTATTTGATATGAGGTAGCCACATGAACATATTGAACTGCAACTACGAAATGCTTAACCCTGATATCGTTTCAAGTGACAATTGTTGTGTTATTGATAAAAATGGTAAGCGATATGTGGATTTTGAAGCCGGCGTTTGGTGTACTTCGTTAGGGCATAACAATCAGCAAGTGAATGAGGCGATAATAAGGCAAATTAACACTGTTAGTCATACAGGATATAGGTATTCAGCCGAAATTGTTGCTCAAGCGTCAGAAAAAGTGCTTAAACTGTTTGGTTTTACAGAAGGTAAATGTATTTTTCTTAGCTCCGGCAGTGAAGCGGTTGAATTTGGAGTCCAGTTGGCAAAGAAAATAACTAACAGACCCTACTTCCTCTGCTTGAGCAATTACTTTTTATCGTCCTATGGAATGTCCGCAGCCCGAAACGCAGAGCAATGGATTTCACTGGATTTATCAGAATACAACGGAGAAGCTGCCGAGTTTTTAGCAGATGTCCCTTTTGATAAGATAGGCGCGTTCGTTTTTGAACCGGGTAATGCTTCAGGTACGGTAAAACTACCTCCAAAAGACTTGATTAAGGTGATTGCGGATAAAGTAAAAGAAAACGGCGGAATTATAGTTGTCGATGAAGTTACCACAGGAACGGGAAGAACAGGAAAATGGTTTGGGTTTGAACATTATGATTTGCGCCCGGATATTGTTTCTTTTGGCAAAGGTATAGGGAACGGCTATCCTGTAAGCGTTATCGCATTATCTAAACAAGTGGCTGATACAGCTGAGAAAATGGGCTTTAGATATGCTCAATCACACCAAAACGACCCTTTAGGATGTGCTGTCGTAAATGAAGTTATCTCTGAAATAGAAAAAAACGACCTCATACGAAGAGCAGAGGAAATGGGGGTTGTGTTGGACAATGAACTCAAATCACTACTGAAAAAACACATATGTGTTAAGGAAGTTCGTGGAATTGGGCTAATGATGGCGGTTGAGTTTCATAAGAATGCAGACCTTAACTTGGAGGAGATACATAAAGAATTGTTTGATGCCGGTTACATCGTGGGAGTTAATACGGTTGCAAATTTACTAAGGTTTTATCCACCGCTTACAATTGAAGAAACTCAAATAAAAAGCATGATAAGCACCCTTAGTGCGATTTTGCTTAAATACGAGAAATAAGCATAATCCCCGTCTTAACAGAAAGCGGATACCTCATCGCTGAATCCTGAAAAGCACTTAGCTCTCAGAGATTTCCGGATATAAGCAACGATTATGCGCGTTAAAGTGCCATGATTGAAAGCTGCTTGTTCTTTTATAAGGATGAGCGGCTTTTTGTTTTTCCAGAGCGCGGCGTAGGAAAATCTGCCACAATCGCCGCCTTGAAATGCGAATGGTGAACGCTATGAGTCGGGAACTTGTCCACCCCAACTATTTGGCAGAAGTCAAGCCCCAATTCAGCAAAGGTGAAGGAAGCAAGCGCGTCCGGTAAAAGTATTTTCGCTGACGAGCCAAAAGTCAGTATACAAGGAGAAAAAACGGACGTGGTTGGGATTGACCACATCCGTCTTGTGTTTGCTTACAAACTATAGCGATTCAACAAAGTATCACAACTTCGCTTATCAGCTCAATACGTTTCGTTACCTGCCTTTTATTCAAAAATGCTCGTTCGCTCAACTGAGCAGATTCAACGGCTAGGTTGTGTCTAAAAAGTTAATTGCTATGATTCTTTTGTACTAGATTTTCCTTCGCGCTATACGCAAAATCGTTATCAAGCGGGAAAATCGGGCGCGGGATTTTCGTGAACTCCAGCGTCTTCAAGTCCTCGTTCGTGCTACCCTTTGTCAGAACCAAAATCGCGCGGTTTGCCACTTCTTCGTGCTGTTCGGTCAAATACCCCAGTTTACAAACCACAATATCCGCCGTGGCGGGGTCAACGCCCAAATCGCTATACATTTCGGGGATAACGAAGCCCACGTGCTTCTCCGCAAGTACGATATATACGCCTTGGCTGTAGAAGAGCGCAAGGTCACTCTTCATTGTCGAAAAGCCGCCCCACTGCTTAATGTATGCCTTGACAGTGCCTGTCGCTGTTATTGGGGAGGTGGTTTTTGTGTCAAATTTCGCGCCGAAAGTGAGGGTTAGCTCTTGGCCAACCTTGTCTTCACAGGCTTTTGTGGCTTCGGGGTCATAAATACCGCCGTAGATAACGGGCGTTTTCAATTCGTCTGTGCGGTTATCTGCCATGATACGGCGCAAGAAGTCCGTGCAGTCGGAGGACGAACCCGCCGTAGGGTTATCGCCAGAATCGGAGAGATATACGGGCGTTTCGCCATTCTTGACGGCTTCGAACGCCTTGTCCAAGGCCGTCGCTTCGTCATACGCTTCTGTCTGGAAACAGAAATCGTCCTTTTTGCCCCAGATAAACTCAGCAAGCCGAATGGCTTCGCTGTCCGCAAGCTCTTGGCTATCGGCCACGACATAAACGGCAACAGAGCTGTCTTCATTGTCTGCCCACGGGAAGCCCATGAGGTAGGAAGCCGCCATAATGCCGGGTTTCTTCTCGGTATCGCGGAGTTCTTGAATCAGTGTGAGCATAGGCTCAACATTAGTTGCGGATTGCTCCCCAGCTATCAGAATCGGTACCTTGACCCATGCCGATTTCGCGACAAAACCGTTTTCAAGCGCGGCGATTGTCATTTTTGCGGCATGTTGCCCCGTTTCTGTGCAATCTGTATGGGGCGCGCACTTATAGCCCACAAAGCCGTCACAGTTATCGTGCATTCTCTGCGTCATGGTTGTGTGCATATCGAGTGACGAAAACAGCGGGATATTCGGGAAAATGGCGCGGAGTTCTTCAAGCAAATACCCCTCAGCCTCACCCTGAATTTTCACGCGCATAGAGCCATGAAGACTCAGCGTAATCGCGTCAATCGGGGCCTTTGCCTGCTCTTCCTTCGCGATTCTGATTATCTCGCTCTTAATGCCCATATAGAAATCATAATCGACCTCGCCATTCGGCACGGCACGCGCAAAAACCGTGGGGATAACCTCATACCCTTGGTTTTGCAGTGTCGTAATCACGCCCGTCAGCGAGTCATTATCGCGAAAATGCTTGAAAACCTCATCACCGCGAATCACCGTGAAGTCTTTCTCCCCCGCGACAATCGGGTTAAACGAGTTGGACTCATGGTGCATGGCGGCCACTAAAATTCTTTTCATACTGCGCTCCTTATTTCAAAATCTTTTGTTCTAATAATATAAATGGCAAGTGACATAATGCCCCGGCTCCGGCTCTCTCGTTTCAGGGCGTTGCTCCGTGCAAATATCCTTTTTATATCTGCAACGCGCCGCGAACGGGCAACCCTTGGGCAAATTCATTGTGCTCGGTATGTCGCCCTCCAAAATGATACGTTCCTTATGGTGTGACGGGTCGGGTATCGGTACGGCCGACAGCAACGCCTGCGTGTATGGGTGAAGTGGGTTATTGTAGAGCATGGCCTTGGGCGCGGTTTCCGTCACAAAGCCCAGATACATAACGGCTATTCTGTCAGAAATCATCTCGACGACAGATAGGTCATGCGAGATGAACACATAAGTCAGCGCGAATTTCTCTTGAAGGCTGTGCATGAGGTTTAGTACCTGCGCCTGAATCGACACGTCCAACGCTGAAATCGGTTCGTCGGCAATAATGAGTTTCGGCCGCACTGTCAGCGCACGCGCTATGCCGATACGCTGTTTCTGCCCGCCCGAAAACTCATGCGCATAACGCCTTGCGTGTTTCGCGCTAAGGCCGACAATGCCCAGAAGCTCGTGAACAACCTCCAAACGCTCCTGCTTGCTCATGTTTGTATGAATCAGAAGCGGTTCGGCGATAAGCTCTTCAACGCGCATACGCGGGTTCAAGCTCCCCGCGGGGTCTTGAAAAATCATCTGCATATCCTTGCGAAGCGGACGCATTTCGTCTTGCGAAATCTTTGAAATCTCCTTGCCGTCAAACCAAATCTCACCGGAATCTGGGTTAATGAGGTGGTTAATAAGTCGCCCGGTCGTGCTTTTACCGCAACCCGATTCACCGACTATCGAAAACGTTTCGCCCGGGTTTATATCAAAACTCACGTTATTAACAGCGTGGACGAACCTATCCGGACGACCGAGCAGTGTTTTGCCCACAGGAAAGGTTTTCGAGACATTTTTTAACTGCACTATTTTTTCCATACTTAATCTCTCCCCTTTTCCTCATATTTAAGCCAACAGCGACATTTTTGGGTGTCGTTTATAGCAATTAGGTCAGGCTCTTGGATCTTACATTTATCCATTGCGTACTTGCAACGTGGCGCAAAACGGCAGCCCGCGGGCATGGACGACAAATCGGGCACACTGCCCGGTATGCTGGGTAGTGTCTTAACCCCCGAACCGAGCTTGGGCACAGACGCAATCAACCCTTGCGTATACGGGTGACTGGGGTTAGCGAACAGAACACCAACGGGCGCTTCTTCAACAATCTTACCCGCGTACATAACAATAACCCGCGAACACATTTCGGCAACTACGCCAAGGTCATGCGTAATGAGCAGAATACTCATGCCGTTTTCTTTCTGAATCTTCTTCATAAGCTCCAGAATCTGGGCTTGAATCGTAACGTCCAGCGCGGTCGTCGGCTCGTCAGCTATCAGAAGCTTTGGCTTACAGCTCATAGCCATAGCAATCATTACGCGCTGGCTCATGCCACCTGATAGTTGATGAGGGTAGCTTTTAAGCACGCGCTCGGGGTCGGGAATACCGACTTGGCTAAGGATTTCGGAAGCACGGTTCCGCGCGTCCGTCTTTGATAAATCTGTATGTAGGCAGATACCCTCAACCATTTGTCTGTCAATACGCATGGCGGGGTTTAGGCTACTCATAGGTTCTTGAAAAATCATACTCATAACGCCGCCGCGAATAAGCCGCATTTCGCCGTCACTGAGTTTGAGCAGGTCGCGCCCTTCCAATAAGACTTCGCCCTTTGTTATCTTACCCGTTGTATCCTTTAACAACTGCATTATGGACAAAGACGCGACACTCTTGCCGCAACCCGATTCGCCCACAAGCCCGACAATCTCACTCTCGTTTATATCAAAGCTAATTTCGCTGACAGCCGTGACGCTCTTGTGTTTGCTGACGAAAAACTCTGTACGAAGCTCTTTTACGCTTAGGAATTTCTCCTGTGACATGTTTTCCCTCCTTACTTAATCTTCGGGTCAAGCGTATCCCTCAGCCCGTCGCCGAACAGATTGAACGCAAGGACGGTGATGAAAATAACAAGGCCCGGGAAATACACCATATGCGGCGCGGTGGTCAGGTAACTGCGGCTTTGTGACAGCATTGCGCCCCATTCAGGATCTGTGACCTTTGCGCCGAAGCCTAAGAAACTAAGCGAAGCTGCCGCCATAATCGCCGAGCCGATTCTCATTGTGAAGTTGACAATGAGGGATTGAACAGTGCCGGGGAAGATATGTACGGCAAGAAGGCGAAAGTCTTTACAGCCGAGGCTTCGCGCCACTTCGACATAGAGTGAACCCTTGACGGCTAAAGTCGCGCTTCGCATAATACGCGCAAAGCTGGGCACGGTGAAGACCATGACGGCAATAAAGACGTTAATAATACCCGGCCCCAACAAGGCCACAATCGCGATAGCAAGCAGTATATCGGGGAAACTAAACAGTACGTCAGACGAGCGCATGACGAGCATTTCAGCGATACCGCCATAGTAACCCGCAATAAGCCCCAAAATCGTACCAATCGCCGCGCCGACAACAACCGACGACAGCGACACGCCGAGCGTTAAGCGCGAACCCGTTAAAATACGGCTGAAAATATCGCGCCCATAGTGGTCAGTGCCAAACCAATGCTGTGCGCTGGGCGGGGCTAAAAGGTTATCATAATCATACTCCGCCGCGTCATAGGGCGCAACCATTGGCCCAAAAATAGTCAGAAGAATTAGGAAAATCATAATGACAAAGCCAAACACGGCCGTCTTGCGCCGTAAAAATTTCTTAATAAACTCCTGAAACTTACTGCTCTTATCCGCCAGGATATTTTCGTCAATGAAATTTTCTTCAAAGCTAGGATTTACATTCTCGTTTTGCGCCATTTTACCCTCCTGTTAATCAAAGCGGATTTTGGGATTGATAACGCCGTAGAGCATATCAACAACCAGATTGATAAGTACATATTGAAGCGCAA
>CAZOVK010000048.1:16309-17720 GCA_964583165.1 uncultured Defluviitaleaceae bacterium | reverse complement strand
TCTCCGATGTGTTCACGGTCAATTAAAACCCTTTTTATTAAAAGCTCTGTGGTTGTTTTGTTGTATAACCCGGTCAGCAGGTCTCTTTCTGCCATTTTGCGCAACGCTTCTTCTCTGTTTAGCTGTTCTTCTATGTTTTCAAGCGAGGCAATGGCTTTATACGGTTTTCCGCTGCTATCGTTTATAACAATGGCTGAAATGTTGCACCAATGGTAGATACCTACGCCGTCAACAATCCTGAAACGTATATCGTTTACAGGTTTTCCGCTTGCTACCGACTCAAACATGCCCATAAAAGCAGTATGGTCTTCTGGGTGAACGGCATTAACAGAAAGTGCATCGTCGGTACTATTAACTGTAACCGCTTTTCTACTAAACAGCGCTTCAAAGTTTGACATAGACGATATTCTGTTCGTGGCAAAATCCCACTCAAAAATCACCTTGCCAGTTTGCTCGGCCAGCGCCTTAAAGCACTTTTCGTTAAGAATAGCCTTGTTTCTTGCATTATTCGAGGTAATAACGAAAAACACCGTATAAATCAAAGCAATAAGCATTACGCTAACAATTAAAACCGATGAGTATGACAAAATAGTGTTGGAAGATTTGGCAAGAAATTGTTCGGGAACCATAACAAACAACGTCCACCCGTTAAAATCGAGAGAAGCATAGCTGGAACGTCGCTGCTGCCCATGCAAGGAATAGGCAATATGCCCGCCTGTACCGTTTTCTATATTTCGTCTTATATCTTCGATGTTACCGTTAACGCCAAAGTCTGCACTTGATAAGCTCTCAAGCAGATTATTACCTCGAAGCAATGTATATTCGTTTGTGATTTTTGAAATTATTTCACCGTTTTTAGTGGTGAGGTATGCATAACTGGTGCCGTCAAAGGCAGGTAAAAATAGTTTACTAAGGATGTTCATATCGTAGGAACCGGTTAATACACCAACAATATTTCCGTCTTTATATATAGGGGCCGCCACTAGAATTATTGCGATGTTTCGTATGCGCGAAACCAAAGGCTCTGCAATATTCACTTCCCCTTGCATTGCGCGCTTAAAATAATCCCTGTCGCCAACCTGCATTTCTCGCCCATCTATTGTTATTGCATTGCCATCACACCCTACGTAATCAATGAATTCAAAGTCACTGTTTGCCGCCAATTTGCTGATTATTGGGACAATCTGTTCAGAATCGGTGTCCATGTCTGCAATAAATGATGCGAAATTTGTTATTGCCATTTTATCGTTATGTAATTTTAGGTTGAAGTTAAATATCTGTTGCTGCATAATCTCATTCAAAACATGGTCGTTTTGATTAGTAAGAACCGTATCTATCGAATTGAAATACAACAATAATACTCCTGCAATAGAAAAAAGGGTTATTATCAATGTTGCAATTGTTTTGAACA
>CAZOVK010000048.1:0-16299 GCA_964583165.1 uncultured Defluviitaleaceae bacterium | reverse complement strand
CATATCTTTCATATGGCTGTTCCCCCGTACTCTTGATTGCTAAACATTTAAACAGCCTGCTGATAGGCACTATGAGCAATTGACTTGCTCTCGATATACGGTTCCATAAATGACTGACACTTAAATACACTATCAGTTAAGTATATAACGTAGTATCGAAATTGTCAATGTATTTTGAAATCTATTCAAAACAGTTACGGGCGCAGACGGTATTACGTCGCAAAACCCGATTATAACAAGGTAAAGCATATCAAGAAATGGGTATAGCACACCCCACCTTAAATACTCCGTGTTCGGGGAACACATCAAGCGTACCGCCGTGAAGCTCAACAATCTGTCGCACGGAGGCAAGCCCAACGCCCATTCGTGCCGAATCTGTTTTTCGTGATATGAACTGGTCACCCTTCTTTTCCACAATACCGTCATAACTGTTTTCTACCAGTAAGAAAAAAGTGGCCCCGTTGTCCATACTGCTGATATGAATAAAGCGGTCGCCGTTTACTTGACGCTCACAAGCTTCCAGTGAGTTTTCCAGAAGGTTGCCAATGACCGTGCATAACTCAACATCAGCCAGCGGAAGCTTGTTTGTAAGAGAAAAGCGCCCACGTATATCGATATTCTTTTTCTTTGCCGCGCTAAAATAGTAGCCAAGCAGAGCGTCGACAGCGGGATTCGAGCAAAAGGATATTGTCGAAGCTTGGGAAGCCGTAGTCATTTCTGCCACTCGCGCAATATATTCGCGCATCAATAAAACATTACTGTCCTGCGCTAGTCCCTCGATGGCGCGAAGGTGCTGACGAAAATCATGGATAATGCGGCGGTTTACCTCTGTGCGTTTTGTAAGCTGGTCGGCGTATTCGAGTTGCATGGCAAGCTGGCGTGAAACCTGGCGGTGTTCTTCTTGAAAGGCAAGGCTGTTTGCGTAGGCTTCGCCTATATCGTGCCAAATCGTATAACCCAAAACCGCTACCAAAACAATAATACCGATTTCTGGGAACCATCCACCGTAAATAGGCTCATAAACGGGCAAGATTCTGTCCCATGCAAAGGCATTTGCGTAAATGATTGCGGCGTAAAAAAGCGGCCATGTGGCATTTGGGCGTGTTTTTAGCGCGGCAATAGCCACAACAGGTAAATATACTGCAACCGCCGCCTTGTACAGAAAAACAAGAGCAGAAAACCCGTCCATTATGGGCAATGTCAGATGCGGCGACAATGAGCCATACAAGACAGCGATTACGCACATCATACCAGAGATACTGTTACTGATTAACCTAACCGTATACTCTGTGTTACACAATCTGTTGTGTAACACCACAAATAAAAACGGTACCGCAAAGCTACACAAAAGTTCGATTGTGTAATATGGAAAAACGGGTAGAATGAGAATTGCGTGGAGTAAGGGATAAAGGGGCAGCCCACACATGGCGATACACAGAAGCACAAACAATTTGGCGTTGTGTTGTTTCATGCGCATACCAAGATAAAGCGCTAGCAGACCGACAATCAGTGTTATCGATAAGACAACAATACGAAGCCAAAGCCGCAGTGTCCTTGCCGTATCGACTGCTGACGGTGTTCCGAAAGCGGGCGGGTAAATCAGCCCACTATAGTAATGCGTATAATCGCTGACGGCAAGCAGTATTGTAGCCCTACCCGCCACTTCAAACGTAATCACTCGTCCGGTTGTACGCGCTTCGTAATCAGAAGGGTCGGGATTGCCGACGTCAAACAGTAATCTACCGTTTACATACAGGCGGTAGGCAGAGAAGATTTCGGGCAATTCAAGGGCATAAACGGTCGGCTCTGTCGGCAAGCGCATATGCAACACATAACTCCCGCTTCCGTGTGGGTCGTCGTTACCAAAATCAAACCGTGTACGTTCCCCAATCATTGTATGAATCATGTAGCGCGATTGCAAACCATCATTCAAATCTGACGGCCTCAACAAAACACCGGGATAAAACTCCCAACCATAGGTGAGATACCTAATGGGGTTTTTCTGCAAATCTGCTTCGGTCAACACCAGCAAACCATCCGCCGCCTGTGCCTCAGTGCGAGTATATTTGTTGTCGAAACGATACAGGCCGTAAAACAGCGCCGATGACAGAGCGATTACTACAAGCAAAATTAGCCCTTTTTTCAGCGGGAAAACACTCATACCTTAAACCGCCGTTTACGCCACAACCAACCGCCCGCTCCTGTGGCTGTCAAGATAAGCGCGACCACTGCAAACGGCATATTCATTGTTTTACTTTCGCTTGTCGGCGCTTTTGTTGGGGCGGCCGGAAGTATGCTGATAGCGGTATCGACAGAATCGTTGAAAGTTTGCGTCACAGTGTTTTCGATAGTTGGCGTTTGTTCCTTTATAGTATAATACCCGCTTTCATCTACGGTAAATGTGGCTACAGAAATAGAAGTGTCATAACTTCCTTCGTAAGACTCGCCCCGTTCATCAATCAGCAAGAGTGAAGAATTATCGTTTTGCATATGCAACGGTATCATTATCACACTGCCGGGTAGTTTCGTCATGGGTATATCGTTTAACTCGACAAAGAAGTATATTTCCGTGTCACCGATACGTTCTATGGTAATCGAAAACCTGTCAGCATCTTTAATATTCAACTGATTCAGCGTGTTTGCCGACAGTGTCACTGTCACTCCCTGTTTAGAAAAACGTGCAGTTCCCATATCCGATAACATCATAAGTAGACGAGTACCCGAAATTATGTCTTGAGTTTCGCCAAATGACTCCTTAAAGTGGGTTTCTTGTTGTGGCTCTGATGTTGGCTTAACTGTTGATTGCGTTTCGGTTTGACCGCCTTCGTTTTGGGTTGTTTCGGGTTTAGGCGTGTCTCCTACAGACGTGCTTTTGTCGTCTATAATCGGTAGTTCAGAGATTATTAAGGCATTGTCTGCGCTATTCGTCTCACTGTCGGTTTTATCGCCTTGTTGTGTGGGTTCAAACAAAGACATCACGTTTATACTGATGTCACCACTCTTTTGGTCAGTTGTCACCACGGGTGTTTTGATTGTATCGCTGTTGTTATCGCGATTGCCCGATTGATTCCATGTAGGCGGGTAATTATCTGTTTCATCATTTCTGCCGCCATTACCGATGTCATCGCTGTTACCGTTGTCATTGTTATCGTTGTCGTCACCGCTCGGTGGGTCTTGCTCCAGTATAGGAGGTTTCGTGCCGCTTCCGTCGCCACCATCACGGTCGCCACCTATGTCATCAAATCTCACGACGTGCCCATCGTCTTCGATATACAGAATATTAGATTGTTTATCGCCCCAAGTGAGACGAACATACATAGATTTCATTTGAGTAGAAATCTCGCGAGAAATGGAAAAATATTTGTATCCCATACGAAAATCCACTAACGGTTGCCAGTCAGCATCACTTAACGCCTCGTTTGACAGCATCTCATCACCGCCCGGCAAGAACTCAATTAAAGCTGTGTCATCCATCTCTTCAGAAGTCATAACAAAAACCCAATTTATAGAATAGTTTTCGAGCTCGATAGTCAAAACATCAGGGTCATAAACATATACCAAAAACTTCACCGTCCGAATCTCGTCGGGCAATGTGTAAAGCTCCGCGTCTTCGGGTGAAAGTGTGAACTTGTACCGCATTTCATAACACCCAAGCGTATCAAGCAACACATCGGATTCCACTTCGTCTAAAACCAGATATACAGACCCTAACGGGTCACCCGTTTCTGCCTTAATTACCTGCAATAAGTCAGTACGCATTTCTAGGAAATCCGCAAATTCATCTTCGTCGCCCTGTCTAATCAACACAGAGTCGTTAACCCCTCTGGATAGAAGAATGTTCTTGACCGTATACCTTTCTTCGGGCAAAGGGTCATCATAAAAGATATAATTAAGCGTAAGCTGTTGAGGTACGCCCTCGGCAAATACACAACCGTCGGGCGGGATTACGTCAGCCGTGAACGCAAACGGGCCCGCACCTGTGGGCGGCTCGTCAAGATGCCAGCGCAAAGAGATTTGTTCACCGTATATACTACCTGCTGTTCCGTCGCGGTCAATGATTGCGTATGTATAATTCCACTCGGTCTCAAGGTATAGAAGTACCTCAGGGATTTGGCTGACATACGTCTTGTTTACCATTCGAAACTCCAAGACATGAGTAATAATCCCACTTGAAGCGGGCATTTCAGACTCCTCTGCGAAGGCAAAAACCACACAACACATACACATAAAAACCGTAAGAAAGCCACCCACAAGTCGTTTACTCATACCTTATCCCCCAAAAATCCGTATACATACCGCCGATAGGCCTGTCCTATAGCCTTCTTCTTCCGAATGTTAATAGGCAATCGCTCGCCGTTCGTGAGTAAGAACAGGTCTCCTTCTTGCTTTACAATATACCGCATATTAACCATAATACCACGTATACACAATAAAAACCGTTCGTCTTGTTCAAGTGGGGAGGTCACCTCAGAAAACGTACCACTGACACGCAACACACGCCCCACCATATGCAAGCGCGTTACCCTGCCTGTGTAATCTATGTAGAGTATCTTGTTGGTATCTACAAAAACCGTCGTACCATTTGTCATAACAGGCAAAACCGACACACGACTTTCAGGGACAAGGGCACAAAATTCCATAGCCTGCGAAAACTCCGCATCAGAAATAGGTTTAACCAGATAATACACCGCACGGACAGAGTAGCTTTGTAGCGAGTATTCGCTTGTTGTGGTTAGAAAGATAATCTTACAATCGCGGTCAAGGCGAAAAATTTCTTTAGCCGCCTCTAGTCCATTCATGCCATTCATATAAATATCCATAAACACAATGTCAAAGCCACCCGGAGCAAACGCGTCAAAAAAGGCTTCTGCGCTTTCAAACTCATTTATTTCAAAGTTAAGCTTAAACCTACCCGCATATTCGGTCAGTTTGTCTGATAATAACCTCCTATCGACCAGAACGTCATCGACAATGGCAATTTGCACAATATCACCCCTGATGACACAATTATAACAAAAACGTTAAACAAAATCTACAGCATTTATTTCAAGCCGCCTCCGTGTATATGGCGAAGGCTTTAGGCTTGATTTTGCGTATAATAATATATAGTTTTATTATAATTTTGATGTCTTGAAAAGATTAACGACTTGTAAGAACACAGCTTCGGCAGTTTGTCAACAAAAAAAGCGCTTCCGGCGTTTTTAACACCGAAAGCGCTTTTTATTACAATGCCTGCATTAACTCTGTCTTGACTTTATCAAGACTTGCGCGGTTGCCCTGTGGCACAATGTTTGAGCAAATCTCTATGAGCGCCTTTTTGACAATCTTGTTGTCGGCGATAAGCGTTTTGAGTGCTTCATAGTTTTCGCGCTCGTGCCGCTCGAGTGATTCTATGCGTGAAGCGTTTTCTATTGTGATGCCTAGGCTTTTTTGGGTTTTTTCCACTGTATTCTTGAGTGTTTCCATCTCATGAAAAATCAGAATCAGCGGCTTAATGCTCTTGCCGATACCAATAACAGCCGACAACACGGACGCAAGATAAATAATCGCGGGTAAGAGGTTGTTTAGGTTATCCATTATTTTGCCCTCTTATCGCTTGACTTCTCGGCATCGGCCTTAACACGCGCGCCGTCAACAACTGATTCACCGACAATATATGCCACAAACGCGCCGATTGCGCCAATGAGCGCAATAATCTGCTCCTGCGTCGGGCAGCTTATGCCCAACAGCACCATTAAGGTCAACGCGCAAGAACCAAGCGCCGCCCAAAATTTGCGGCTTGACAGCTTGTTTTTCCAGTTTATCATAAGTACATCTACCTCCAACTAAAAACCGACGAGTATATGTTCACCCGTCGGTTCGATTTTTATTTGGCGCTTAGTTTCTCTGCCATGTTGATGATAAGTTGGTCAAGGTATTTCACGTCGCCATAGTGCTCCAGCCAATAATCAGGCGAAGATATTACGCCGTTTTTCACAAGCACTTCAACCGCCCATTCCACATCTGTGCGCGGTTTACTTGTTGTATACGTGAAGTAATTATCCTTGAACCAATGCGTAAACTTGCTGCCGCTTGTCACAACGCCATTCTTGATAGTGCCCGCACGCGTCCCAACCGGACAACCGACACATTCGATAAATTGACCGTTACCGACATAGATACCGGCGTGACCTTTCATCCACAAAACAACGCCCGGCAAGTCCGGCATAGTGGCAAGCGTGCCCTTCTCGCGGGCGACGGAGTACGCCATCTCTTGGTTCCTGTCCTGTGACACATTGTATACTACATTGCCCTTGTCGTCTGTCCAGAGGCAGCCCTTTACCAATCCATAACAGTCAGATACGCGGGTTCCAATCAAGGTGCGTTCATATGATTGCCACTTTGAATTGTATTCCCCTACCCCACCGCCTTGGCTCATCTTTTGTTTCAGCAGCGATTCTGTAAGAATCTGCCCAAAAGTGCCCAACACATAACCCCACTTCTGTGCCAGCGCTTTCTGGGCGTATGCCGCCAAATCCCAGTTTGAGGGCATCTTAACCCCTCCTTCACTTTGTTTTATAACGATGTTTCTGGTTTTGAAGCTTCAGGTTTCGTATCGCTCTAGCAATTCAACAAAGTAACGCAACTGCGCCTATCAGCTCAAAGCATTTCGCTACCTGCATTTTCTTCGAAAATGCTCGTTCGCTCAACTGAGCTGAATTAACGGCTCAGTTGCGTTTAAATATTAAATTGCTTTAGATACTCTTCCTCCGTCATAAATTCCCCGTTTTGGTAATAATCGCCGACGCTTGCCTGTCCATTTTCAACAGGTATATTCAATACGTTCTCATTCTTAGCCAGATACCAATCCGGTAACGGTAGCCCGACTTCAGAACCGCCAATGAGTATTACCCTGTTGTCGATAATCTGTGCGTATTGCATATTTCCTCCTTAGTAAATTAGACATCCCCTAATATCATCTATGCCGTAAACCTGCATTTGGTGCGGCTTTACCACTCAATATGAATAACCCCGGGTGTGCCCGCGCCGTTAGGGTTCCAACCGCCGCTCCCCTTGTTGCCGCCTGCGCCGCCACCCGCGCCATATCCAATACCGGATGTTCCGCCGATATTTATTGAACCACCGTCACTCCCGCTGCCTCCCATACCGAAGCCCGCTATACCCGCGCCGCCGCCGCCGCCGAATGTATTGGTATTTATTCCGGAATCGCCGCCCATACCGCCGTTACCGCTGCCGTCACGCCCAGGCGTTGCAAGAAAATACCCTGTACCGCTATAAATCTTACCGGCCGAACCGCCTCTGGGTCCCGCCCCCGCCGCCAAAATTATCGTGTCGCCAAACTGTGTATTACCCTTACCAACAATAACGCGTATCATATCACCGGGTGTTACGCTGACCTCTTTCTTAATCACAAACTCGCCTGCCGCCCCACCGATACCTGACGCGCCATTCGTGCCCGACGCAATCGCCGTGACCCAAACCTTTGTGACACTTCGCGGAACATTAAAATAACCGTTCACCGTGTATGTCACCGAACGCTTACTTAATAGTACACCTTCAAATATTTGCATATTGGATTAGACCCTCTCTATCGGAATGTAATTAGCTGTGTGAGTATATGTGGACGAATAACTAATGGAACTAGTTACCCTGATAGCAAACCTATATACATTTTGTAAGGTTGTCGTTTGCGGAATGTTATACGGTGAAAGCAAGTAATCGCCCGCGCCGGGGTTGGTTGAGGGTTGACTATTGACATTCGTACTAATCACAAGCGCCGGGTCACTATACAGTACATAAGAAATGTTGGGCAGGAGGTCGGAAGGCGCTCTACTGGTCGTCACCTTGAACTTTGACGTGCTGATAGCGCTTGTCGCTACTGAACTGCCTTTCAAGAACGGCTCAACTAAGTCGGCGTTAAGATAAGCCATTGTCAACGCTTCTTTGTTGTTGGCGAATGTACTCATAGCTGTAGCGTTGTTTACGAAAAGCTTGAACGCTGTTGTTTGGATGATGCCGAGCATTGCAGATAAATCAGCACCCACTAAGTTGGTCGCCTGTGTGTTTCCGGAGATAGCTTCTATTGTTGACAAGTTTTCCAATACCGTCGCCCCCGGCAGATAACGGAAACGTATATACTTGCCCGCGTGGAGTCCCCTGTCTATGACCTCCTGAAGCCAATTGATTCTGTTTAGACCGAGCTTTAGGCTGTGTGGCATAAACGCGATAATGTTCATGAGCGCATCGTCATTGTACGCGTATCCGTTAGCGCCTAGCAATTCTAGGTTTTGCATGGCGTGGAGAATGTTTAGTGGTATGCTTATGTCACTGTTAATCATTACTGTTTCGGGCCAGCTCATAGGTTTATTACCTCCTCCGTAATCGAATTGCCTGATATGGTTGTTATTTTCTTAACTCTTCGAAAGACCGTGCCGTCCGTATAATACACAGTCTGTGTTGTTTCTACAGTGCTCCCTGATATGGTGGTAGTCTGTTGGGCCAGTGTTTTACCCGTTTCAACAAACACAATACTTTCGTTTACTTGCTTGCCGACTATGCTTGTCTGTTTCCGCGTACCGGGATATGACAGTTGGTTGTCAAATGAGAACGACAAGGTCATGTTCAATTCGGATATTGTCATGTCCTTCCAATCGTTAATAATTCGTTTCCAAGCCGCATAATCGGATTCTATGGCGGCTGTCCGTGTTGCCCACTGGCTTTGTTGAGTGTTTGTCTGCGCCACCCAATCGTTTTGCTGTTTAAGCGTCTGAGCGGCATAACCGTTCTGCATATTCTGCAATGTGGTGTCAAATTGCGCTTGCCACAAACTGGTGTCGATGCCCAATACCGAATTCATAAGACCACAAACACTCGTATTCAAACGCTCATCTGTGATATGCGCGGGCTGAATGCTCTGTGCCCCCGCATTGACCCGAATTTGTGCTAGGCTAATCTCATATATGACACTGTTGCGCGTCAGCGGCGGCGGTGACGGGCTTTGCGCCGCCACACCCGATATAACGACGGGCGCTATGCTGCGCACGTTCACCGAGCGGTCAAGCCTGAGCACTACCCTGTCAATCCTCGGGAAATCAGAAGCCCTCAGTGGTATTTCAACACTAAGAGGCCCACTTCCGTCGTCACTCGCTATGAAGATATAGCCCTCAATATTGGCGACACCCATACCGATGTTGACATTCATTGTGCCTGTGCTGGTTACCTGTAAATTCGTTCCGCCGTTTTTAACGCCGTTTGTGATAAAACTTCGAAAATACGCCGCCCAATCCTCCGCCAACAATAGCCGCGGGTCTTCCTCTGTCGAGTCGAAATGCCCGAACCAAATCTTTGCCAAAAAATCACCCCCGTCATCTGATTTCCGGCTTCTGACCGAAAAAAGTAAACAAATCGGGCAATCGCTTGCCCAATCTAATCTCGCGCCTATATCCTTTTCCCGGTTCCCAAATATCACGAATAGCCATAACAGGCGTATCAAACGACAGATTCAGCTTATCCAGCTTAACCGTAACGATATCACCCAAGAAAAAGTCTACATCGGGCATGAACACCTTAGGGTCAGTGATGTCATCAAGTGTTTTGACTGCCTCATACGCGCTCAATTTCTGCGCTCCGTAATAAATCAACTCGTCAATATCCGAAGCGCCCGAACATTCCAAGAACACCTCACGTCGCATAAACCCTGCGTTTTCCGGGTTTAATACATAAATCAGGCGATTCTCGTCAATACCCGCGCCACCCGCATACCCCGTGTTACAAAAATTCGATTTGTCCTCCGTATAACGATATTCCTTGATATTGCCATACTCTAAACAAAACGTCACAGGGCTGACAACGCTCTGCGAAACTGAACGGTCGGTGCCAACTATACAATCGAACACAAATTCCTTACCGACCGCGTCTACACTGACGCTGTGCCCAATCTTCGCATACTCGCCAATGCCTTTCAGCTCGTCAGACAACAGCGTATATCGCGCCTGCCAAGGCATCTGAATCCCACGCCTTAAATCCGGCGCAATAACTAAATGCGGTATAATCCGCTCCGCGTTTGTCGGGCTGACCACATTACGCCGAACATAGTGTTTCATCACCGTTTCTGCCGCCCCCATAACGCGCTCCCAGCCATAAGCGTTTGCGTCCTCCGCTTTAGTCGGCGGTACAACAATACGGCGTGAGAAAACCCCCTTGAGTTCTGTTCCGTATATAACATACTCACAGCTTTTGCGGTTCTCAATCGCGCAAAAGTCCGTAATAATCCCGGCTCGGCTACCATCGGAGTTTAGGGTTATGATATTTCCCTCACAAGCCAGCTCACGCGCCCCGGGTTTATCGGGATGTATATGTATCTCAAACCGCCCGAACCCCGTCAACTCACGCTCGAACTGAACAGATTCAGCCGATTGCGCCTGCCCCAACCAATCCAGATTTCGGTCATAGATGCGTATTTGACAAATATCCAAACCTACACCCCCACGAAAATCTGTTCATAGCCAATCCGAATCTTTACGCGCTTGTTTTCGTCCTCCGAAGCAAATGTGAAGCGATTGCGCCCGGGTTTAAGCTTAAACAGTGTTGAACCCGGGCTTAGGTATCCGTAAGCGTTCTCTTTTTTCCCTTTTGCGTCTACAATACTGACTTCCAAAAATTCTGTGTCCGTATTGATATACAGTCTTTTGTTAGACGGTATAAACCGCTGAATCTCGATATACTCACCCGTATTATCGAGTGTAAGCCGCGGATTTACTGCGCCCCCGTCAATCCAAACATGAAACGGCGTGTCAGTGTCCGATTCAATGAACACAACCGCGGCATACCCCAACATACCGAACGAACACGGCGTTTGAAACGGAAATCGAAAACCGCCGTCCACATAGGCCATACTCACGGTATCCTGCTCGTCCTTACGCCAAAACGGCGACGGACAACGAAATTTTACCGTGAGAGTCTGAATACTCCGTATGCGCGGCGCGTAATCCTCCGAATAAACGAGCGCACGAATGCGCCACTTGCCATAGTCATTCTCATAGACCAATTCACCCAGCCCCAACAACGGGTTACACACCGCATTAAGTTGTCTTCTGAGTTCATATAGCTGGCTTAATCCGCCAACACCATGCACATGCGCCGTCAGCGTCAAAATGCGCGGTTCGAGTAATGCCGCGTGCAATGTTTCGCCCTGTTGCCCAGCCGCTTGCGTGGCTATGCGCGTTATGTCGGGTAACCCAAGGCCGTCCACCTTCCAAAGCACATAGGGCGCAAAGTTATCAAACAGCAATTCCGCGCCCACAGCGTTTATAAAGCGTAATCTCTGCATATACCCTCCCTACAAGCGCAAGATGTTGCCAACCGCGTCGCGTGTTTCCCGCGCGACTTCCGAGGGCGACGAAATGGGTTGATTGAAGTTGTTTGTGATACTGATACTGTTACTGCTAGCCCGATAGTTCGGCACATCAGTAGAAATACCTGTTCCCAACCTAGGGCTACCGTCATAGCTATTGCTCGCCGCGATACCCGCCGCCGCCAACTCAGCCAGATATGCCGATGCCAAACGACTGCCCCACTCGCGCCCAATCTGTTCAAACTCCCAAGAGTGGTTCAACAAATCAGTCAAAATCCCGCGCGTGTTCTCGTCAGACAACCGCCTTTCATCAAAGTAGGCGCGGCTTGAAGCCGCGAAACGGTCACGGAAGTGCGTGTTTAACGCGCTTATGCGCTCCGAAGCCGACCTCTTCTCCAAGTCAATCTGCCTCTTTGCGCTCTCTTCCGCGTCCTTACTCATCTGCTCCAGATTCTGTATGTACGCGCCATACTCATCGTTAATAGCCGAAATCTTAACCGACAGTATCTCATTCGCAATCGTTATCTGCTCATCAGCGTTGCCCCTTGCAAGTCGCAGAAGCTCCGTCAGCCTGTCCTTCTCGTCCACGAGCGCCTGTTTTGCCAGTGTGCGCTCACGCTCTGTTGTCTTGTTCTCAATCTCTTTGTTTAGTTCATACTTGTTCGCATCATCCGTTTCATACATCAAACGTGCTTTCAAGCGGTTTATCGTATCGTCGAAGTCCTCTTGTTCATACTGCCGCTCAAGCGCTTTCAGCTGTTCCTCAATCGCGCGAATCTGCTCTTGATACGCCCGCGCCGCCTGTTCTCCCCGGTTCTTAATCTCAGCGATATAAGCGTTTGTCGCCGCCTTTTCAGCAGCCACCAAATCACTCTGCGCCTGCTTTGCCGTGCGAATCTTTTCGTCATTCGCGTCAGTATAGGCTTTAAGCTCCGCGTTTATCGCATCCACGCGATTTTTCGTTTCATTGTTTATAGCCGCCTGCAATTCCTTCTGTTTCTGAATCTCCAGGCCGACAATACGAACATTGAGTTGCTCCTGCTGTTCTCTCCGCTTATCCAGTTCCTGTTGTTCATAGCCCGTCAGCTCCGACGCATATGATTCCAACAAGTCAATAACCTGTTTGTTCTGGGCTTTCATGGCGTTCACATATTCTAGCTCCATATCAGCCGAGAACACAAACGGAGAGCCTTCAAACTCCAACCCTTCCATCGCCTTATAAAACTTGATTAAGTCCTCATACGCGTTCGCCCCCTGCGTATACAATGAGGCACTCTGCGTAAACAACTCCCGTTCCGCATTAGCGATTTTCTCGTTGCGCTGTTCAGTCGTCCTAACCATGAATTCGTTAAGCTCCTGCCAACGCGCCCCAAGTGTCACGGGGTATTCCGAGTAAATCCTCTCTAAATCCTGCCCCAACTCAATCGCCGCGTTTAGAATAGCGGCGTAGTTCGTTGTGTTGTCGTCGCCCGTTTTCATAGCCGCGAGTGCCTGCATCCTAGCGGTATAGGCTTCATCGGCCTGCGAACGCTCCAGCTTATACATATCGCTGTTTATCCGCGCAATCTCTCCGCCCGTAACAGCATAAGCCTCACGTATTGTAGCGAGCGACCTCAATTTCTCCTGTGTCGAAAGCTCCGTCAACCCCGCAAGCGTGCTATACTCCGCGAGTGCGGCATCCAACAGGTAATTCTTGAAACTCTCAACCTTCTGCCCCGCACCGGCCGCCGCATCAGCCGCCGCCCTAATGTGCGAGAGTACGTCCTCAATTTCTAGGGGCACAATACCACCTCCGCAAACTACGCAAAGAAAGCGTCCGCCGTTTCATACTCGACATCGGTTTCCGTTCTCATCAGCAAGTTGTACTGATTGATTATCTCGGGCAACTCGTCCACAAAATAGTCCTCCAACAGCTCCCGCTTAGAAATCCCGATATGAAGCCCCAGCGCTATCAGCCTTTGTAACCAAAACTCGGGCGGAACGCCATGTTTTTGACTATCTCCATCACGCCCGCCCGAAGCTTTCCCAAGCCGTTTACCTCAATAAACGCGTTTACAATGTCAACCAAACCTGCCGCGCCCACATTCTCGTCATCTCTCAAGCGCTCAACGGGTATACCCGTCAATTCGGCTATAAATTCCAACAAATACGCGGGCGCAATGACTAACAATCCATCCAGAAGATTTTCTAGTTCCCTGTTCGTTATCCTAGATAACCGCGCGACAACCCCGAACACATCCATGCCCGGAAACACGGAGTCCATCAACTCCGTCGGAAGCCCGCGAAGCTTCTCCAACGCGCTCAAATACGCCCCAATCGGCATCTTTTTGATTGTATAGCCGCAAACCTTCTTGCTTTGCGCCAAACTCAAACCCTCGTTCATTCGATAAACCTCTCAAAAAGGGGAGAGTTACTCTCCCCCATGCTATTCCGCCGTAATCCCCATCATATCCAACCAGTCCAAATCGTCGCCGTCATGTGCTTCATACGGCACTCCGTCCAACTTGCGCTTCGTGAATGTGCCAATGAGCTGATACGCCGCAATCTCTGTACCCGCGCCCTTTGTTTTAACGCTCGCTTCTTTAATCTCATTCACGACAAACGAAAACATTCTGAACATGCGATACTGCCCGTCCGCGCGTTTACAACGGAAGCTCACGGCAAACTCTGTGTTCTGCCCTTCCGGGTCATACTTCAGTGTGCGTGTTCCCGCGTCATATGTGCCGAAACCAAGGCTCTCGAACATCTCCAGCGGCATCTCTGCCAGCGTAATCGTCGCCTTAATCCCGTTCCAGCTTTTCACATTCATATAAAGCATATCATCGGCGTAAATCTTCGATTCTGACGCGTCAACCTCCTTTGTCATCTCCTGCGCCCAAGGCACGTCAAAGCCCTCACCCACGGCATATGCCGTCGCCGAGTTTTCAACAACCGCGAAGAACTTCACAGACGAAAACCCCTGTAATGCAATCCTGTCAGCCATACTAACCCCCTATAATCCTAAAAGTCATTCTCCTATGTACAACCTTCGTTTCCCCGCCAACGTCCTCTACAGATGCGAACGTGAAGCCGTTGCTTGATAATCTCTCGATAATCAAGTCGGATAACGCGGCGCAACCCGCACCCGTCCTGTCCCAAACCTCAATGACAAGGCTCGCGCCGAACAGATATGGCTTATCATCGGCGAACGCAATTGCCTGATTCTGTGCCTCAAAGAAGCTAATCGCAGGTAATTCGTTCAAGCTGTCGGGATAGAAGTAGAACACACGCGCTCCCAAATCCGCAAGTAGGCGCGTGACTGTCAGTTTTACGTTTTCCATATTTCCTCCACTGTTACCCGCGTGAAAGTTGACCACTTCTGCACGCTCAATACCCTAAACTCCCGCTCATCCAACACACAAAGGTCATTGTAGCGAAAATCCAAGGCATCCGCTGTATGCAAATAATACCTATCTTTCGGCAAAACCCCGCGTTCACTCTCTTTGTTATCCTGCCCTATCGGCTGAATCTGCGCCGCGAACTCAACGGCTTCATTCGGATAACCCACACTCACTACACCGTACTCATCTGTTTCAGCCGCAGCACGGAACAACTTAAACAACCTCAAATGCGCCCGCATAAACCGCATTACATCACAACCTTAATAAGCCTAAAACGGTTCAACAAATCGAGCACAGACTGCGGGAAGTCATGCGCGCTATAATAGCTGTTAAATGTCGTGCTTACCCCGCCCTCATCGCGGCTTCGAATGCCCTCAACACCCACGCGATTAAACGTAATGACCGCGATTTCCAAAAGCGCCGAATCAAACACCCAAATCCACTGCTCCTCTGTGCGCCCCGTGTAGGTCAATATAAAAGCGCGTGCGTCACTTAACAGATAGTCTACCTCATCCGTAGTAACGCCCACGCGCTTTCTGAAATCCACAATCAAAGGCAAATCAGCCATCTTACACACCCGCGATACTGACGACCATAGCCTCACGCGCGTATGTCGGCAACCACACATCATGATACTTTCTGTACTGCGTCTTCCAACCGTCGCCGTTCTGGTTCTCGTCGGGGCTGAAAATCTTCACCGCGTCTGTCTTAGAAATCGCAATCGGGGCAGAACGTGGCAGAATCATCCAGTTGATGTTTCTAGCGTTCGCGGCAGGCTCAAAACCAAACTGTGTTGTGCCGTCATGGAACACATACGCCGTCTTCATGCGCGAACCCACAACAGGTATAATCGCCACGCCGTTAATCGACTTGACCTCAAAGCTCACATTCCCCTGTACGAAATTCTTCTGCGTGACAATGCCCGTGTTCTCCTTGCTCATCTCAATCATGCCAAGCACGGAATACGGCATACAAGCCACCAAATCCGACGCGGGTACGCCGTATGTGTTCTGCAACTCGCGCACATCGGCCATAAACGCCGCCAGAGCATTCTCCGCCGATATCACCGCCGTCTTAGCGATACCCTCATCCATCGCAATACCCGCAATCGTAGAATATCTGTAAGCGTCAATCTCGGGAATCACGTAGTTTTTTTGGAAGTTACTCATCACGCCCGAAGCCTGCATGACATAATTCGTTTCGTCCACATCATGGCGGTCAAAATAGAACTCCACGGCGCGGTCCATAGCGAGCTGATAGCTCTCATAACTGAGCTCAATCGCGCCCTTAGGGTACGTGCCGTTCTCGCGGTCATAATCACCCAAGCCCGACATGAACATACTCGGAATCTTAACCGTCTTCGCGCCCAGATACTGAACCTGTCCCGCGTTCTCTTCCATCCAACCCGTCGTCGCCTGCTGTGTAATCTGTAAATCCAGATTCCTTTGCAGAATTTCCGCATACTGAATTAAATTACTCATAAAACCCTCCCTATAATATGTAGGCTTCGCAATCGCGAGCCATTATTTAACGCCAAACACACCCGCCACAGCGGTTTCGGCGGCG
>CAZOVK010000047.1:0-17739 GCA_964583165.1 uncultured Defluviitaleaceae bacterium | reverse complement strand
CAGAACCTTGATTTGAGCTATCGGCGGCTCAACATGCCGTCGCCGATTGAGAGCGTTGAGGGGCGCGTGAAGAAGATTTCCGGTATTATGGAAAAGGCACGCCGCAAGCAAATACAGACGCGCCAAATTGAGGACTCCATAGACGACATCGCGGGCATACGCATAATATGCCGCTTTGTTGAGGACATCTATAAGGTTCTGGACATGATAAGAGCGCGTGACGGTGTGGATTTGGAGATTATCACCCACCGCGACTATGTGTCGAAGCCCAAGGTCAGCGGTTATCGTTCCTACCATTTGATTGTGCGTTACCCCGTCTTTTCAGCGGCGGGTTATAAGAAGGTCAAGTGTGAAATTCAGATACGGACGCTTGCTATGAATTTCTGGGCGACGGTTGAACATTCGTTGCGCTATAAGTATAAAGACATGTTGCCCGAGTATCTGACGACGCGGCTTATTAGTTGCGCCGACGCATGTTCACGGCTAGATTCAGAGATGAGTCAGATACGCGACGAGCTGATGGACATGCAGAATGTGTCTGACGAGAAAAACCGCACGGTTGACGAGATTTTGTCGAAGTTACAGGTGTTATACTACACCGCGCAATTCGACGCGGCGGCTGAACTAAACAAGAACTTCTTCGACCTCTATGACAAAGGTGATTTGAACGGTCTGATGGAGCTAAACCGTAAACTCCATATGATGACGCAGGATTTATCGGCCATTAACCCGCAAGGAAAACGCGCTGTAGCAGGGGAATTCAAATGAATCTCTTTGATATTCCCGCGCGTATTGATGAAGAAATCACCGAAATTTTATGTAAGAAAGAGAACGTCCGTATTGAGCGCATTATCTCGAAGGGGCAGACAACTGGTTGGTATGACCAGAACGAAACGGAGTTTGTGGCGCTGTTGAGCGGTTTTGCCGTGATTGAGTATGATGATGGTTCACGCGTAGAGCTTCACGCGGGCGATACGCTCGTTATCGTGCCTCATAGAGTACATCGCGTGGCGTATACGTCTGCCAAACCCGCCTGTGTGTGGTTATGTGTGTTCTTTTGAGCTAAACTGTGGGTTTTTTGTAATGCTTAATACCCGCAATCACTACATCAAGGAGCATGAAGAACAGTTTGTCATAGGCTTCTTTGTCATGTCTTGACTCAAAAAGTCCCGTTACAGTCGTTAAACTCATAAGCAGTGAAAGAACGGCATATCTGTTTTCGCGCAAGTCGTCATCAACCTCGGGATTATCCAGAAACTTGGTGTCATACATGTCGAAATGTTTCTCGCCGATAATCACGTCATAAAGCCAGTCACGGCGAATGCTGAGGGGCGCGAAATTCAGGCTGTCCATAAAAATCTGTGCGAAATGGTCGTCTGTGCTTTGTGCCTGAAACTCTGACAGTGCGCTTTGGCCACGGTTTTGTTCAAACAAATCAATCTTTTCGCCGTGCTCGCGAAGATAACCCTCGAGCTTTTTCAGATACATTGAGAGGATATAGAAATATAGGTCTTTCTTGTTCTCGAAATATTGGTAGAAACTGCCGGTTGAGATTTCAGCGCCGGCCACTATCCTGTGTATGCTTGTGTTGTCATATGAATGTTCTGAAAATTCAGAAATCGCTGCGTCTATAATTCTGTTCTTTTTTTCGGGCGAAAGCCTGAAAAACGTCGTCTTTGGCATGAAAACCTCCGTATTATCTATGTATGGATGACATTCGATTCTAATATCAGACCAGTATAATACAACATATACGATTTGTCAAAAGTTTTGTCTATGGCAAAAATTTTGTGTTGACACATTTGTAAAATTACTGTAATATATGTGAATATATTCATCTTGTAATTGCATAATATGTCTAACTTGAGGGAGTGCGTATGTTAAAGTATGTAGCAAAACGCGCGCTGGTTGGGTTAGTCGCTGTTTTGGTATCGTTGACCGTCAACTTCGTGCTGGTGCGCGTTGCGCCGGGCGACCCGGTCAAGATACTCGCGGGGAACGATAACCCCAACCCCGAAATGATAGCGATGCTCACTGAGAAGTACGGGCTGAACCAACCAATTTACGTCCAGTTCGGCGCGTATTTGATGAACCTTGTGAAAGGTGATTTGGGGTTCTCCTACCTAAGCGGCGAACCTGTATTAACACTGATTCTCGGGAAGGTTGGGCCAACGTTCTTGCTCGCCATGACAGGCTCGATTCTGGCGCTCATTATCGGCACGCTTATGGGCGTGGTGGCGGCGCGTAAGAATAATTCGGCGTTTGACAGGTTCATGTGTTCGTTCTCGTATTTGTTTGACGCAACACCGGGATTTTGGCTCGGGCTTATGATGATTCTGATTTTCGCGTCATGGCTCAAAGTATTACCGACAGCCGGCATGATAGACCTTCGCGCAGGTTACAAGGGTTTCGCGTATGTAGTGGACGTGGCTATTCACCTCATTCTACCAGCGGGAACACTCATGCTCATTCAGATTCCGGGTTACTTCCGCATAGCGCGTGCGTCGGTGTTACAGGTTATGAGTGAGGACTTTATCACGACATTCCGCGCGACGGGCATGAAGGACAACAAGATTTTCATGAATTACGTCCTCAAAAACGCCATTCTGCCCACAATTACGATTTTCTCAATGACCTTGGCGTATATGATTAGCGGCGTCGTGCTTATTGAAACGGTATTCGCATGGCCGGGCATGGGGCGCGTCATCATGAACGCAATCATGCGCCGTGATTACCCGGTTCTTACGGGCGTATATTTGATTATCTCCGTGAGTGTCGCGGCAATGATGGTTTTGATTGACTTGGTATACGCCGCCGTTGACCCGCGCATACGGTTGAAGTAGGGGAGGTACATAATGAAGAAAAAAATCCTTTCAGGGCTAAAACTCGCCTTCTCAATCGGTCAATTGCGCACGGGCATCATACTTTTCGTGTTGCTGCTACTTATTTCTATAGCCGCGCCGATTCTGGCGACACATGACCCTAAGAAACTCAACGACGATATGCTCCAACCGCCGTCCGCACAGTATTTACTCGGTACTGACCACCTTGGTCGCGATATGTATAGTATGCTTCTGTACGGAGCGTCAACCTCGCTTCAAATCGGCTTTACGGCCGCGCTCATCTCCGGCATTATCGGTACGCTTGTCGGTGGTGTATCTGGGTATTTCGGCGGCAAGGTTGACCAGATTATTGTCGGCATAATCAATTTGTTCTATATGACACCTACGTTTTTCCTGATATTGATAATAGTAGCATTGTTCGGCAGTTCCATGCTGAATGTAATGATTGTTATAGGCTTGACCAGTTGGCCCGGTAACGCGCGTTTGATGAGAGCACAGGCCATTTCACTGCGCGAGCGGACATTTGTGAAGTCCGCAACGGCGATTGGTGAATCACAATTCGCTATCCTGTTCAAGCACATTATCCCGAACGGTATCTTCCCGATTGTCGCAAACACGACAATGGGCGTGGCGGGCGCGATTTTGACAGAAGCATCACTGAGCTTTTTAGGCTTGGGTGACCCCAACATCATCAGTTGGGGGCAGATTATCAACTACGGCAAGGGTTATCTCCCAGGGAGCTGGTGGATTGCCACATTCTCGGGGCTTGCGACGGTGTTCGCCGTGTTGACGTTCTTCCTCATCGGCGACGGGCTGAATCGCATACTTAGCCCTAAGCTTCACAGCAACAATTAAGGAGGTGTAGATGTGCCTATCTTAGAAGTCAAAGACGTAAATGTTATTTACAAGGTGAAGGACAAGGCCGTCAAAGCCTGCAAGAATGTGAACCTTGAAATTGACGAGCAAGACTCAATCGGCATAGTAGGGGAGTCAGGCTCCGGAAAATCAACTTTGGCAATGGCGATTCTGCGCCTGTTGCCTAAGCGTATAACCGAAGTCACGGGTGAGGTCAAGTTTAACGGCGAGGACATTATCAAAATGACGCCCGAAAGACTAGCCGAGGTTCGTTGGACACAGATTTCTGTTGTGTTTCAGAAATCTATGAACTCACTAAGCCCCGTACATAAAATCGGTAAACAGCTAGAGGGTATTTACCGCGTTCACAGACCCAACGCGAGCAGTGAGGAATGCAAGAAGGTTATTCTGAAACTGTTTGAAATGGTGAACCTTGCGCCGCGTGTTTACAATCTCTACGCGCATGAACTGTCGGGCGGTATGATGCAACGCGTAAGTATTGCTCTAAGCCTTATCTTTAACCCACGGCTTCTCGTTCTGGACGAAGCCACAACAGCCCTTGACGTTGTGACCGAAAGCCAGATACTCAGAGAGATTATTAAATTAGAAGAAACCATGAAGCTCACGCGCTTTATGATAACCCATGACGTATCTGTTGTAGCGTCAACATGCAAGAAAATAGCGGTTATGTACGCGGGTTGTATGCTTGAGTCGGGGTATGTCAAGGACGTTTTGATAAACCCGAAACACCCATACACGCAAGGGTTATTACGCTCATTCCCGAGCTTCAAGGGCGAACGCGGGAGTTTGCGCGGTATTCCGGGTTCTTTGCCCGATTTGGCGAAGGAAATTCAAGGTTGCCCATTCGCGCCGCGCTGTTCAGAGCGCACGGAAAATTGCCTTACGTCAATGCCCACGACAAAGCGCGTCGGCAACAAGTGGACATGCGCCTGTCATCTGGTTGGAGGTGAGGACATTGGATAAACCCGCTATATCCGTCAAAAACTTGCGCAAGTGGTATCAGGCGAAGAAGAATAACGTCAAAGCCGTTGACGGCGTGTCGTTTGAGTTACAAAAAGGCGAGATTTTGGGCGTAATCGGCGAAAGCGGTTGCGGAAAATCTACCTTGGGGCGCTTGCTGATAAGACTTGAGCCACCGACAGATGGAGAAGTCGAGTTTAACGGTCAATCCGCCGACAGTCTGATTAAACAAGACCGCATGGCGTTTCGTCGCAAGGTTCAGATGATTTTCCAGAACCCGTTCGACACGTTTGACCCGCGCAGCAGTATTGAGAAAATCCTCATGACACCGTTAAAGTTACACAAAATCGGCGGCAGCTATGAAGAACAGTATAAAATCTGTCTGAAATTGCTTGAAGACGCGGGTTTAGCCCCCGCGAAGGACTATATAGACCGCTTTCCGCATGAGTTATCGGGCGGTCAGCTACAGCGTATATCGATTTTGCGCTCAATGCTTTTGAACCCCGAGTTTGTCGTTGCTGACGAGCCTGTGTCAATGCTTGATGTAAGCATTCGCGCCGACATCATCAACATGTTACACACACTCGCAAAAGAAAAGGGTTCGGCCATGGTGTTTATCAGCCATGACATCAGCACGACACGTTATATCTCTGACCGCGTAGCCGTTATGTATCTTGGTCGCGTGGTAGAAATCGGTAAGACTGACGATGTTTTACACAACCCGATTCACCCATACACGCGAGCGCTCATCTCTAACTGCGCGTCACTTGACCCAATGGAGCGCCGCGAGGTCATTATCCTCGGAGGCGAACCACCCACGCCGATTAACACGGGGCCGGGTTGCTACTTCGAGCCGCGCTGTTATATGCGCGAACAACGCTGTCACAGCCAATACCCCGAAATGGTAGACGCGGGTGACGGGCATTTCTATAGTTGCTTTTGTACAAAATAAAATGAGGTGATGAAGTGGACTTTACGAAACTGATTGACAACGTGCCGGATTATCAGGAGTTTTTGACAGTCGACGAGATGGACGAGAACAGCAAGAAGCTTGCCGCCGAGTACCCCGAGATAGTTTCTATCTTTGAAGCGGGTAAATCGCGCAAGGGTCACCCGATTTATTGCCTAAAGATAGGCAATGGCCCCAAGAACGGCTTCATGTTCGGTTGCCCCCACCCGAATGAGCCAATGGGCGCGATGATGTTAGAGTATTTCTCACGCGCGCTTGCCGAAGACGCCGAACTTCGCGAGGGTTTGGGTTATACGTGGTACTTAATCAAGAGTATCGACGTAGACGGCACACAGCTTAACGAAGGCTGGTTCAAAGGGCCGTTCACGCTCTACCACTACACACGCAACTACTTCCGCCCCGCCGGTTATGAACAGGCAGAGTGGACATTCCCGATTGACTACAAGAATTACAAGTTTGACAAGCCGATACCCGAAACACAGGCTCTCATGAAAATCATCGACGAAGTGAAACCTGCGTTTATGTATAGCCTTCACAATGCGGGCTTTGGCGGTACTTATTGGTACACAACCAATGACGCGCCCGAAATCTTCCCGCTTTTCCATGAGGCGAGCAAGAAACAGAATGTGCCATTACATCTAGGCGAGCCCGAGGTCAGTTGGACACCCGTGTTCTACCCCGCCGTATTCAAGATGTTCGGTACTAAGGAGAATTACGACCACTTAGAGAAATATTCGGCAGTACCGCCGGAAACACTACTTACAGCGGGTACGTCCAGTGACGCTTATGCCGGGCAATATGGTTGCACAACACTTGTAACAGAGTTACCATATTTCTATGACCCGCGCATTGAGAGCTCTAAGCCCATGGAGTTCACCCGCGAGGAAGCCGCGCTTCAAAAAATGGAAACATTGAAGAAGCAGTACGCAGAAATCGGGGAGCATTTCGCCAAGGTTGACGCGTTCATGTCAGACGACAACCCGTTTGTCAAGATGATTCGCTTGATGCTCAAAGACCGTGACAAACATTTTGAGTCAGAGGTCAAGTTCATCAAAGAGAACGACGAATACAAACAGCCCTGTAAGGAGTCAGAAGCGTTTGACAACTTAGAGTTGCCGAAGTTCTACCGCCTCTTCTCATGGGGGCTTCTGATTCGCGGTATCGAGCATGAAATCGCGAAGAACCCGCCGAAAGAGGTTCTTGACAAACTCATTCCCGTTCATATGGAATGTGAAGTTTTAATGAAGAAATACGGCGAAATCGCCGAGAATGATTTGCAGTATGACGTAATCCCGATTCAGAAGCTTGTGCGCATTCAGCTTGAGTGCGGTATGCTTCTTGCCGAACATGTCTCAAAGCAATAACGACAAAAGAGTGTCAGCGCATTGCGCTTACATATAAATTATGAAGGAGAGAATTTAAGTGAAGAAGATTATCGCTTTCGCAGTAGCGGCTATGCTTGTCATCAGCACGCTGGCCGGTTGTAGCGGCACAACAAGCCCTTCACCCAGCTCAACGCCTGCATCTACCCCGTCACCGTCGGGTTCAACACCCGCATCAGCAACCCCCACCCCCTCACAAGCCCCCGCGACACCGGCGGCAAACGAGCCGAAAATGGGCGGCACAGTCATTGTGAGCCTTTCGGGCGACCCCACAAACTTCAACCCGGACGCAAAGTCTGACGACAACGCTTACGGCATCAACCAGAACATTTATGACAGCCTTGTTCAGATTACATTGAACATGGACGTTATCCCCGACCTTGCAAAAAGCTGGGACTTCAGCGAAGACGGCAAGGAGATTACTTTCCACCTTCAAGAGAATGTCAAATGGCATGACGGCGTTGAGTTTACGTCAGATGACGTAAAATGGACGTTTGACACAATCATAGCCGAAAAGGGTATGGCTTCGGCGAGCCTTGCATCTGTCGAAGAAATCACTTGCCCTGACAAGAACACGGTTGTGTTCAAGCTCGCTAATCCTGATTCCTCCATAATGGGCGTATTCGGTTGGTATGGTATCTTCATCATGCCGAAACACCTTTATGAAGGCACTGACTGGCTCACGAACCCCGTGAACATGAAGCCCGTCGGCACAGGCCCGTTCAAGTTTGTTGAATATCAGAACGGCGTGTCTGTTACAATCGAGAAGAACCCGGAATACTGGGGACAAGAGCCCTATCTTGACCGCGTAATCTACCAGATTATCCCCGACCAACAGACAGCTTTCCAGGCGTTTGTTAATGGCGAAGTCGATATCCTCGGCACAGGCGTACCGAATGCTGAGCGCGACCGTTTTGACAACGACTCCGAATACCATGTAGAAGACCAACTTTGGGCTAACCGCACATACTTCACGTTCAACCTGAAAGATGGTCGTTTCACAGATGTTAAGATGCGCAGAGCGTTCCAGCTTGCGTTGAACCTTGACGAAATATTCACGAAGGCTCTCAAAAAGGCCGGCAAGCAGGCTGAATACTATGTTTCCCCGCTTTACAGCTGGGCTTTGAACGAAGACGCGAAGATTCCCGCTAGAAATATCGAAGAAGCACAGAAATTGCTTGAAGAATGCGGCTACACAAAAGACGCCAACGGCATTTATCTGACATGCACAGTTGACACGTTCACTGGCTTTGAAGATACGCTCATGGTTGCGCAAGCTAACCTTCTTGAGGCTGGTATCGAAATGAAACTGAACCAAATGGAATACTCCGCATGGCAAGACAAGGTTAAAGACAATCACGACTTTGAAATCACGATGCTTGCGGGCTACCAAGGTCCCGATATCGCGGCTGTCGGCAACCGTGTTGACACTAACGGTTCCGTCAACGTAGGTCAATACTCGAACGCGCGTATCGACGAGCTTTTGGTACAGGGCAAATTGGCTTCCGATTTGGCTGACCGCGCTGTTATCTACAAAGAAATTCAGGCTATCATGGCAGAAGAACTCCCGCTTGTTCTCATCAACGAAAATGGCGGCAAGATGCCGTTTAAGAAGTACATCCGTGGCTATGGCAACATGCAAGAAGGCTCTACGCTTACGCGCCCGAGCGGTCTTGAGTTCACATGGCTTGACAAATAATCAACTTTAACAAGAATAGGGGCGACGCAAGTTGCCCCTTATTTTCATAGGAGGGTCAAAATGGGCAATATAGCCAGCTACTTCAACATCTTCACATCACGCAGCGGCGTGTTTGCAGACGACAAACACATTGCATATCTGAACAACTCCAGCGGCGTAAGCCAAGTTTGGATGCGCCCCATTCACCACGGTGAGCCGATTCAGTTAACGAATCTTGAAAACCGCGTGTGGACGCTTGCGCCTGTTTCCTTGGATGGTAAACTGTTTTTTACATCTGACATGGGCGGCAATGAGCAAGAACAGATTTACATGCTCGACACAAAAACCAAAGAAGTAAAGAATCTCACGAACAACCCGAACGCGCGATACAATTTCGGCGGCATATTACCGGGTGGCAAAGAGATTATTGTATCGAGCACGGCGCGTAACGCCGCGCATTATGACATCTGTAAGGTCAACCTTGAAACACTCGAACAGACGCTTTTGCATGAGAACAACGACAACTACAACATACCCGCCGCATTATCGCCTAATGGGCGTTACTTCCTTTATAACAAGATGAAAGGTCTGTCTGATAACTACCTCTGGATTTATGACATTGAAAAGGACGAAGCCGAAAATGTAGACGCAAACGCAGCCTTCGCGCAATATACCCACCCCGCGTGGAAATCGGACTCAACGGGTTTCTTCTTGCTGACGGACAAGGACGCAGAGTTTTCATACATAGCCTATTATGACGTGGCGACAAAGGCACTCACGCGCATTCACACCGAAAACTGGGACATTGACGCACTTGCGCTGTCTGCTGACGATAGGTATTTGGCGTTTGCGGTCAATGTTGAGGGTTATATGGAGCTGAAAATCTTCGATTTGAAGCTTAACGCCTTTGTGAACACCATTACACCGCCCAAAGGCGTAGTTTTCAGCTACACAGGTTTTAACTGGTCACGCACAGGGCATAAGTTACTGTTTGGTTCAATGAGTGTCAAACGCCCGGGTAATGTCTGGCTACTTGACCTTGACACAGACAGTTGCCGTCGCTTGACAGAAACGGTTTTTGACGGCATCACAGCCGACGACCTAGTTGAGCCTGAATTACGCCGTTTCAACTCGTTTGATGGTCTGAGTGTGCCATATTGGTTATACAAGAAGTCAACCACGCCCGATAACGCGCCTGTGATTGTCGAAATCCACGGCGGTCCCGAGGGGCAAGAGTTGCCGCTTTACTCCGCGCTTCTGATGTATCTGGTAAATGAAGGCTTCATTATTGTAGCGCCTAATGTACGCGGCAGTGTAGGTTATGGCAAGGCTTACACCCACCTTGATGACATAGAAAAACGCTTAGACAGCGTAAAAGACATCGGTAGCTTGGTTGAGCACCTCATTAAATCGGGCATCGGTCAGCCCGGCAAGTTCAGTGTTATGGGTGGCAGTTACGGCGGTTACATGACACTTGCATCCATTACGGAGTTCCCCGAGCTCTTCAGCGCGGCCGTTGACACAGTCGGCATGTCCGATTTAGAAACCTTCCTTGAAAATACAGCCGAATATCGCCGCGCCCACCGCGAGAGCGAATATGGCAGTCTAGCTAAACACCGCCATGTTCTCCGCGCCGTTTCGCCGATACACAAGGTGAACGAAATTGTGACCCCACTTATGGTTATTCACGGCGAAAACGACCCACGCGTGCCCGTATCGGAAGCACGGCAGATTGTCAAGAGCCTTGAAGATAGGGGCGTTGCGGTGAAATGCCTGATTTATGGTGATGAAGGGCATGGGCTGGCGAAACTCAAGAATCAGCTCGATTGCTACCCGCAGGTTGCGGAGTTTTTGCAGAAACACCTTAACTAAATGAACATAAAAACGGCAAGGGTTCTTCCCTTGCCGTCTTGTTTTATTCCCCAAACATAACCTTCGCCGCCGCCATATTCTCAATTATCTTAACAGCAAACGGACAGCGCGTTTCGCAAGCCCCGCAAGCGATACATTCGCCCGCCTTGTGGGGTAAAGCGGCGTAGTGCTCACGGACTGTTTCGGGCACAGAGCCTTGTGCCTTGGCTAGATTGAGGAATTTCGTCACCGAAGCGACTTCAATGCCAAGTGGGCACGGCGCACAATGCCCACAATACATACAGTGACCGCTCCAATTCATCTTCGGGAAATCGGCGAACGCGGCGGCGTAGTCCTTTTCTTCCGCGGTTGACGTTTCGTAGTTCAGGCTCGCGGTAAGCTGTTCGATTGTGTGAACGCCCGACATCACGCTAGCCACAGCAGGCCGTGTCAGCGCATAGTGTATGCACTGGTTGACAGTCAGAGCCTTACCCGCGGGAGAATTATCGGTCAAAAGCTGTCCTCCGCCGAACACCTTCATAACGGTGATACCAACGCCCATGCGGCTACATGTTTCATAAAGTTGAGTGTGAACGGGGTCGATATTCAGAAATTCTTTTGCGTAGGTATCCTGCGCGAACAGGTTTTCCACATTGTCGTCGGGCGGTAAGAGGTCATAACAAGGGTTGATTGAAAACATCAACACGTCAATAAGCCCACTCTCAACAGCCGCGAGCGCAACCAATGGGTTGTGGCTACTAAGCCCTATCGTTCGGATTTTGCCCGCCGCTTTGAGTTCCTTGGCGTATTCATAAACCCCGCCGCTGACAACCTCTTCCCAGAGCGCGACAGAATCCACATAGTGAATCATGCCGATGTCTATGTAGTCTGTCTGGAGGTTTAAAAGGCTCAGCTCAAACGACGCCTTCACCTCGTCTAACTTGCGTGTGGCCTTATATTGCCCGTCTTGCCAGATAGTGCAGATATGCGACTGCAATATGAATTTATCACGTCGCCCTCTGAGAATATTACCTATTTGCCGTTGCATTTCAGGGTTCGGGCTGTACAAATCCATACAGTTCACGCCTGCCTCAAACGCTCTTTCGAATAACTCATTTGAGAAGCCCTCGTCCTTACCGATAAACCCCTCACATCCGATGCCAATCTCGCTTACCATAATCCCGGTCTTGCCTAATTCACGATAAATCATAAAATCCCCCTTTTTCTATCGGTTAAGTGTATAACAAAAAACCGACGCGAACGTCGGTTTTCTTCTGTAACTATCTCTTCGAGAACTGAGGAGCGCGTCTAGCGGCTTTAAGACCGTATTTCTTACGCTCTTTCATGCGTGGGTCACGCGTAAGGAAACCGGCCTTTTTGAGCGCGGGGCGCACATCAATGTCTGCTTCAAGCAAAGCGCGGGAAATGCCGTGGCGGATAGCGCCGGCCTGACCTGTCATGCCGCCGCCGTTAACGTTCACGGAGATGTCGTACTTACCTACATTATTGGTTAATTCAAGCGGCTGACGGATAATCAGCTTTAGTGTGTCTAAGCCGAAATATTCATCGATGTCGCGGTTGTTGACCGTAATCTTCCCACTGCCGGGCATCAAATAGACGCGCGCGACAGAGGATTTTCTGCGGCCTGTGCCATAGAATTTAACAGAAGCCATTTATTCTTCCTCCTATATATCAAAAAGCCTAGCTGGTATAATCGATTATTCTACAATATTCAAAACTTCGGGCTGTTGCGCGTCGTTTTTGTGTGTGGGGCCTGCGTAAACCTTCATCTTGCGCAACATCTTGCGGCCGATGACGTTTTTCGGAAGCATACCGCGAACGGCGTGAATAAAGACTTCTTCGGGCTTTTTAGAAAGCATCGTGCGCAGTGTAACTTCCTTCAAACCGCCCGGATGGTTCGAGTGGTGACGATATACTTTCTGGTCAAGCTTCTTGCCGGTAACATTTATCTTATCGGCGTTGACAATAATGACATAATCGCCCGTGTCAACGTTCGGGGCAAAAATCGGTTTATGCTTACCGCGCAAAATCTTCGCTACTTCAGAAGCCAAACGTCCTAAGGTATGTCCCTCGGCATCCACGAGATACCACTTTCTGGTAACGTCGGCGGGTTTAGTAATGACCGTAGTTCTCATTTACAAGAATCCTCCTCAATGCAAACAAACTAAACGAAAAACTTATCAACTTCAATCCGGGGCTAGTGGATACAAAGTGGACATAATTAACAGAGTGTATTATATAACAAAAAGCCTGAAATGTCAATACTAAAGCAGAAAAATTTCATAATGTGCCTGTCGCTAAGCGCGTTTGCGTAAATAAAGGGTTCTTAGACCCAAAACAATACCTGACACTACCACAATGGTTAATGAAAGGTTATCATACCACCAAGGGCTGTCAACGACAACAAAAATATTCATTTTGCGGTTGAATAGGGTATGAAATATTATTGCACTAAAGATAGAGTTGTATTTTCTGTACATGGTATTCATGAAGAAATGACACACAAATGTATATGCTAACCATACAAAAAACCAGAGGTAAAAACCCTTTGTCCGCTAACTATTTGAAACGGAATATGCATTAAGGAAAATAGCAGAGCGCCAGTCATAGAGGCAAGAACGTCACTTTTGAACAAGCCATATAATCGCGTTTAGTACGATTGCCACACAAACCAATGTCAGTACTATTGATGTTAAGGTTACATAAGGGATACCAAACAAGTAGCCGCCTAAACCGGAGATGCCATACATTACCATAAGAATAACCCAAAGCGAGATTGCAATTATTGTGTCTTTCTTTTGATACTGCGATACTTCAGCCTTGTACTGCTGATTCATCAAATATCCCCCAGAATTTTTTAGGATAGCACAATACGCCCTGCCTCCTCACTTCGCTAAGTTGCTATTATATCATAGACATTTAAGCTGTGCAATCATAAAAACCGAACCATTCGCGTAATATCGAACCTTTCTTTACGAAAATTTTATTTTACAAAATGCGGAAATGTGATATACTAGAGTCATGCCAAAGTTTACTATATTGAGGAGGAGTTTATTATGATTAATATCGGTATCAACGGCTTCGGGCGTATCGGCCGTCTGGTTCTTCGCGCCGTTACCGAGCGTGACAATGTACAGGTAGTTGCAGTCAACGACCCGTTTGTTGACCTTGATTACATGGTTTATATGCTTAAATATGACTCGGTTCACGGGCATTTTAACGGCACGGTTGAAGCGGTTGACGGCAAGCTTGTCGTGAACGGCAAGCCCATTGCTGTATTCGGTTGCAAAGACCCCAAAGAAATCCCCTGGGGCGAATGCGGCGCCGACTATGTAGCGGATGCTACAGGCGTATTCACAACAACAGACAAAGCTATCGCTCATATCGAGGGTGGCGCGAAAAAGGTTGTTATCACAGCGCCGTCAAAAGACGCGAAGATGTTCGTTATGGGCGTTAACCATGATGAGTATACGAAGGACATGCAGATTGTTTCGAATGCTTCCTGCACGACAAACTGCCTTGCTCCTCTCGCTAAGGTTATCAATGACAACTTCGGTATTATCGAAGGTCTTATGAGCACAATCCACAGCACAACCGCCACACAGCTTACTGTTGACGGCTCGAGCAAAAAGGACTGGAGAGGCGGCCGTGCGGCTTCAGCTAACATTATTCCTTCGTCCACCGGCGCCGCTAAGGCTGTTGGCGAGGTTATTCCCGCGCTTAAAGGCAAGCTTACAGGTATGAGCTTCCGCGTACCGACAATCAACGTATCTGTTGTTGACCTTACCGTTCGTCTTGCGCGCCCGACAACTTACGAAGAAATCAAAGAAGCCATTAAAAAGGCTGTTGCCGGCGATATGAAGGGCATCATGGACTACACAGAAGACGCGGTTGTTTCGTCAGACTTCAACGGCGAATACTGCACATCTGTTTTCGACGCTTCGGCCGGTATCGCTCTTAACGATACATTTGTTAAACTGGTTGCGTGGTATGACAACGAGTGGGGTTACTCCAACAAGGTTATCGACCTCATTGTTCATATGGCAGAAGTTGACAATCAATAATTACTATAGAAAAAACCGCGGGAAGCCGGCTTAACACCGGCTTTCCCCTTAATTTAATGGGGGTTATTACATTGGAACAGGTTAATTTCAACGAATTTCCGATACTCGGCTTCGGCGCAATGCGTATGCCCATGAACGAGGACAAGACTGTCAAGCTTGACGACGTTATCGCGATGGTTGACTATTGCTTCGCGAACGGTATCAACTATTTCGACACCGCCTATATGTATCACAACGGCACGTCAGAGAGAATCCTCAAAGACGCGCTCACAAGCCGCCACGACCGCAACACCTATTACCTAGCCGACAAGATGCCCATGTGGAATGTCAAAGAGGACGGCGACCTTCAAAAGATTTTCAACGAACAGCTTGAAAAATGCGGCGTTGACTACTTTGACATGTACATGCTTCACTGCATGATGGATGATACATACGCAATGGCGCAGAAGTGGGACGCGTTTGGTTTTGGCGTTCAGATGAAAGCCGAAGGCAAGATTAAACACTTCGGCTTCTCGTTCCACGGCACAAGCAAGCTCCTTGACGAAATTTTAACGGCTCACCCAGAGGTTGAGTTTGTTCAGCTTCAAATCAACTACCTCGACTGGGATGGCATTCAGGCGGGCGAGTTCTACAATATAGTCAGAAAGCACGGCAAGGCCGTTATCGTCATGGAACCCGTCAAGGGCGGCACACTCGCGCGTGTTCCGGCGGCTGTTGAGAAGCTGTTTAAGGACGCGAACCCCGAAGCGAGCGTTGCTTCGTGGGCGATGCGCTATTGCTTCGGCCTTGAGGGCGTTATTATCACGCTGTCGGGTATGTCCAATATGGAACAGCTTGTTGACAACATCAACACCGCGAAGAACTTCAAGCCGCTGAACGAAGAAGAACAGGCGATTGTTGCCAAAGCCGTTGAAGAGATTATCAAGGCGAAGACTGTTCCGTGTACGGGTTGTGAATATTGCATTAACTGCCCTGTAAAAATCAATATCCCCGCCCGTTTCGCGCTTTATAATCGCTTCGTCAACCGCGAGCTGACAGTGCTTGAAGCGAAACAGCTTTACAAAGAGCTGAACGCCGACATCGCCGAATGCGCAGAATGCAAGGCTTGTCAAGAGCATTGCCCGCAAAGTATCGAGATTATCGAAGTACTCAAACAGGTTAAGCGTGAAATTGGCTAAAATAAATATGAACCGCGCTGTCACAACGACGGCGCGATTTTTTTGGACATAACGCGAATTTTCTGTTATAATAAAAGAAAACGGCTTACGAGGTGTTTATATAGTGAAACAACGCATCAAGATAATCGGCACGGGTGGCACAATCGCGGGCGTGGCTGATTCGACAACTAAGACGACAGATTATGAGATAGCGAAACTGACGATTGACACGTTGATTGAGGCAATTCCGCAGGCGCGCGACATCGCAGACATCAGCGCCGAACAGTTTTGTCAGCTTAACAGCGGTATGATGAATGTTACAGTTTGGCTGGGACTCGCGAAGCGCATTAACGAGATTTTCGCGAACGACGAGGCCGACGGCGTTGTCGTCACGCACGGCACCGATACTATGGAAGAAACGGCGTATTTCTTAAATTTGACTGTTAAGAGCGACAGACCTGTTGTTATGACGGGTTCCATGCGCCCGGCAACGGCTTTGTCGGCTGATGGACCGTTAAACCTCTATAACGCGATTCTCGTAGCGATTGAGCCTGAAACGAAAGGGAAGGGCGTTCTTGTCGTCATGGAGGACGATATTATAGCGGCGCGTGACGTGTTCAAGTCTAACACGGTCAAGACTAACACGTTTTCGGGCGGCGAAATGGGGCTGCTCGGTACGGTTATCGGCGGTGTGGTTGAATATTACCATCAGTCTACAAAATGCCACACGCTTTGTACAGAATTTGATACTAGCGGTTTAACGGAGCTTCCGCCTGTCGAGATTATATATGAGTACGCGGGGAGCGGCGCAAGCATGTTGCGCACGGCGGTTGAAGAGGGCAACAAGGGCGTGATTATGGCGTGTGTCGGTAACGGCGACTTCAATGACGAGCCGAGCCAATACTATAAGAGTCTTGATATTAAACCATTGGTTGTCCGTTCGAGCCGCATTGACGAGGGCAAAATCACAGCGCGAGCCGATGATGCAGACATGCGGACGGTGTCGGCGAACAATATAAACCCACAAAAGTCACGCATTCTGCTCATGCTTGCGCTGACTGTCACAAACGACCCCGAACACATTCAATTGATGTTCAACAAATACTAGAATTAGCGGTGAATTTATGCGCATACAGAAATACATGGCTGATTGCGGCGTAGCCTCGCGCCGTAAGTCAGAGGAAATCATTTTAGAGGGGCGCGTTATGGTCAATGGCGTTGTCATTAAAGAACCCGGTTTCGCAATTGAACCTGGTCGTGACAACATTCTTGTTGACGGGCGCGCAATCAGGCGCGAAAAACACAGGTATATCATGCTTCACAAGCCCGTGGGTTATATCACGACAGTCAGCGACCCCGAAAAACGCCGAACAGTCATGGAGCTCATGCCCGATATCAAAGAGCGGCTCTACCCGGTTGGGCGATTAGACGCTGACACGTCGGGGTTATTATTACTCACAAATGACGGCGAATGGGCGAATAAACTTATGCACCCGCGTCACGAGATAGAAAAGACCTATCGCGCACGTGTAAACCGCCCGCCTTCGGAAGTTGAAATGCAACGCTTCAAGAAGGGGCTGTTTATCGAGCACTTCAAAACAGCGCCCGCGAAAATACAGATACTAAAAAGCGGCGCGGGCTTCTGCTTGCTTGAAATCATCATACACGAGGGCAGAAACCGCCAAGTCAGAAAGATGCTTGAAGCCATTGGGCTGGAGGTTGAATCGTTACGCCGAACGGGCTACGGTCAACTCAAAATAGGCGACTTGGCAATGGGGGCATTTCGCGAACTCACGGTCGAAGAGGCCGCGAAGCTTGTACAATGATTTTGTTTGAAAATCCACCGACTTTCTGTTATGATAATGGAAAGGCGGTGTTTTCATGTACAGAAGTAAAGGTGACGAGCGCAGCCCTTGGGTTTTGGTGATGTTCATCCT
>CAZOVK010000046.1:0-17928 GCA_964583165.1 uncultured Defluviitaleaceae bacterium | reverse complement strand
CCCAATAACTTGTTTCGTGCTGTTACGCTTCATAAACACCCCTCGCTTCCTTAGATTCCTAAGTTTCATTATATCATAATGCCCGAATATTTCAATAAAAAAACAAATAATAAAAATGTTTTCAAAAAGGGGAATATGTGGTAGAATACAATAATCACTATATTATGGAAGGAAAAGCAAATGGCTGACAAAACATACTATATTACCACGCCCATATATTACCCAAGTGACAAGCTTCACATAGGGAACGCTTACACGACGATTGTCGCTGACACCATGGCGCGGTATAAAAAGTTGCGCGGCTTTGATACGCGCTTTTTGACGGGCACAGACGAGCATGGGCAGAAGATAGAGAAAGCGGCTAAGGCAAAAGGCATGACAGAAATGGCATTCCTTGATGAGATAATCGCATGGATTAAAGATTTGTGGCAAATGCTTGATATAGAGTATGATTATTTCATTCGCACGACAGACGAGGAGCATAAGGTAGCTGTTCAAAAGATTTTCAAGAAGCTTTATGAAAAGGGATATATCTATAAGGGGCATTATGAGGGCTTATACTGTACGCCCGACGAAGCGTTCTTTACAGAACGTCAAGCAGTGGGCGGTGTTTGCCCCGACTGCGGCCGCCCCGTCCAGAAGGTTCAAGAGGAAGCGTACTTCTTCCAATTAAGCAAGTTCACACAACCGCTTCTTGACCTCATTGAAGCAAATCCCGACTTTATCTATCCCGAAACACGGCGCAACGAAATGGTCCAGAACTTCTTGAAGCCGGGTCTGGAAGACCTCTGTGTATCGCGCACGTCCTTCAAGTGGGGCATACCCGTTGACTTTGACCCCGGTCATGTGGTCTATGTCTGGATTGACGCGCTTTCTAACTATATAACGAAGCTTGGTTACCTCTCTGACAACGACGCCGACTATCAGAAGTATTGGCCGGCTGATTGTCATTTGGTCGGTAAGGAGATTGTGCGCTTCCATACGCTGATTTGGCCCGCGATTTTGATGGCTCTTGATTTGCCATTGCCGAAGCAGGTTTATGGGCATGGTTGGCTGACTTATAATGGGCAGAAGATGAGTAAGTCGCTCGGTAACTGCGTTGACCCTATGTATTTGGTTGAAACGTATGGTGTTGACGCTGTTCGTTATTTTGTTTTACGTGAAATCATCTTCGGGCAAGACGGCGTGTTCAGCGAAGAGGGCTTGATTAAGCGTATAAACTCCGATTTGGCCAATGATTTGGGTAATCTATTGACTCGGACTGTCGGCATGATTGATAAATACTTCGGCGGTCAGTTACCCGTTGAGCACTCAACTAACCCGTTTGAGGCTGACTTTATCGCAATGGCTGAAAAAACCGTGGCCTGTGTCGCCGAGCACATGGACGCTATGCGCTTCTCAGACGCGCTCAACGACATCTGGACGCTTGTGCGCCGCGCTAACAAATACGCCGATGAAACACAGCCGTGGGTTCTTTTCAAGGATGAAACACGCCGCGCCGAGCTTGCGGGTGTAATGTATGCACTCGCTGAGGTCTTGCGCATGATTGGCGTAATGATTAGCCCGATTATGCCGCGTATGCCCAAACATATTATTGAACAGCTCAACATCCCTACTGACATCTTCACATGGGATTCTATAGAGCGGTTCGGGAAACTCTCCCGAGATGTTCGCGTGACAAAGGGTTCTGTGCCTTTCCCGCGTATTGAGGTTAAGAAGGAGAAGGCGCCCGAGCAGAAGAAGCCCGAGAAAGCCGAAAAACCGTCAAAACCCGCCAAACATGCTAAACCTGCGCCGCCCGCTGAAATTTCTATCGACGCGTTCGCTCAAGTCGAGATGAAGGTCGGCACGGTTAAGGAGTGTAAGAAGGTTGAAAACTCCGATAAGCTGTTATGCCTGCAAATTCAGACAGGTGCCGACGAAGTACGTCAGATTGTGTCGGGTATTGCAAAGTTTTACGAGCCAGAAGCACTTGTCGGCAAGCAAGTTATCGTCTGCACGAACCTTAAACCCGTGAAATTGGCGGGAGTAATGAGTTATGGCATGGTTCTGGCGGCTTCTGACGAGAACGGCGTGTTGCGGCTTGTTACACCTGACGGAGCGATTGACCCCGGCGCCACTGTTTCGTAGGAAATCGTCAGCATAAAGACGGTAATATAGGAGTTACGTATGATATTTGAATCTCACGCCCATTATGACGATGAGGCGTTCGATATTGACAGGGAAGCTGTTTTGGCTTCCCTGCCCTCTTATGGCATTAGCCATGTCATTAACGTAGGCGCTGACATGGCCTCAAGCCGCGCAAGTATTGAACTTTCTAAGATGTATGAGTACGTCTTTGCGTCTGTGGGGGTGCATCCGCATTCTGTTGGAGAAATCTCACAAAATGATATTGATATTCTTGTGCAATATGCTGATTTTTCAAAGGTGGTCGCAATTGGTGAAATCGGGCTGGATTATTTTAGAAGCCGAACACCGCGCGAGGTGCAGAAACATTGGTTTCGCGAGCAACTAGCAGTAGCAAAACGGCTTAACATGCCCGTAATAATTCACTCACGTGATGCTTGCGCCGATACGCTTGAAATATTAAGGGAATCGGGCGTACAGCGTGGTGTGATTCACTGCTTCTCGGGTAGTGTAGAAACGGCCGCCGAATACGTCAGAATGGGCTATTTTATTGGGATTGGCGGGGTTGTGACATACAAAAACGCGAAGGTGTTGCCCGATGTGGTTAAGGCTGTTGACTTAGAGCACATATTGCTTGAAACAGACTGCCCATATCTTGCGCCGACACCCCACCGCGGCGAGCGCAATACCTCACAGTTTCTACAAATCATTGCTGAAAAAATTGGGCAGATTAAACAAATTTCTTCCGAAATTGTTGCAAAACAGACACATGAAAATGCGAGATGTTTATTTTCTATAAAATAAATGTTGCATAATTATTACATCCATGTTAATATATTCTATGGTAGGATACAGTATAGTATCCTATTTTCATGTTTCGGGAAAACAAGGGCGTTTCATTCACTCAGAAATGCCAAATAATGGAGGTTCAAAATGATAAGACGGTTACTGCCGTACTTGCTGACTCTCGTGTTCGTGTTCGGTTTCATGGCAACAGTCGTTTCGGCCAGCGCAACGACAAGTCCACAAGAACCCGCACTGCCACAGGTTTTGTTAGTTGACGGCAATAAGTCCGAATGGGTTGAAACCAAGGCGAGCACCGTCGCCGGTTTCCTCGTAATGCACAGCATAAAGATAGGTTACTTTGATACACTTAAAACACCGCTAAACACGCCCATTGAGGACGGCTTGAAAATCGAGATTGACCGCGCGTTCGACATCACGCTTTACCTTGACGGCATAGAAGTTTCGGCCGAATCTCGCAATCTTACAATCGCAGAGTTCGCGAAACTCTACAACTCGATTAACGGCACGAAGTACCAATGTTACCCAGACGACGCTTATGTAATGATTAAACCCGGCATGGATGTCAATCTCTGGTATGTCAACCGCGTTTATGACGAAACAACGAACCAAGTCATACCCTACACAACAGATTATGTTTACAACGCGAGTGTCAACGAAGGCGAAAAGCGCGTCATCACGCCCGGCGTCGATGGCATGGCCGAAGTCACCACGCGTTACACCTATTTACAAGGCGAGCTTAGCGAAACAACTGTTATGAACGAAACCGTACTCACTGCCCCCGTCACAGAAGTCGTCGAAGTCGGCACGGCTCCCACAGTCGGCATCACGGAGAAATACCAATACAGCGAAGTCATCACTATGGAAGCTACAGCCTACACATCAGATTACGCTTCGACAGGCAAACGCCCCGGTGATAAGGGTTTCGGCATCACACGCAGCGGCATGGTCGCGCAATACGGCGTTGTGGCGGTTGACCCGAATGTAATACCTCTCGGCACAGAGCTGTATGTAGACGGCTATGGTTACGCAATTGCTGGTGACACGGGCGGCGCGATAAAGGGCAACAAAATCGACCTCTACCTAAACACAAGCACAGAAGTAAAGAATTTCGGCAGACAAAAGGTTACGGTTTATGTGTTGAAGTAATAAGATAAGGGCCGACGCGTCAGCGTACAGCCCTTTTTCATTTGCTTCATGCGTGCCACTGCTAAAAATCATCAGTTCGTTAGGTCTGTTGATTCGGCTTTCGCGCCCTCACGACACAAAAGTGCTTCCTGTCTCCCGCCGCCGGTATGAGGTCATATGGGTTCGTACCCCAAACGGCTGTTGCTATTACGGTAGATTCTACTATCTCAAACCCTGCTCCCTTTAACTCCGCTAACAAGTATTCCTCTACAACTCCCCGCTCAACACCTACACTTGTCGCCAAGCGGAAGCTCTCGCTGTCCTTGTCGATAAACATACCCATAGAAATCAACATGCCCCCGGGTTTTAACACCCGAAACAACTCAGTCGCATACTTTTCAGCATTAGGGATATTACCGAAACCGGAATCAGTAGTCAGATAGTCAAAGCTATTATCTCCAAAACACATTTTTCTTACGTCATTGACAACATAAAAAACGCGCTCATCATCTGTTTTCCTATGCCTTCGCGTAATTGCCAAGATACGTTTATCCACATCCGAACAAAAAATTTTGAAATCCATCCCTTTGACCTGCAAGAGTTTCTTCAACATTACCCCCCTACCCGTCGCAAGGTCACATACCACACCGGTTAATTGCTCAAGCAAACCGGCTACATACGCGTCCAGTTTCCTCTGCGCCTCTAGCGTTTCGGCGTTCAAGCAGGTCTTGTATTCACATTCAAACGCATCTAATTCCTCGTCCGAGCTTCCTTCCATCTGCCCGATTATTTCATCATCCCATAAATGCATAGTCATGCCATAATCACCCCATCACATGCAAGATAACACAAATTACCCCCCAATTCAAGGCATAAATATATTTTCATTGACTATAAAGCCCACAATTGATAGAATATTAGCAATTCTAGAATAAATTGGGGGTTTCATTATGCAAGGTTTGGGAGTATCCAAGGGCGTTGCCGTGGGCAAGGCCTTCGTGCTCGAAAAGACGGTAATTACTTACAAAGAAATGTCAGAACTGGGCGCGGCGGCTGAAAAAGCGCGTTTAGAAGCGGCGATTGCACGATTTGCCGAAGAAACACGGGCGCTCATCAAGAATATTGAAGAAACGGCGGGCGCGGCACAGGCCGAAATCCTTGAGGGGCATATCCTCATGGCGGAAGACCCGTCCATTATTGATGAGGTTGACAATCACTTATCAGCCGGTAAATCGGCCGAAGCGGCTGTTGCCGAAGCTTTTGACTTCTTCGCTATGGTGTTTGAGTCGTCGGGCGACGACATTATGAGCGCGCGCGGTACAGACATGCGCGACATTAAAACACGCCTTCACGAATACTTAACGGGTACAGAGCGCCAAAGCCTTGCGCATCTGCCCTTTGATTGTATAATCGTTACCCACGATATGACCCCGTCTGACACCGGCCAGATGGAACGCGCCAAGGTCCTCGGAATTCTTACCGAAGTCGGCGGCAAGACCGCTCACACGGCGATTATTGCCCGGGCAATGGAATTACCGGCCGTACTGGGCACGGACAACGCGACAACACTTGTTAAAACGGGCGACATGCTCATTATTGACGGCGAAACAGGCATGGTCACGCAGAACCCCACTGACGAACAAATCGCCGCCGCGCACAAAAAGATTGAGAAACAACGCGCAGAAAAGGCACTGCTTCGCGCCTATGCGGGCAAACCCACACTCACGGCAGACGGTCATAAAGTCGAATTGTTCGGTAATATGGGCACTTTACCCGAGCTTGACGGCGTTCTCGCGAATGACGCAGAGGGTATCGGCCTGTTCCGCACGGAGTTTTTGTTTATGGACAGAAACCAAGCCCCAACAGAAGAAGAGCAATTCCAGATTTATAAGAAAGTCGCGGAGGGCATGGGCGGCAAGGAAGTCATCATCCGCACGCTTGATATCGGCGGGGACAAAGATGTGCTGTATTTGAATATCCCGAAAGAAGAAAACCCGTTCTTGGGCTACCGCGCAATCCGTATGTGCCTTGAACGCGACGACATATTCAAGCCTCAAATCCGCGCGTTGCTTCGCGCGTCTGTCTACGGGCATATCAAAATCATGTTACCGATGGTTGCTGAAATCGGCGAAATACGTCGCTCAAAATCACTCATCCACAATGTAATGGACGAGCTTCGCGCCGAAGGTGTCGCGTTTGACGATAAAATCGCAATCGGTATTATGGTAGAAACCCCCGCCGCCGCGTTCATTGCCGACCTCATGGCTACAGAATGTGACTTTTTCAGTATCGGCACGAATGACCTAACGCAATACACATTGGCGGTTGACCGTGGCAACAAGCAAATCGCGCATATGTATTCGACGTATAACCCCGCAGTGCTTCGTGCCATAGCGGCTACTATCCAGTGTGGCAAACGCGCGGGCATTGTCGTTGGCATGTGTGGTGAAGCGGCGGGTGACCCACTCATGGTTCCGTTCCTTCTGGCTTGCGGCATGGACGAGTTCAGCATGACACCCTCGTCAATCCTCAAAACGCGTGAGCTTATCAGTAAGCTGAATTACGCAGAGTTAAAAGAACGCCTGAATGAAATAGTCATGCTCAAAACGAAAGAAGAAGTGGAAGAATTTATGAAGTCGTTACTCCCAACCGAATAGCCATCCCCAAAATCGGCGTTTCACTCTTAGGTATTCCGCCGCAAAGAACGCGGTGGAATACCATTCGCAAAACGCGCGTTACCACGCCCAACCGCCACAAACATCCCAGCCCAATATTTTCGTAATCTATACGAGGGTACGCGGCGACCTATCTCTTCTATACGCCCCGTAGTTGGGCGGCGTAGAGCCCCGCGGGTGCTGGGGTGGGTGGGCGGGCTACATTGAACAGGTAACTATCGAAAGTAACCACTCTGCCATTGGGCAACAAGAATATAATTGCGAGGTAATCTTGAAAAAACCCTCATCAGTAGTAAAAACCGTCAGCATCATTATGGCCATCACCCTAATCGGCAAGGTCACGGGGCTACTCCGCGACATCTTATTCGGCTATTTCTACGGCACGGCGAGTATAGAAGCGCTAGCCTTCGCCCCCGCTTCGACCCTACCCCGCCAGTTTCTCGACGTGGCCTTTGCTTCTGCCATTTCAGCGAGTTTTATACCCGTGTTCGCGGGCGCGATAGAGAAAAACGGGCGAGAACATGCGTTCAAGACTGCCGACCGATTCATTACACTAATCGGCATAATAGCAGCCGTGTTCACCATAACCTGTATGCTCTTAGCTCCGCAAATAACGTCCGTTTTTGCCTACAAGCTGGACCCACCGACACAGGGTTTGACTGCCCAATTGCTCGTCATCATGTTGCCGACAATCTTTCTGTCGGGCATAGCGTTTTCTATAACAGGTATTCTCCAGACGCTCGGTGAGTTTAATATACCCGCTTCGATGAGCGTTCTATCAAACGTGATAATTCTTGCGTACTACGCGTTTTTTATAGATAAATTCGGTATATTCGGGCTTTGTGTAGCGTTCATTTTGGGTTGGCTGAGTCAATGGCTCATACAAATTCTGCCGCTTAGAAAGCGGGGTTACAAATATCGCCCTCGTTTCGACTTTCGACATGACCCCGCGCTTCGCGATATAGTTAAGCTGGCTGTGCCAGTGTTGGTTAGCTCGTGGTTATTGCCGCTGAACTTTACGGTCAATCAAAGCATAGCCGGAGAGCTAGGTCCTGCGCTCACGACAGCCTACACACTCTATACAGTCATCACAGGCGTGTTCGTGCTTTCAATCGCAAACGTGGTCTTCCCCGATTTTTCGCGCCAAGCCGTCAATAGCGAGGAAGAACTCGGCAAGAATCTGAACGCGACACTCTCCGGCATGGTTTTTCTGTTATTGCCCATGACGGCGGGGTTATTCGTTCTCGCCGAACCACTTGTGCGCCTTCTCTTTGAACGCGGGGCGTTCACGTCGGAAAGCACAGTCAACACGGCCGCCGCCCTCCGCGCTTACTCTGTCGGTATGCTCGGTTACGGCCTGCAAACGATTTTGTCGCGTGGCTTCTATGCCAAAAAGAACGGGGTAACGCCACTTTTGACGGGTATTGTCGCCATGCTCATAAACCTTGTGTTGAGCCTGTTACTCATAAATACAATCGGTGTCTCGGGCCCTGCCCTTGCCTCGTCCGTTTCTATGCTCGCAACAGGCGTATTCATGCTCTGGGCATTCAGAAAAACCGTTAAACTGACACTCGCGCAAATTCAGTCTGTTGTCAAAACGGCCGCTTGCGCTGTCAGCATGGGCGCGATTGTCTACGGGGTTTATACGGTCTTGGCGCAAATCGGTGGCGTTGGTTTTATGTTCAACCTTCTTAATATAGCCATCTCGACTTTCATAGGCGTCGGCGTATTCTTTGCGTTCGCTTATATTATGAAAATCTCTGAGATGATAACCATTCTCGGCGCAATCAAAACGCGCCTAAACAGAAAGGCGCAATAAAATGACCAATGAAATAAAAGTCCTAATGACGATAATGACGCTCGAGATTGGCGGCGCCGAAACACATTTGGTAGAGCTTTGCAAGGGGCTTGTGCGGCGTGGCGTGCGTGTGTTTGTTGCGTCAAACGGCGGTAGGTATCAAGAGGAACTCGAAGCGGCGGGTGTTACACATATCAAAGCGCCATTGCACAAGAAAACGCCCGCCAGCATATTCAAATCTATGCGCATTATAGAGAAAATCGTGCGCGAACACGACATCCACCTCATTCATGCCCACGCGCGAATACCCGCGTTTGTATGCGGTCTGCTCTATAAACGGCTGAATCTACGGTTTGTGACGAGTGACCACGGCACGTATAAGACAACACTTCATCTGCGTATGCTCACAAACTGGGGCGAACGCACGCTGGCCGTATCTGAGGACATAAAAGAGTACCTGCTCAAACACTACAATGTTGACGAGCGCAATATAACCGTCACGGTAAACGGCATTGACACAGAGAAATTCGCACGTGGTTCTAATAACCAGCCTCTCTATGACGAGCTGAATCTAGACGCGAAGTCATTCAAGATTTTGTCACTGAGCCGCCTAGACAAAGACTCAAGCACGGCGGCAATTCATCTGCTCCAGATTGCGCCCCGTATAGACAAGGCAATACCGAACGCGCAGATTGTCATTGTGGGTGACGGTGAAGAATTTAAGGCGTTGAAACAGAAGGCAGACGCGCTAAACCGTGAAGCGGGTCGAAGTCTTATTGTCATGCCGGGCGCAAGAACAGACGCGAACCGTTTCTATGCGGCATGTGATGTGTTTGTGAACATAAGCCGCGCCGCTCTCGAAGCCCTGTCGGCCGAGATGCCCGTCATTCTGGCTGGTAACGAGCGCTACACGGGCATTTTTCGCCCCGAAGTGCTTGACGAAGCCGTGAACACGAACTTTTGTTGCCGCGGCTGTGTTGCGCTTAATGACGATATCTTGCTCGAAGACATCATAAACATCTATAACATGACGCCCGAACAACGCCAATCCCTCGGCGCATATGGGCGTGAAACCGTGCAAAAACTCTACTCGCTTGACCGCATGGTTGATGACGCACTTAATGTCTATGAATCTGTGCGGTACCGCGAAACGACCGACGGCAAGCGCCGACAAAACGTGCTTGTTTCGGGTTATTACGGCTTTCGCAACAACGGCGACGACGCGGTTCTTTGCGCTATTACAGACGACGTTCAAGCCCTCGCCCCCGAAGCCGACCTTTGTGTTCTTTCAAAGCGCCCCGCAGAAACGCGCCAACAATACAATGTGCGCTCGATGTTTCGCTTTAACATCATTGGCATACTGAACGCGCTCAAACATACCGACCTGCTCATTTCGGGCGGCGGCACACTGATACAGGATTTGACCAGTACGCAAAGCCTGCTCTATTACCTTTACATCATAGCCACAGCCAAAAAACGTGGCGCAAAGGTCATGCTTTACGCAAACGGCATAGGTCCCGTCAAGCAAAAACACGCCAAAATGAGCGCGAATATACTGAATCGTGTTGATTTAATCACATTGCGCGACGAAAACTCACTGCATGTCTTACGCAACATGGGTGTTACGAACCCGCAAGTGATTGTCACTGCCGACCCCGCGTTCTCTGTCAAGGTCAAAGACAAACGCGCTATTGCGGCGGCTGATGAATACCTCAGAAGTATAGGCATAACGGGTGATTTCTTTTGTGTTTCTGTTCGAAACTGGCACTATTCGTGCGCCGATTTTGAATCTCAAATCGCGGAAGTCACGGAGTATACACGCTCTCGCTATAACCTAGAACCCCTCTTCATTCCAATGCAACCACAGAACGACTTAGAGCTGTCGCGCAGTATCGCCGCGAAACTAAGCCCCGCCGCCCGCGTACTGGAGCCGACCAGCGTTGAGCAACTGTTGGGCATTGTCAGCAAGACTACATTCGTGCTCGGTATGCGCCTTCACATGCTCATTTACGCGCTCAAATGCGGCGTGCCTGTTGTTGGGCTGGCGTATGACCCCAAGGTGACGGGTGTATTAAACGAATTCGGGCAGAATTTCGTCTGCAATGTTGACAGACTGGACGCGGCGCAACTCAAAAGTTACGTTGACTGTGTCATGCAAAACCGCGCCGCAATCACAGAAGCCACAGCCCCACTTGTTGAAATGGCGGCCAAAAAGGCGTTTTATAACGCGGAACTGGCGGCTCAATTGCTCGAAAGGGGGGTCTTGTAATGAGAACAGAAATACTCGGCGTACCGTTTGATGTTCTGACAATGCCTGAAGCCGTCAATACCGCTATGGGTTACCTGAATGGAGATACCCCTCGCGTTCTGCTCACGCCAAACCCAGAATTTGTCTTATTGGCGGGCAAAGACAACGCCTTCATGCAGATTCTGCACAACAGCAACATGAACATCGCTGACGGCATAGGCATTGTCTATGCGTCACGCTTAAACCGCGTGAAACTACCCGAGCGCGTGGCGGGTTATGACCTCGTTCAGAACCTCTTCGCCGAATTGGCTAAAACCCAAAAAACCGTCTACTTTCTGGGCTCAAAACCCGGTGTTGCCGAAGAAGCCAAAGCCCGCATGGAGGCACGTTACCCCGGGCTTCGCGTAGTCGGCTGTCAAAACGGTTATTATAAGCCCGAACAGGAAAGTATTATAGTTGAACAAATCGCGAAACTCTCGCCCGATTTATTACTCGTAGGCTTAGGCGCACCACGACAAGAGAAGTTTATCGCAGCGAACAAACACAGGCTCAACGCGCGTTTGCTTATCGGCGTGGGTGGTCAGCTTGACGGCATGAGCGAACGCGTGAAACGCGCGCCTATAATCTACCAAAAACTCGGGCTTGAATGGTTCTACCGCCTTGTGTCAGAACCCAAGCGCTTCAAGCGCCAGGTGTTCATTCCCATTTTCATTGTCAAGGTCTTAATCAACCGCCTAAGGGGGAGAAAATAATGCCGCAAAACACGGGCAAATTACGCGTTGTCTACGAATACGGCATGATTGCGCTGGGGGTCTTGATTCTCGCGCTGTCAATCAGCCTGTTCTTCGAGCCTCACCAGATGGTTACGGGTGGCGTGACGGGCTTTGCTATCGCGTTTCAAGGTATGACACGCCCGTTTGGGTTCGTCGTGCCGCTCTGGGTAACGAATACAGCGGTCAACATACCACTTCTGCTTTTCGCTTGGAAGATGAAGGGCTTCAACTTTATCGCCAAAACGCTGTTCGGAACGGGTTTTCTATCGGTTTGTCTGTTCTTTACTCAGATGATACCCATAATCGATACTGACATCTTTATCGCGATGGTGTTCGGTGGCATATCGGCGGGTGTTGGCGTGGGTATTGTCATAAGGTTCTCGGGTACAACGGGCGGTTCTGACCTCGGCGGTTATCTGATACACCAAAAAGTACCGCATATACAGATGTCGCGGCTCATTTTCATCATTGACGCGGCCGTTATCATGCTTGGTATAATCACTTTCGGGTTCACGAAATCGTTTTACGCCGTTATCGCCGTCTTCTTAAGCGCCAAGGGTATGGATGCAGTGCTCGAAGGCTTGAACTTCTCAAAAGCGGCGTTCATCATATCAGATGCGCCTTACGAAATCTCACAGGCGATAATCAAAGAGCTCGACCGCTCGGCGACAATCCTTGACGGCAAGGGTGCTTACTCCATGCAGGAAAAGAAGGTCGTTTTAAGCGTCGTTTCTACCAAAGAAATTATTATGCTCAAACAGATAACCTCACGGCTCGACAAGAACGCGTTCATGATTATGGCTGATGTGCGCGAAGTGTATGGCTTGGGGTTCAGAGATTTAGAGGACAAATAGGGGGCAAATATGGACTGTATTTTTTGTAAGATTATAGCGGGCGAGATACCGAGCTATAAGGTATATGAGGATGAACGGTTTTTTGCGATTCTTGACCGCTTTCCCGCGGCTTTGGGGCATGTGATTGTATTGTCGAAGAATCACGCCGATAACCTCTACGAACTGGACGACACTGACGCGGCATCACTCATGCCGCTTGTGAAACGGCTCGCAAAGGCGGTTAAAGACGCGACGAATTGCGCGGGCGTGAATATCGTTCAGAACAACGGTGTGGCGGCGGGTCAAACTGTGAACCACTTCCACATGCACATCATACCACGATTTGACAACGACAACATAAGCGTAAGTTGGAATCAACTCGACCCGAAACCCGAAGTTTTTACTGAAACGCTTACGAGCATTAAATTGGCTATGAATGGGTGATAATATTAGGCATGTTGTTATTACCGGCTCGTCACGCGGGCTGGGTTTTTCAATGGCAGAGGTCTTTCTAAATGCAGGCTATTTTGTGACAATAAATTGTCGCAGAAGCATGGTAGAACTCAATGCCGCGCTTGTTAAACTACGCGAGATTTCGCCGCATGTCCGCGCGATACAAGCCGACGCGGCGAATCACGAAGAAGCCTCACGCCTGTTCGCCGATATGGACGTTGACGTACTTATCAACAACGCCGGCATATCGTTTCATGGGTTATTACAGGATATGACCGAAAATGAGTATCTGGAGGTCATACATAATAACCTCATCTCCACAATCGCGTGTTCAAACCTCGTGATTCCGCAAATGGTTCGCCGCAAAGACGGGCGCATTATCAACATCTCGTCCATCCACGCACGCGGCGCGTCATGCGAAGCGGTTTATGCCGCCACAAAAGGCGGAATCAACAGTTTGACTAAATCCCTCGCCAAAGAACTCGCCCCGTCAGGCATAACCGTAAACGCTATAGAACCGGGTGTGTTTGAAACCCAAATGCTCTGGAAGTACCTCCGCCAAGAGGACATTCAATATGTCAAAGACACAATCCCCGCGGGTCGTTTCGGAAAGCCCGAGGAAGTCGCGAAACTCACGCTGTTTTTGGCAAGCCCCGAAGCCGCCTATATAAACGGCAGTATAATAGGTATTGACGGCGGCTTTTAGGCAGTGGCGTATTGAAGAAACCAAAAATCCGTCCGCGCATGTGGGTCTTACACAATTTACCTACAAGCGCGGACGGATTTTTATTCCTCCACCGACAAACGGCGCGAGTAACTTAGGGCGGGTGGGCGGGATTATTGCGGTGGGCGCCAGCCCACCGCAATGCCTACTTCCAATCAGAAAACGCCGCTTCAAAATCCGCCGTATACCCATAATGCGCCGTAAACATCATCTTCACGCCATTAAGCTTAGATAATTTCGTTATACTCGTCTTTTGAACTTCATCACTGCTGTTAAAAACCGAATTAAACAAACTCACCTTACCATCTGTCAATCTTAAATTATCCCCGACAAACAGATGCCCTTCATTTACCAGAAAACTAACCGAATTATTCGTATGTCCGGGCGTAAAGATACACTCTATTTTCACGTCACCGATAACCATTACCTCTCTGTCAGTGTCAAACGTATACTCACGTGCTGACGAAAACAGCCCCACCCCGCCCGTATGGTCATAATGCCTATGTGTCAGAATCAGCGCTGTCACGTTAGCTTTGTTGATACCCAATTCAGAAAGCCCGTTACTTATAGTCCCTTCTTTCATGCCCGCATCAATGGCGATATACTCATCCCCTGTTTTAATCAGATACATATTAACCATCGTGTCTTTAATGGCATAAACCCCGGGCACTATCTCACCTGTTTCGAGCGGCTCCATGCCGTTCATTGCGATAATTGACCTAATCGGGCGAATCAACAAAAGACCTATCGCTACAACACACACCGCCACAATAATTGCAATAATCTTAGATTTTCTTGTTTTCAACCTCATATTCCCTCCGTAATTTTTGTTTTAATTCTAGCCCATATTTTTTAGCAATATATTGTAAAAAAACAGTGGAGCTGATTTTATGGTCATATATGTTGCCGCGCCGGGTGATACAATTGAGAGTATCGCACAGGCCTACCGCGTAAATGCGCGTCGCGTTGCCGAGGAGAACGCGATACCCGCCGATGCGCCACTCACGCCCGGTCAGACGGTTGTTCTGACAGCCGCCATGCGCGAACCGACATGGGGGCTGATTTCGGCGTATGGCTTCGCTTATGCGCCGATAAACGAGAAAACCTTTCAAAACGCCCTGCCCGCCCTCAGTGCCGTCGCGGTGTTTTCGGCGCGTTTTGACGAACAGGGTAATCTAGTCGGCGCCGACGACGCACGTATCCTCAAAGCCATCAAGCAAAGCGGCGCGGCGGCCGCCCTCACACTCACGAACACAGACGAAAACGGCGACTTCTCACCCTCCCTAGCCGAAAATCTCTTATACATGCCCGATTCATGGGCGAATCTCGGCGACGCGCTCATCAAATACATGAAAGAACGTGGTTATGACGAGCTTTGTATAGACATTGAGTTTGTACCCAAAGAGGCTCAACGCGCATTCACAAATTTCGTGAGCTCCATCACAAAGACCTTACATGGGGCGGGGCTATCGGTATCGGTTTGTCTGCCCGCGAACTTCGGCACAGAAACGAATTTGCCCGACTATGCGGCTATAGGCGCGGTCGTTGACAGCGTAATTCTTATGGCATACGAGTATGGCACGTCAAACGGCGAGCCCGCGCCCGTCGCCCCGCTCGACTGGGTGTCCTTTGCGGTTGATTATACCGTCAAGCTCATACCGCCCGCCAAACTCCTGCTCGGTATACCCAACTACGGTTACGACTGGCCCGATAACAAGCCCGCGCGCTCTATCAGTAACCCCGACGCGCCCATTCTCGCGCGTGAACACAACACCGCCATTGAATATGACCCCATAGCCCACAGCCCCTATTTCATGTACAAATCAAACTCTACGGAACACACCGTCTGGTTTGAAGACGCGCGGAGTATCTATTCAAAACTACAACTCGTCCACGCCTACGGCCTGCGCGGTGTGAGCTACTGGGCACTAAATCGCCCATTCCCACAACTGTATCTCGTTCAACAAGCCCTGTATGACAGGGAATAAGGGGCTGTCTATGCCCCTTTTTCTATGTCGGACATTATTAATACTGACTATATACGCCGTTATCCAAAAAACATCTTCATTCTAATTAACGCCATTATGATTAACCCAAAAAACCAACCTAACCATCAGTATCAACACACCGCTCCAGCGCATTCACCGCATTATACTACTAAAGACAGCTTTACAGGCATCCTGCAAAACACGCTACTCGCCGTTCCGCTCATTCCCTCATCTACCCCAAGATGAAAATACTCTACAATAAAAAACGCGAATCAGTTTATCTATGTCTGACCGATTCACGTTTCTCGTTTGTTTCACAGATTATATTCCATTTGAATATCCCACGGTTCATGTTTCGCATATGCCTCATTAACAATTGAGGCATCTACACAACCCATAGCCCTATAGAACGCCTGAGATTCCGCAACATCACTGGCGCTGATAAATAGCTTTGTCGCGCCTTTGTCCCTCGCCCATTTTGCCGCCAACTCAAACAGCCGTCGCCCAAGGCCTCTTCCCCTCATGTCTGAAGAAATATGTAAATACGTCATATCCAAGTAACCCGTTAAACCCGGCATACCGGCGGCACTCACGACAGAAAACCCCTTGAATCGCCCATTATCAAAGACACCGAACACTACACCGCCATCTTCAATAATCGCCCTAAGCTGATTGACCAGTTTCGCGTATTTTTCTTTATCCCAATCAAACACATATGGCTTCTCTATCTCTATGGTTTGCCATTCACCATTGATTTTTGTTAAGCAGTGAGTGATTTTTTGTGTACGACTAAAATGTTCAAACAAATCCATATTGATGTCTTCAACAACTAATGTACGGTACTCCATTAAAATATTACCCCCCATGAACAACAACAGGCGGGGTTTCCTCCGCCTGTTGCACACAAGACTAGATTAGTTGTGTTTAATCGCCGCCTGCGCCGCCGCAAGTCTTGCAATCGGCACTCTGAATGGTGAACAGCTTACATACGCAAGCCCAACTCTATGACAGAAGTCAATCGAAGACGGGTCGCCGCCGTGCTCGCCGCAGATACCGAGTTTGATATTGGGGCGTGTTTGACGGCCAAGCGTGACGGCCATCTCCATGAGCTTGCCAACGCCTGTTTGGTCAAGACGCGCTGTCGGGTCAGCCGGGTAGATGTTCGCGTCAAGATAATCCTTCAAGATTCTGCCTGCGTCATCACGCGACAAACCGTATGTCATCTGTGTAAGGTCATTCGTACCGAACGAGAAAAACTCCGCGTCTTTCGCAATCTGGTCAGCCGTGAGGGCCGCACGCGGTATCTCAATCATAGTACCAACCATATATTTAAGCTCGAAGCCCGCTTCCGCGATAATCTTCTTCGCCGTTGTATCGATAATGTCCTTAACGAAGCGCAATTCCTTAACTTCACCTATCAGCGGTATCATGATTTCGGGCACAATGCTGATATTCATGCGCTTCGATACGTCAATAGCCGCCTCGATAATCGCGCGTGTCTGCATCTCCGCAAGCTCGGGATAACTGACGCTCAAACGGCAACCACGGTGACCCATCATGGGGTTCAACTCATGAAGTGTGACAGCGCGTTCTTTAAGCTCTTCGGCGGGGATACCCATAATAGCCGAAACAGCCTCAAACTCTGCGTCAGACTTCGGAAGGAATTCATGAAGCGGCGGGTCAAGAAGACGAATCGTAACAGGCAACTCTTGCATAGCTTCGTAAATACCGATAAAGTCGCCCTTCTGATAAGGCATAAGCTCGTCACAAGCCGCAAGGCGTTCTGTCTTGTTATCAGAGAGAATCATACGGCGCATTTTGATGATGCGCTCTTCTTCGAAGAACATATGCTCTGTTCTGACAAGGCCGATACCCTCTGCGCCAAATTCAAGAGCCTTTTTCGCGTCCTTAGGCGTGTCGGCGTTTGTGCGTACTTTAAGCGTACGAACCGCGTCAGCCCATGCCATAAACGTCGCGAAGTTGCCGCTGATTTCAGCCGGCTTAGACGGAATCGCTTCGCCATAAATGTTCCCCGTGGAACCATCAAGCGAAATGATGTCGCCCTCGTGGAACTCTTGACCGCCGAGTGTGAACGTCTTTTCTTCTTCGTTCATCTTAATAGATTCGCAGCCCGAAACACAGCAACGCCCCATACCGCGCGCAACAACCGCCGCATGGCTCGTCATGCCGCCCTTGACCGTAAGAATACCCTGTGCAACCTGCATACCCTCAATGTCTTCGGGGCTTGTCTCAAGGCGCACAAGCACAACCTTTTCGCCAAGCGCCGCTTGTTTCTTCGCGTCTTCACTCGTGAACACCAGCTTACCGCAAGCCGCGCCCGGAGAAGCCGGCAGAGCCTTGCCACTCGGTTTAACCT
>CAZOVK010000045.1:0-18476 GCA_964583165.1 uncultured Defluviitaleaceae bacterium | reverse complement strand
CGACATCCCTAAGATTGAGCGCCGCCCACAACAAGAATCTGCGCAAAGCCCCAAACTACCGATATGGCCTGCCCCACGCGAACCCGAACCCATCGCCGAAGCGACCGCCACCGAGCAACAGTCAGATAACCAACGCGAGGCTCTTCGCGCACTCATAGACACTAAAAACTAACATTACTTCTTTAATATGTAGCGAAGAAAAGGGCGGGGGCAATACCCCGCCCTTTTCTTATAACTTCTTCTCGAAACAGAACCAGTGAATCCCGAACAAATAATCTTCACCGCGCATGTCAAAGCCCAGTTTATGATACATAGCCTGTGCCGGGAGATTCTTTTGGTCACAAAGTAGTCTTACGCTGTCAAAGCCCTTTTCGCGTGCGGCCTCCATCAGACCCAAAACAACCGATTTGCCTAAGCCCTGCCCTTGCAAGCCTCGCGAAACCCCGATACGTGACAAACAACACGCGTTCACATTCTCAGGGTTATAGAAGTCCTGACTAACCTCATCCAAACCCTCCAATGAACCCGCCGCGATTATCTGCGCATTCTCGTCTTCTATAACAAACAGATTGTCCGCCGCTAAATCAATCTCGATATTCTCAATCGTGGGGTACACATCTGCCCATGCACACATTGGCGTGCCTTTTAGCGATTCATACAGCGCCAGTATTGCCTGTGTGTCGGCAACCGTCGCCGCTCTGAAAACCGTTTCCATATCTATCCCTCAACTCTCGTAAATAACCCTACTAATTCAACATGTGTCGTAAACGGGAACATATCAACCGGGCGCACACTCTCCAGTTTATAACGCGCTGATAACATCTTCGCGTCACGCGCAAAAGTCTGCGGGCTACACGACACATAAACTATCTTTCGCGGCGCAATCTCCAACAGTTTATCCAAAAACGCTTGTTCTGCTCCCTTGCGTGGTGGGTCAAGTACGGCAATATCAACCACCACGTCCTTAAACACGTCAGACAGGACCGCTTCAGCCGCCCCAACAATAAACTCGGCGTTACTGATGCCATTGATGACCGAATTCTCCCGCGCGTCGTTAACCGCATCCTCCACAATCTCGATGCCCACAACCCGTCGAACATGCTTCGCCATAAACAGCCCAATAGTTCCAATGCCACAATACGCATCAAGCAAAACCTCGTCGCCTTTGGGCTTTGCTAACTCCAACACGGCATTATACAACTCCAGCGTCTGAACCGTATTCACCTGATAAAAACTCGGCGCTGAAATATTGAATCTAAGACCCGCGAACACATCGGTGATATGCGCCTTGCCCCACAAAACCTGTGTTTCTCGCCCGAGTATGGCGTTTGTTTTGTTCATATTGATATTAACGGTAATACTAGCCACGCCCTCAATGGCTCTCAGCGCTGTCACAAGCTTCTCCGCTTTCGGCAACTTCCGCGCGTTTATGACAATACAAACCATAATCTCGCCGCTCGAACCCGCCTTGCGTATCATAATCTGTCGCACAATGCCTTTATGCGCCGTTTCGTCATAGGCCTTAATATCGTTTTCATTCATAAAACGCGTGATTATCCCAAGTATGCGCTCGTTCTCTTCACCGCTTATCCTACAATCGCCGAGTTCAACGAGCCTATGACTGCGCGCCGCATAAAAACCGGCGACTGCGCGCCCTTCTATACTCTGAACGGGGTAACGTGCCTTGTTTCGATATCTCAAAGGCTCGTTCATGCCCCGAATCTCCTCAACGGGTGGGTTCTTAAAGCCCCCAATCCGCTCCAGCGCATCTATGACTTGCTTACGCTTGAAATCCAGTTGCGCCGAGTAACTCATATGCATAAGCGAACAACCGCCGCAACGCGCCGATACCCCGCAAACAGGCTCAACCCGCGTTGATGACGGTTTTAGAATCTCCAACAGTTTCCCGAACGCGTAAGAGCTTTTGACCTTCAAAAGTTTCGCGGCTACACGCTCACCGGGCAAAGCCCCCTCAACAAACACAACGAGCTCCCCTACCCTACCGAGCCCCGCACCTTCTGTCGTCAAGTCCGTTATATCCAGTTCGACCAAATCATTCTTCTTATACTCTGTCATTTCCTATATCCCTTTTTGCATACCGTTTCACGGCAAATGCAATGCCTGCATTGCGCGTATGATGCCTTGGCTTCAAGCCCACGCCCGTTCTGTGTTATCGCGCGACGCATTCGGGTAGCTGTTCGCGTGACCCACAAGCGTAACTCAACAGTGTTTTTGACCACGAACATATAATCCGCATAGACCAGCCGTCCGCTTCGGGGCTTTCTGCCATATTCCTCGGCGACAATAATGAAATACGCCGCAAGTTGTATCAAATCGTTTTTACGCGGGTACGGCAACTTCCCTATATTAGCGCTTTTGAGTTCCACAGGTGTCAGCCCACCCGCCGGACTTTGGAAAATCATGTCGGGCTTACCCGTCAAACCATACCGCTCTGACACGAGCGTATCAGACCTTATATCGTCACGTTTCGCGCTTTTTTCGTCAGAATAAATCAACCTATGCACGGGCATAAGCCCCACGCCCAAGTGACGCTTCACAATCGGCTGGTTAAAATGAATCCTCAACCTGCAAGCTAAAACCAATGTCACATACATTACAACAACGCTAGGCCACATCAAGCCCCACCCAGCCAAAACGTCAAGAATAATACCAACCCCAAAACAACAATAAATGCTACAACCGCCCCAACCAACTTGGCGTTTTGTTTCGCGCGAAATTCTTTGTGAAACCTCTGACCCCGCGCAAAGTTAGACTCCTGTGCCGAGTCGGGCGAATGTTTGGCGCGGTATAATTCGCGTAGGTTAGCCGCCTTGTATACGCGCGTGAGATACCACTGCATCGGGCAATACACGAAGGTGTTCAGCTCACGCGCCGAAAAATGCTCCTGCTTGCTCATCAGTTCGCGTCGCTCTTTCTGATGTTTCTAAGCAATGTCTTGTTATATCCCGTCCATTTACCTGTTGTCTTATCGGCGTCTAGCGCTTCTTCAAACATCTTAATCTTCGCGTCACAATTGTCAGCCGTAAAGAGTATGAAGGCTTCAATCGTCTTAGGTCGCTTGGGCGAACCATATTCATACTCGCCGTGATGCGAGAGCAAACAGTGTTTCAACAGCGTCCGCAAATTCTGCGGAAAGCCCTGTATAGCCTCAACGTGTTTCATCACAAATTCTGTGCCTAAGACGATATGACCTATCAATTGCCCCTCGTCTGTATAATCATTCTCGGGGCATTCGCTCAACTCAAACACCTTGCCTATATCATGCAAAAACGCCGCCGTCACGAGCAAATCGCGATTCACATACTTATAACGCGGCGCAAGGAAGATACAAATCTGTACAACACTAAGCGTATGTTCAATTAACCCGCTCAAATAGCCGTGGTGTAAGCTCTTGCCCGCAGAATGTGTCGCGAACGCACGCGAAACGTCATTGTCCTTTAAGAAAATATTTTCCAAAATGGCGCGCAAGTATGTGTTTTCAACCGTGCCGATAATCCGCGCAACCTCTGCTTTGAGCGTCACCACGTCCTTGTCGGTTGCGCGAATGTAGTCCGCCTTCTCATACTCACCGGGTAAGCTCTTGCGAATCTTCGTTATACGCAGTTGCAAGTTGTCTTGATAGAGTATGACTTGCCCCTCAATCTTAATGAAATCCCGTTCTTCAAACGCTTGTATGAGATTGTTCAAATCCCAGACTTTCGCGTTAATCATGCCCGTGCGGTCAGACAGTGTTAAGTTCAGATACGATTTACCCGCTTTTGACTTCTGTGTTTGTTTGGTCTTGACGAGGTAATGCCCTACGATATTCTCGCCCTCTGTGAAATCCTCAATATATCTCATATGGGAAAACCCGCTTTCTATGTTTATATCCTAATAATAAACAAACTTTCGAGATACTTCAACTGTTTTCTTTGTTATTAAGCAAGTTTTGATTGCCGTTTTTCGTGTATGCGCCTGATAAGGTATACAATGGGTGTGTCCGCGATGCTCGTTACAATGTAAATAACATATGTGGAAACTGCTATAGACACAAGCGTTCCCCCATCATAGATGCCCCAAAACGCCGCTATTGTAAACAAAACCGTATTGACTAACTGACTGATTAACGTCGAGCCGTTATTTCTGAACCACAGGTATTGTCGCCTAGAGCCAAATCGCTTCTCCGTAAACGCCCAAATCCTATGATAAACCCACACATCAAACCATTGAACCACCGCATAAACCGTAATACCCGCAATCATCATACGCGGCGTGTTCGAAAACACCTCACGAATGGCGGGTGTTATGAAGTCATTAGCCGCCGGGGTGTATAAAAACCACGTTTGCGTCAGAATGATAAAAAACGCCGAAACAAAAATCCCGATATTAACCGCTTTGTTCGCCGCTTTCTTCCCGTATAACTCGCTCAAACAATCAGTAACCAAAAACGTGGACGCAAACAACACGTTGCCGAGCGTCTGCTCCATACCAAAGGCATCTACCAACATCATAACCTCAATATTGGCGGCAATCGTAGCCATTGCCATAAAACAAATCAGCCCGTTTTCTTCAAAGAAATAGAAGCACAAAACCCCAGCCCCATAGATAAAAAACAGACTTAAAACCAACAGAACTTCATTTGAAATCAACCTAACGCCTCCCTTGCTGATAGCATGTAAATTATATGGTATAGCGCGGAAATTGTCAACCGCCCGCGAAACCCGACCGCGAAAAAAGCCCCCAATGGGGCTTCTCACAGTTTTTGCGGGGCTCTATAACGTGTAGTTTTTCGCTCCCTCGGCATAGCTGTATGTTTCGATGTTTTCAACCTCGATGTAGAACACCTTAAACACGGGGTTCTCCGCCGATTCAAAGATGCCTTTAATCATAGGGTATTGTTCCAGCACACGCGCCTTTAACGCCATGTCCTCAACAAACACCGCTTTGCCGTTCAAAGACAACACCGGCATAAAATCACCGACATATGTACAGAACGAAACATTTGGGTTCGCCATCATCTGGGCATAGACAGGTTTGTTTGAGCCTGTGCAAAAATAGACCTTATTCCCGTCCGCAAACAGATATTGGAACACGCGTGTCTTGACACCTGCGCCGTCCTGTGTGGCTAAAACGCCGTTCGGGGCTTGCTCTAAGAGTTTTGCGAAATCAATCATAGTGAATCCTCCTTAATACCTTCGGCTTGACGTAGCCGCGTTATAGTTATATAATACAGCCATACATATATATTGTAAAGTAAGCACAATATTGTGCTATAGTATCCTTTTAGATACTATAATTAACGGAGGGAACTATGAATAGCATATGCACAATCTGCCCTGTCGAACTGACACTCACACTTATTGGCGACAAATGGAAAGTACTGATTTTGCGTGACCTAATGAATGGCACAAAGCGTTTCGGTGAACTCAAAAAATCGATAGGTCATGTGACCCAAAAGGTGCTCACAGCCCAACTTCGAGATATGGAAGCAAAAGGTCTTCTCATACGCACAGTATACGCACAAGTGCCGCCACGTGTAGAATATACATTGACAGAAACAGGCTATAGTTTGAAGCCCATCTTAGACGCAATGATGAGCTGGGGCATTGAATATATCAAAGCTCGCGCATAATTGCACTAATAGTGACAATGTTGTGCAAATTGCCGAGTTTTTTTCGAAATATTTATTGAATTAGCCAATGGCATGTATGGTCATGATATTGTATTATAGATAGGTTGAAACATAGTTGTAATATTGGAGGAAAACCTTTGGCTGGCATAATCATTAACAGTGTATCCATGCATTTTGACAACGGCGTTGACGCTTTGGCAAACATAAACCTGAACATACCCGACGCGCGAATTTTCGGGATTTCGGGCGCGAAGGGCTCGGGTAAGAGCACGCTTTTGCGCATTATCGCGGGCATTCTGATGCCCACAGAAGGCAAGGTAGAGTTTTCACAAAGCGGCGGGCGCGTGTCTTTGATTCTGCCGCATAGCTCATTGTTCCCGGGGCTTACTTTAAGCGACAACCTCGGGCTTGCCGAGGGGCGAAGCTCCTGCGCCAAAGGTCAAACGCGTATCGACGATATCGCCAAACTCACCGGCATTTCTGAACTGATGAATGAATACCCGTCGGGGTTAACTAGCGAACAGAACTTTATGGGCTTGTTTGCAAAGTCACTGTTGCGCGAACCCGATGTTTTGCTCATTGACGACCCGTTGCGCGATTTTGAAGCGGGTTTAGCTTCGCGCATTTTTGGGCGTGTCGCAGAAATCCAGAAGCAATTGGGGCTGACACTAGTTGTAGCAACAGCCAAGCCCGAGATTTTGAGATACTCCGACGACAGTTGCGCATTGTTCGAGGGGAAGATGGAGAACGGTCATGAATAGTTTTGACGAACTCCGCGCCGAGTGTGCGGACTGCCGCGCCTGTGCTCTCTCAGAAACACGGACACAGGCGGTTTTCGGTGTCGGCAACCCAACCGCAAAGGTCATGTTTATCGGCGAAGCCCCCGGCTTTTATGAGGACGAAAAGGGCGAGCCTTTTGTCGGGCGCTCGGGTAAACTCTTAGATGAAATGCTCGCCAAAGCGGGATTTTCGCGCCATGAAAACATCTTTATCGCGAACATCGTTAAATGTCGCCCGCCCGAAAACCGCGACCCCTCCCCCGCCGAAGTCGAAGCCTGCAAGAGCTTCATTCGCCGCCAAATTGCACTGATAAAGCCCAAAGTCATTGTCTGCCTTGGGCGCATAGCCGCCTACACAGCCATAGGCTCTGATTTCAAGGTCACACGTGACCACGGCGTATGGCACGAAAAAAAGGCGTTTTGGCTTATGGGAACCTTTCACCCCGCGGCTGTTCTAAGAAACATGAACCTACGCGAAGCTGTGGAAAATGACATAATGAGCATTCACGACCACCTGTAACAGAACAAAAAATTACTACATATTCATCGATATTTCGTTAGGAATCTACGCGCTACTTGTCAAAACCCGCCGAAAAGCATTTACTTTTGGCGGGTTTTATAATTTTCTTAATATTCTGAATATTCTGGATAATTACCGACAGCGGGAAATATATGGTACTCTAACCAATGGTACACCTTGTCTATTTTTTGAAAGGAGAAAAGCATGAGCGAGGCGACAGCATTAGAAACAACCGAAATCACCCACATCCCTCTCGAACGAATCACGCCGAACCCCTACCAACCCCGCCGCATTTTCGACAAAACCGCCCTTAGCGAATTAGCCCAGAGTATCAAGGAGTTCGGCGTCATGCAACCCGTCTGCGTGCGCCTGATTGCGCCCGGAAAATTCGAGCTTGTCGCGGGTGAACGCCGCCTACGCGCCTCACGGTTGGCGGGGCTAGAAGTGATACCTGCCATAGTCGTCAACCTGAATGACCGCGATTCAGCGTCCATTGCGCTCATAGAGAACTTACAGCGCGAAAACCTACACTACATAGAGCAAGCCGAGGGCTTCCAGAACCTCATCAATGACTACGGCTTTACCCAAGAGCGCCTTTCCGAGCGCATTGGCAAGAATCAAAGCACAATCGCGAACAAACTCCGAATTCTGAAGCTTTCTAAGAACGTCCAACGCATTCTCATAGACAGCGGATTGACCGAACGGCACGCCCGCGCCCTACTCCGCCTAGAAACAGAGGAAGAACAACTGGTCGTTCTCGAGCGCATCAACCGCGACGGTCTGAACGTCAAGAAAACAGAGGAATTTATAGAAGCCTTCCTTGAGCACCGCGAGAAAGAGGAGAAGGCCGAACGCGCCAAAAATGCACCGAAACCCCGTGGCTTCGCACGTGACATGCGCCTACTAACGAACACGATTGAACACACAGTTGAGCAACTGCGCCAAACAGGGCTGAATGCCGATTATACGGTTGAACAACACGAGTCGGAGTATCGGATTAGTATATCGGTGAAGTTGTCGAGTTAGAGCTACACAAAAAGACCGTTTCGCGCGGTCTTTTTGTATGGCTACTAAACAGTAACCTACTCACATTTAGGAGCATAAAATACTAATGAGCAATTGTATCAAATTTCGCCTTGTCACAATATACTATAAATATGAGGGTAGTTTCAAATTAGAACTGTGAGGTGAACGGCTTTTAACTGACATACTATATCATCTATGAATAATTATAGCTATCTAATAGTATGGAGGAGAAAAAATGAATACGAAAAAATTGAACGCGATGTTATGTATAATTTTGGTTATCCGACTGCTGTTGCTTTTTCTTAGTAGCTATCACAGCGAGATTAGACAAATTGACTTAGTGTTAAGAACGCTTACCGATACATATTCTAACGCGATACAGGACATCAGTATGCTTGCGGCCCTTATTTGCGTTGAGGTTTATACCAGAAATTAAGCTAAAGTATATGAAAGCTAACAAGCGCAAAAGATGATAAGAACGGAAGCCGTGAAAATCTTATGGCTTCCGTTCTTTTACTTCTATTTTAGATTATAGACGGCAATATCCTTTATAACCTCAATCGGTATAACAAACTCCGGTGACCCGTAAGCACCCGGCGCGACCTCATACTTATCAAAGCAAATAACCAGTTGCCCATCATTGTTGATATAGAAATTCTGGTCAGGTTTAATGCTCTCGAAATTCTCAACCATATCGTCATCAACCCAATAAATCGGGTATTCTTCGTTTTCGTTGGCTTCGCGCATGGTTTGTACGAGGTAATCCGACAGAACTGTTACATAATCCGCGCCGTCTTTGAACAAACCTGAGAGCGTGAGCAGTTCGCGCGTGTTCTTATCCACTGTATAGAAACTGTGAACCGTGCTGGAAGAACCCGCCACACTTAACAAATACACGTCCATAGCGAGAATGTCTGCGTTGTCGGTTTTGATGATAAAACCCTGCTTAACACCCATATTGACTTCTTCGTTCGGAAACGCCTGCTGTAACTCCTTGACATTAGCCTCAAACTCCGCGATAACGGCATTGGCGTTGTCTTGGAATGCCGCGTTTAAGGTGTCCTCCAGCTCTTTATCGAGAAGCCCCTCAATCTTAGGTATATCCACCTCCGCGACAAACCCATCATCTTCAACATTATACTCATAACGCCCGAATGTGAGCACTTTCACAAAGTCATCGCTTATAACGCCCGACATAGACTTCGCGAACACGGGGCTGACATTAAGTGCGCCTACAAATATGACCGTAGCCGCCACAAACCCCGCCGCGATACTGCCAATCACACGCAAGACACTATTATTCTTCTTTCTCATAATCTTTTGCACCCTTTCTTTGAGTTCCTTCGAGGCCGTGACCTCCTTGTGAGCCGCTAACATCTTATCCCAATCAGTCACGTAATTCTGCCTCCATTTCTGTTTTGAGCCGCTTTAGTGCGGTGTATAGCATGGTTTTGACCGTGTTCTGGTTGCGCCCCGTAATCTCCGCTATCTCCGCGAGTTTCAAATCCTGTAAGAATCGTAGGATTATGACCTCGCGGTATTGCGGTTCAAGGCTATCCAACATGGCGTAAAATTCTATATTTGAACGAAGTGCCTCATTGTCTGAGACTTCTGTGAGCAGTGTTTCGTCCGCCGCTTCACGCCGCCTTTGTTTAATAACCGTCAACGACGTGTTGATGATAATGCGGAAAAACCATGTTTTCATGTATTCCGGGCTTCGCAAGCCGTTCAAAGACCTAAGCGCACGTTCAACGCTCTGCGATACGACATCTTCAGCGTCCTGATAATGCCTTGTGTATGACAGCGCGAGACGAAACGCCTCATTAAGATGCGCATCTATGAAATCTTCAAATACCTTTTTCCTAGTCAAAATATACCCCTTCTTCACCGCTTCATATATTAGACGCTCCGCAGACCTAAAAAGTTTTCGAGAGCACAAAAAAATCCCGTTCAGCAGTTCTGAACGGAATTTTTCTAAGCCAATTTCCTCGAATAACCGAATAGCGATACGAGAAGCACGAGCATTAAGGCAATATAGACCATCAGCCCGCCACCGATGCCGATATTATCGGCCATGAAACCCGCCGCCGTTGAGTTGAGCGTGCCTGTCAGGCTATAGATGATTGAACCACCTATGGCGTGACCGGTCATCTTGATTTCGTCGGGCAAGGCGTTGTTTATGAGGTACTTGTTGCCTACCAGCAGTGTCGTACTCGTGATTGCGCCGAAGAAACCCGCCGCGATTACGAGAATGTAACTGCCCGCGAACAGCAGAATCAACGAGTTAATCGCCACCGAAGCGCACATTGCCATAATGAAATAGACGGGCTTGACGCGAGTTGACAGTTTTTGCAACACCACGAGCACTACCATTTCGGAAATGCCCAAAACCATCGAAAACAGCCCAATATCGAAGCTGGTACCGCCCAAATTTCTGACGAGCATGGTTGAATACATGACTGTGGCATTCATGCCGACATACGCAAACGAGCAGAAAATCACCGTGTTGCGAAATGCCTTGATTGTAAACAGCTCTTTCACGCCGTTTATCGTGAGGGGCTTGGCTTGTTGCGCAATGCGGCGTTCGGGCAGGAGTGACACCGCCGCTAAGATGATGCAGATGAAGATGAGCAATGACACCGCGAATATTTGGTAACCGAATTGTATGAACAGCCAGCCCAGTAACAGCGCGGCCAGACAACGCCCAAGTGACGAGAATACCAGCGTTGTACTGTATGTGTCGCGGGATTTTTCGCTGTCATTGAGCACCCACGTGTCAAAAATGGCGTAGAGTGACGACAGGAAGAATCCGATTATAAACACCGCGGGCATGAGCACAAACGCAGTCGAGCCAAAGACCAACAGCGCGACAGCCGCCAAACCTGAAATTGCCAACGCCAGTTGAATCACAAATTTAACCTTGTTCAGTTTGTCAGATAGCACGCCGAGCGCGATACCGCCGAATGTCGAGCCGATTGTCAGAAGCGACATAACTATACCGACAACACTGAGTGAATACCCGAGTGACCGCGCATAGTCTAACAGGAAGTTCGACATTTGGAGCATGGCGAATGCCATGGTGAAGTACATTAAGCGGAATTTCCAGATGTTACTTTCCACGGCGTACCTCTGTGAGCTTCGAGTAACCGATAGCGGCTTCGGGGAAGGCGATTTCAACGAAACGCTGTTTGTACTTCTCGGTGTCAACCGTGACAGCGACATATGCGTTGGGCTTGTTTGGCGTTGTTTTGTCAATGTCACAAACAGATTCGCCGATGCGCTCGCCGTCATGAACCACGTGAACGTGGCAGTGGGCATATTCACAGACTTCGGGCATATCCGCGCCGATGACTGTCAATAAATCGTGCATGACGGTATTCATCTTTCCAAGGTTAGAGAAGTAGGCGCGAACATAGTGCAGGCACATATCCAGCATAAGCTTGCCCGTAGTACCCCCAAACGCGCCGACATAGAGTAAGTCTTCGGGCAGAATCGGTGATTTATGCGTGACATTCAAGCCATACATATAAATAGGTAAAAATTCGCCCAAACCGAATACCATGTCAGCGGCTTTCGCGTCTGCCCAGAAGTTAAATTCTGCGTAGGGTGTTACATTGCCGCGGTTCACGCCGCCGCCCATAATCCAGATGGTCTTGACCTGTTTCATGGTTTCGGGCGCCTTCTCTATCGCGCGCGCGAGGTTCGTGAGAGGGCCAATCGCGATTATCTCAATTTCGTTCGGGTTGGCGGCGACAGTTTCGATAATAAAATCAACGGCTGATTGAGCTTCAATGACGCGATTCTTCTTGTCAAGCAGAACCCCGCCTAAGCCTACCTTGCCGTGAACGTCGTCAGCGCGGTTGTTTAGCAGGGTTTCGTTATATGTGATGGGTTCGACTTCGCCCGCATAAACGGGTATGTTCTTCCCCGCGAACGCGACAAGCCCAAGCGCGTTTTCAACACAGCGCGGTTGTGGGATGTTGCCCGCTACGGGAGTAATGCCCAGAATTTCCCAGTCAGCGCAATTAAACGCTGTCAAAATAGCAACAGCGTCGTCTATACCGGGGTCGGTATCGATAATGAATTTTCTCATAGTTCACCTTTTATATTAGAATAGAGGGCGGGATAACCCGCCCTGATTATACTTGAAAGCCTTATAAGTCAATAGCAACGCTTAATGCAAGTTCCATCATCTTTTTAAGGCTCTTCTCTCTGTCGGCGGCGGGTATTTGTTGCCCTGTCGCTATGTTGTCAGACACTGTGAGTATGCAGGCGGCTTGCTTGCCCAACACTTTCGCATTCGCGAACAGCGCAAAGGCTTCCATCTCACCCGCAACAGCACCCGAAATGGCCATCTCATGCTCGAAGTAGTTCGGGCGCATGTTGTAGAACACGTCACCCGACATTATCGGCGCATTGATTATCGGCGTGCGAAGTTTGTACGCCTTCGATTTTATCAGTTCGTTCAAACTCTCCGACGGGTAAAGCACCGTGTCGTCCTCACCCGTGAGCGCCTTCAAAAACGATGACTCAGAATGGGCTTCTGTCGCAACGATTATGTCAAACACCTTTACATCAGGGTCAAACGCGCCGCATGAACCGATGCGGATTATGTTCTCAACCCCGTAGAGCGCGTAAAGTTCGTGTGAGTAGATGCCCATACTCGGCATACCCATGCCCGAGCCCATGACGCTGACTTTCACACCGCGATAACGCCCGGTATAACCGAGCATTCCGCGTACTGTATTGAAGCAGACGGGCTGTTCCAGAAAACGCTCTGCGAGATATTTCGCGCGGAGCGGGTCGCCCGGCATTAAGACTGTTTTGGCTATGTCGCCGACTTTCGCGCCGTTATGCGGCGTCGGCACTTGTTTAGTAATGTCCTCCATCTTGCACCCCTTTATACACGTATCGCCGCTTCAAGCGCAATCCAAATCATTGAAACGAGGGCCTTCTCGCGGTCTTCTGCGGGAATGCTCTGCGCGGTGTCGCGCTTGTCGCTCACGGTCAGAAGACAGGCGGCTTGTTTGCCGAGCGCCTTTGCGTTGGCGAACAGCCCGAATGCTTCCATCTCGCCACCCTTAATCTCTTGCCTTACCTCATCGGGCAAGCCTTGGAAGTTAGAAGCGGCATAGAACACGTCGCCCGAACGGATTGTGCAGACCTTCAGCGGCGCGCTAATCTCGGCGGCTGTCTTGATAATAACGTCATTGAGCGTTTCAGACGGCATCATGTAGTTCTCTGTCCAGCCGCTTTGTACCTTCGCGTATGTGGACAGTGAGTACGCCTTGTCGGCCAACAGAACGTCCATAACCTGAATGTCGTCACCTATGCCGCCGCATGAACCAATGCGGATGATGTTCTCAACACCATAGAATTGGTAGAGTTCATACGAGTAAATCCCGATTGACGGAATACCCATGCCCGAACCCATGACAGAGATTTCGACGCCCTTGTACTTGCCCGTATAACCGAGCATACCGCGCACTGAATTGAAGCAGACTGCGCCCTCTAAGAATGTATCCGCGATGAATTTTGCGCGCAACGGGTCACCGGGCATGAGCACTGTCTTGGCAATGTCACCCAGTTTCGCGGCATTATGCGGGGTTGGTATTTCTGACATATATCCTCCTAATACAAGCTTTCTATATTGTATTACCGAACAGCCAAAACTATTTAGACATCTCGTTTCTCTTTGCCTTGGCGTTCTTTCTAAGATTATACAACACCAAAGCCAAAATTACAAATACATATGGTATGGTTTGAATCAGTTCAACAGGTATGGTCGTACTCTGCTGTGCCCAGTTCGTGATTGAATCGGCAACGCCGAACAGAAGCGCAACGAGCATACCAATCAGCGCAGAGCCCGCGCTCATTGCGTCAGCCGACAGCGAGATGAAGCCGCGCCCGGCCGTCATGTTGTTCGTGAAAATCGAGAGATAACCCATCGAGAGATATGCGCCGCCCATTGCCGCGAGCGCGCCCGAAATTGAGAGCGCGAGCAGTTTCAGGTTCAACGCCTTAACACCCACCGACTTCGCCGCCTGCTCGTTGATACCGACAGCGCGGATGCGCAAGCCAATTTTTGTTTTATTGATGAAGATGTAGATGACGATAACGGACAGATAAGCCACGTATGTTAGTACGTTATGACCCGACAGAATCGTGCCGATAACGGGTATATCCTGTATTATAGGTATATTTATGGCCGGCATCTGGTAGCTTTTAAGGCTCGTTGACGCGCCTCTATCCCCCGAAACGAGGAAGAGCAAAAACACGGACGTACCCGAGGCTATCATATTGAGCGCAAGACCCGTTAGGAAAATCTTCGCGCGCAAAATCTCTGACATAAAGCCCATAGCAAAGCCGATACACGCGCCAATGAGAACGACCAAAAGGAACGCAGGTAACGCCATGCCGAATGTTGCCGAGAAAACAACGCCCAAAAGCGCCGAAATGAGCATCATACCCTCGATAGCGATGTTCGATAACCCCGCCTTAGACGCGGTGTATGACGAAATTGTGCCGAATACCAGCGGCGTGGAAATACGCAACACCGAGTAGAAGAAACTGGGCGTGATAAACAGTCTTAAAATGTTCATGCGTTCTCCTTCCCCTCCCCTTCGGCGGCTGATTTAGCCAGATTTTTCTTGGCTTCTTTGAGTAATGCGCGTTTCTCAATGCCCACCGTGAGTTTTTCGGCTATAATCAAGATTATGATGATACCTTGAACGATAGACAAAACCTCTGTCGGTACGTCCGAGTTGCGCGACATAATATCGGAGCCGATACGTAAATAAGCGAGGAAGAACGCCGCAAGTGGTATATACGCGGGGTTATTACGCGCCAAAGTCGCGAGCAGAACGCCATCCCAACCAAAGTTTGTGCCCTGAACCCATTGGAAACGGCGATAAAGACCGAGAATCTCAACCGCGCCGCCAAAACCGGCAATCGCGCCGCCGATAAGCTGTGTACTGAGCGCCGTCAACTTCGTGTTAATACCCGCGAAACGCGCAAAATTCGCGTTCGTACCGGTCACGCGGACTTTCAAACCCCAAGGTGTCTTATACATAGCGAAGTACGCAATGAGCACAACCGCCACCGCAATGAGAAGCCCCGCGTGTATACGTGTACCACCGACAAGATTCGGCAGAACCGTTTGGACGGGTAGTTTCCACGATGCGAAGCCCGGGATTGTGTAGTCTTTAATGAAGTAATTCAAAACATACAAACCGATTTTAATCATGACATAGTTCAACATGAGCGAGATAACCAGCTCATTTGAATTGGTTTTCATCTTCAAATAACCCGGTATGCCCGTTATCGCGCCACCCGCTATCATAGCGCAGATGAACACCAGCGGTATTTGGAAAAACGCGGGTACGTCAAACGCAAGCGCGACAACAGCCGCGACAAGACCGCCGATATAGAATGCCGATTCACTGGCAAGGTTCAGCGTGTTTGACGAGAAGATAATACAAGTGCCAACGCCCGTAAACAATAACGGAATCATCAACACAATAACGTTCGAGAAGCTCTGAAGCGACTCAACCGGCCCTAAAAACAGATAATAAATCGCCTTCAAGGGGTCTTTGCTGATGAAGAAAATCAAAATAAACAGTATGAGCATGGCGATACCGAGAGCCATTACTGTCCTTAAAACCTCAAACTTCATTCTACTTTTCAAAAACAGCACCCCCCACGTCCGCCATTTGTCTTACGCCGAGCATGTACTCGCCGAGTTCCATCTCGGTCAGTACCTTGATGTCCGGGAAGTATGCCGCGATATGCCCCTTGTGAAGTACGAGTAGGCTGTCGCAAACCTCGAACACTTCATTTAAGTCAGCCGAAATCATGAACACGGCTACACCATCGTCACGGCGTTCAATAATCTTGCGCTTGATAAACTCCGCCGCGCCGACGTCAACGCCACGCGTGGGCTGGTTGGCTATAAGCAAATCCAGTTCCTTTTGAAGCTCACGCGCCACAACAACCTTCTGGATATTACCGCCCGAAAGCATACCGACCTGTTGTTCAGCCGAGAAGCAGAGCACGTCATATTCCTTAGACAACCTCTCAGCGTATTCAGAGGCCGCCTTGTAGTCTAAGAATATGCCCTTACGTAGCCGCTTATCCGACATCATGTTAATCATGAGGTTTTCTTTGATGCTCATATCCTTCGCAAAGCCAGTCGCCATGCGGTCTTCGGGTATGTGCCCGACATGCAAATCGCGAATACGCTGGATACTGAGCCCTCGAATATTTGTTCCGTTTACGGTAATCTCACCGATATAGTTCTTGAAACCCGTGAGCGCGTCAACGAGTTCTGTTTGCCCGTTGCCCTCAACACCCGCAACACCCACAATCGTGCCGCGCCTTACGTCAAAGCTCACATTGTCAACCATTGTGCGCCCGAGCATATTCTTGACTGTCAAGTTGCGAACGCGTAGAACGACTTCGCCCGGTTCTGACGGCTTCTTGTCAATCTTTAGAACCACGTCGCGCCCAACCATGAGGTTAGAAATCTGCTCTTTCGTAATGCCCGCGACTTCATATGTGCCGATGTTACGAGCGTGGCGCATTATCGTGATGCGGTCACATAGTTCTTTAATCTCATCAAGCTTATGAGATATAAAGATAATCGTAATGCCCGCTTCACGTAACTTTTTGAGCTGAACGAACAACTCTTCTGTTTCTTGCGGCGTTAAAATCGCCGTGGGTTCGTCGAGAATCAAGATTCTTGCGCCTTTATAAAGCGCCTTAACAATCTCGACCTTCTGTTTAATACCGACACTCACGCTGTCAACCGGGCGCGAACAGTCGATTTCAAAGTTATATCGCCTTGTGAACTCGTTACACTCGGCTATAATTTCTTTCATGTTAATAAAGCCGTTCTTTGAGGGCTCCTGACCCAATACGATATTTTCGGCTATCGTCAGCGAATCCATGAGCATGAAATGCTGATGAACCATACCGATACCGTGCGCCAGAGAATCCAGCGGCGACGCAATATGTATCGGCTTGCCCTCCAGCAGAATTTCGCCATCCTCATGTGTTTCAATGCCGTAGAGTATCTTCATCAGCGTGGACTTACCCGCGCCGTTTTCGCCCAGAAGCCCATGTATCTCGCCCTTGACAACAGAAAAATTCACGTTTTTGTTCGCGACAATGCCGTTGCCATAGACTTTTAAGATGTTCTTCATCTCAAGTAATGCGGGTTCACTCAATAACACACCTACTCTCAGTCAGAATTGTTGAGGTACTTCTATTATTCATAAAAAGGCACTCAAAGAAAATTCTATGAGTGCCTTATATCGCCTTAATTATCTGGCCGCGTCAAGGATAGCCTTGAGTTGTTCAGGATTGAGCGAGTAAGCGTTTGTAACGGTTATTTCGCCTTTCTTAATCTTGCCTTCGTATTCTTTGACAAGATTTTGAATGTCAGACGAAACGAGGTCTTGATAGTACTTGTTGTCAACTACGCCAACCGTACCTTCTTTAAGACCAAGGTTAATCATTTCGCCCCAAGGAGCCGAACCGTCAACATACATGTCATAAACCTGCGCAAGCGAAGCGCCAACGTCCTTAATCATGGATGTCGGGATTACAGCCGCTTTAGCGGGGTCAGATGTGTCAAACAACATAGCTTGGTCAGAGTCAACGCCGATAGCGAGCTTGTTAAGTTCAACAGCCGCATCAATCTGGCCCAGACCTGCGCCGCCTGCTACGTTAAAACCTACGTCAACGCCGTCACGATATTGAGCAAGAGCAAGCTCTTTACCCTTCGCGGAGTCTACATAGTCGCCAACATACGAAACAGAAACTTTTACGTCGGGCTTAATAGCCTGTGCGCCTTCAATGTAACCAACAAGGAAGTCATTGATAAGCGGTGTGTCTTGGCCGCCAAGGAAGCCGATTTTGCCGGATTCGCTAAGAGAGGCCGCTACGATACCCGCGAGGAAAGAGCCTTCGTTCGCCTTGTATGTAATGGCGATAACGTTACTAAGGTTCCCGTCTTCAAACGGCATACCTGTGTCACAGATGATATACTTCTTGTCGGGGAACTGGGGCGCGATTTCTGCAAGCGCTTCAGCCATGCTCCACGATACACACATAATCAGGTCATAATCTTGCTGGGAAGCCTCATAAAGCGCGGGCTGCCATTTTGTGGGGTCGTTGCCTAATTGGTTAACCTTTGTGTCAACCTTGCCGGCATACTTCGCGTTAATCTCTTCAATGCCGCGTGCGGCTGAGTCGAAGAAACTCTTGTCGCCCAGAACACCGGGAAGCAACAGTGCTACTTTAACGGCCTTATCAGTCGGAGCCGGAGTAGCTGCCTGTGAGGGCGCGGGTGTAGCCGAGTTAGACGGTGCCGGCGTAGCAGAACTGGACTGCGACGGTGAAGCTGACGGCGACGGGCTGGTTGTGCTGCCGCAACCTACGACTAACAGCGCCATAACGACGCAAAGCATAGCCGCAAGCAATCTCTTGAATTGCATAATAGTCACTCCTATTCATT
>CAZOVK010000044.1:0-19832 GCA_964583165.1 uncultured Defluviitaleaceae bacterium | reverse complement strand
CCCCGCTGTATCATTTATTGTGTACATATCGCGGTCTGTATAATAGAAGGGGCAGGTATAATCTGCCCCTAAGTTTTAGTACTTTCTGTCATACAATAATGCGGCATTTAATACAACTAACACCGAACCGGCGTTATGAACAAGCGCACCTGTTACGGGGTTCAGAATGCCGAGAACGCTCAATATAATCGCGACAAAGTTTATGAGCATAGACATCGAGATATTAAATTGAATAGTTCTGACGCAGGCGTTTGACAAGCGTTTGATGTAGCCGATTTTCTCGATATTATCTCCCATAAGCGCAATGTCGGCCGCGTCAATGGCTATGTCACTGCCCATTGTGCCCATGGCGATACCGATTGTGGCGGTTTTGAGGGCGGGGGCGTCGTTTACGCCGTCGCCGACCATGCAGACATAACGTCCGTCGGCGGTGAGTTTTTTCACTGCCTCAACCTTGCCTTCGGGTAAAAGTGACGCGCAAACGTCCGAAATGCCGACTTGTTTGGCTATGTACTCAGCCGTACGCTCGTTATCGCCCGTGAGCAGAACGGTTTTAGTGATACCCGCCGCGTTAAGTTGTTTCACAGCTTCGGCCGAATTGGCTTTGAGTGTGTCGGAGAGGGCGAGAACGCCGAGAACGGCCGACTCGTTCGCGACAATGATTACAGCCTTACCCTGTGAACGAAGGGTCGAGATTGTAGTTTCGATAGCTTGAGGGATAGCGGCTTTGCTGTTTTCTTTGAGAAGTTTTTCGTTTCCGCAAATGACGGTGTGACCGCTGACATTAGCGACAACGCCCTTTCCGACTGTCATTTGGAAGTTAGAGGATTCTTGCACAGACACATTCTTTTCGCGCGCGTGATTGACAATCGCCTTACCAAGCGGATGTTCAGAGCGCGCCTCGCATGAAGCCGCAAACAACAGTAGCTCATCTTCTGAAACGCCTGACGCGATTATGTCAGATACAATAAGCTTGCCGCTCGTGAGCGTGCCTGTTTTGTCGAACGCTATTGTGTCAATCTTGCCCATACGTTCAAGCGCTTCACCGGATTTGATGAGAACGCCGAATTTTGTGGCTTGACCGATAGCCGCGACAATCGAGGTAGGCGTAGCGAGAGCCAAAGCGCAAGGGCAGAACACGACAAGCACTGTGACGGCGCGGGTAATATCCTGTGTGAGAAAGTATGTAATGATGGCTATTATGATAGCGATAGGTACGAGCCATGTTGCCCACTTGTCGGCGATTTTCTGCATGGGGGCTTTGTTGTTCTCGGCTTCTTTGACAAGCTGAATCATTTTTTGAAGCGAAGAATCAGCGAATGAGCGTGTAACGGAAATGTCAACCGAGCCGAAATGGTTAATCGTGCCCGTGAATACGCCGTCGCCAACGACCTTGTCAACAGGCAGGGATTCGCCCGTCATGATACTTTGGTCGATTGAGGTTTGACCTTCGACGATTTTACCGTCAGCCGAAATACTCTCACCGGGCAGAACACGGATGATGTCGCCAACCTTTAGGTCTTTCGCGTCAACAACCTCTTCGGTAACAGTGCCGTCAGCGTTCTTTTTGATACGCCGCCCCGTATTCGGTACGAGCTTTAGCAGTGCCTCGATACCCTTTTTAGTGCGCTCAACCGTTCTGTCTTCAAGCCACGCCCCGATTGCCATAATGAAAGCGACTTCGCCCGCGGCGAATAATTCGCCAATCATGATGGCGGCTATCATGGCGATGGTGATTAGCAGAGCAGAACTGATGAAGAACTGTTTGACTACGCGTTCAATGGCCAAATACGCAAGCGGAATGCCCGAGATGAACACCGTCACCCAAGCGGGGTCAATGGGGTACTCGAACCCTCCGAACAGCCCCAGATGCTCAACCAAACTGGCGAGCAGGAACACGCCCGATACAATCATCATAGGCATGGAGTTGAGAAAATCGTTTAACTTTTTCATGTGCCCTCCTAAATAGTTTTAGAGAACTGATTTATGGCGGAAAGAAGGCGTTCTATGGTTTCTTCCTCCTCACCGCGCTTTATGCCGTCCAGCACGCAGTGCTGTAAGTGCCCCTCTAAGATGACTTGCCCCGTTTTGTGGAGCGCGGCCTTAATCGCGCCGATTTGAACGATAATGTCTTCGCAAGACTTGTCGTCCTCTATCATCTTGATGATACCGCGGACCTGACCTTCTATGCGGCGCAGACGCTTTGTGACCGCGTCAACGTCCATACATTGCTTCATCTAAATTATCACTCCTAACATATATACCCTATACCCCTATAGACTATACCATTGTACATGGGCGTTGGCGAAATGTCAATCACAAATATAGCTATAAAAAGCTTTTACAGATATAATTGACATGTGAATATTGATGTGGTAGAATATACGCATGGGGGGTATATTCCCAAAAATGATGAATCGAGGTTACGCAATGAAACGATTATCGGCACTTTTGACAATTTGCGCAATGCTCATCTGCTTGCTGTCAGCTTGTAAGCCCACGACAGAAGCGAACACACCGGCCAGCAATAACAATCAAAGCCAAAGCCCGTCGGCGGCTTCTCCGACGCCAGCTCCCGGCAAGGTTCAGACGCTTGTTGTCGGTATCGACAAGTTTGACGGCGTTTTCAGCCCGTTCTATTCAATGATTTCGTCTGACGGCACGGTTGTTGCGCTCACACATGAGCTGCTGGCGCCGATTGACAGACAGGGCTTTTTGGTCACTGACAGCATAGCGGGCGAAACGCGTGACTATGAGGGCAAGAGTTATACATATGACGGTCTGTCGAAGATTGAAACGGTTTCTACGACAGGCGAGGGCAACGACAAGCGGACGGTTTATCGCGTCACGATTAAAGACGGCGTGAAATTCTCCGACGGAACGGCCATGACGGCTGATGACTTGATTTTCTCATATTATGTATTGGCTGACCCAGCTTATGACGGCGGCGAAACATTCTATGCCGCGAATATCGCGGGACTTGGCTCGTATAGAAATGATATCGAGGGCTTCGAGTATCTGGCGTTTGACGCGGAGGATTTCCTTGGCAATCTGTACTTGGTTGACCCCGAAAATACCGATTATCAAGCGGCTTTAGCGTGGGCATGTGAGAACTATCCGCAGACCTCGTTGTTTGGCGAATGGTATGGCGCGGTCGAGGATTATTCTGTTGAAGATTGGCTCGCGATGGCGGCTGATTATTACGGCGTAGAGTATTCGGGTGACGCGACAGCTCTGACGGTTCAAGAAGCGGCTAATGTGTATATTGAAGCAGAAATGAACTGGTGGGTTTATTGTGACGGTTATGACGACGCTGACGCTCAGACAGCCCGTGCAGAGATGACGGCGCTTTGGGTTCAGCAAAACGGCAAAATCGCCGACAAACCGATAGCTAATATCAGCGGTATTGTCAAGACCGGCGCAAACACAGTAGAAATCACGGCGTTCGGCGAAGACGACAGCGTTATCAACAAACTGGCGCGTGTGACTGTCGCCCCTATGCACTATTACGGCGATAAGGATTTATACAACTATGACAACAATCAATTTGGTTTTCCAAAGGGTAATTTGACCGAAGTTAAGGCGAAGAGCGACAAACCAATGGGCGCGGGGCCTTATAAGTTTGTGTCCTACGCTGATAACGTGGTATCGCTCGAAGCTAACGAAAATTACTATCTCGGCGCTCCCACAATCGGGCGCGTGAAATTGCAGGTTGTTGAAGAAGAGTCTAAGATTCAAAACATCATCAACGGCACAATTGATGCGGCCGCTATTGCCGCGAACAAGAATAAGCTTGACGAAATCAACAAAAACGTCGGTCAGGTCACGGCAATAATGACGACAGCGGGCGGTTATGGTTATATAGGCATGAACGCCGACACAATGAAGGTTAAGGGTGACGTTCAAGCGAGCAAGAACCTCAGAACGGCGTTTGCGACACTCATTTCTGTTTACAAAACCACGGGTATCAATACCTATTACGGCGAGGGCGTGGGCAAGACAATTGAAATGCCTATGTCCAGCACATGGTTTGGCTATAATGCGAACGCCGAAGCCGCGTATTCGCGTGACGTAGACGGCAACCCGATTTTCACGGCAAACATGACACAGGCCGACAAAGAAGCGGCGGCGAAACAAGCGGCTATCGGTTTCTTGAAGGCGGCTGGCTTTACGTTTGATGACGCAAGCTCCAAATTCACGGCGGCTCCCGAGGGCGCAAGACTCGACTATAAGATTCTGTTCTCGGGCGGCACGGGTGCTACGATTGACAACCCGTCAATGTACGTATTCGGAAGTCTTAAAACCGCGCTTGAAGAAATGGGCTTCACGATAACTTATGACCAAAAGGCAGACTTCGCCGAAATGCGTAGCGTTCTCACAAGCAAAACAGACGGAGCCAAGACAAATGGTTATGACATCTGGGTGTCAACGTGGTCTAACCCCGATAAATTCGTTAACCCATACCAGCTTTACAACTCGTTGGACGAGGCAGGCTCAAACTACTATAACCTTCGCGACATAGAACTCGATGCGCTGATGAAGGGTTGCGAATCGGGTACACTCGAAGAGCGAGAGAAGCAGGTTCAGAAGGTTTATGAGATTATCATGAGCTATGCGGTTGACATTCCGATTTATCAGCGCGTTGTCTGCAATATCTATTCAACACAGCGCATTGATATTAACTCGATGACGGCCGACACAACAGCATACTATTCATGGATTAACGGCATCCACAAACTCAAAATGAAATAGGTAAGCTTTGCCATTAGGGGCGGGGTTTCCCCCGCCTTTCTTTTTCGGGGGACAATATGACACAATATGTAATTAGAAGGCTATTGCTCTCTGTAGTAATCCTGTTCGGCGTGTCGATTATGATTTATTGTATCATACGGGCACTGCCGAACGACTTTATCGATAAAACAATGGGCGCCAGCCCCAATATGACGGCGGCGCGTCTGGAGGAACTCAAAGACCTGTACGGCTTAAACAAGGGCGTTGTCGAGGGTTATGTGAATTGGTTTAGTGGCATCATTAAGGGCGACTTGGGCGAAAGCTTCTTATATAAAAGACCTGTGGCAGATGTTATCGGCGAATTCATGTGGACTTCGTTCGCAATAGCTTTCACAGCCTTTGTACTGCAAGCCCTTATCGCCATACCATTAGGCATAATAGCGGCTACTAAGCAGTATCAGTTGCCCGATTATGTGGTAAGCGTGTTCGCACTTATCGGTATAAGCTTGCCCGGCTTCTTCTTTGCAGGAATACTTAGGCGGCTTTTCGCGATAAACCCCGCTATACTCCCGTTTGACGGGTTGATTTCGGCGCGTGACTATGACCTACTCACACCAATGGGGCAACTCATGGACAAGGCGTGGCACTTAGTCTTGCCCGTGTCTGTGCTGACGGTTATCGGCGTGGGTTCGCTCATGCGTTTCACGCGCACGAACATGCTTGAAGTCCTTAATTCTGACTACATACGCACGGCGCGTGCCAAAGGGCTTGCCGAAAGCAAGGTTATATATAAGCACGCGTTTTCGAACACGCTTATACCCATAGTCACGCTTCTGGGCGGCACACTGCCGACACTGTTCGCGGGCGCGATAATCACAGAAAACGTGTTCTCAATACCGGGGCTTGGGTTGACGGCGTTTAAGGCTCTGAATGCGGGTGATATTCCGTTCATTATGGGATTCAACATGTTTCTTGCGTTCTTGACGGTTCTCGGCACACTTATTGCCGACATACTTTACGCTGTGGTTGACCCGCGCGTTAAACTAGGGTAGGGGGGGTATTGCGAATGAATAATCTGTTATTCCCGGCTGTAGCGCCGCCAATGCCCGACATATCACGCGCGAGAACACCGGGGCAACTCGTTTTAGAGAGATTCTTACGCAACCGCCTCGCTATAATCGGGGCTTGCGTGATTGCACTTATGTTTTTGTTCTCTGTGTTTGGGCCAATGTTGTTCAGCTACGCAGAAGACGAGATTTTTTATAATGCCGACAAGTCACAAGTCCTTGTTTACGCGCCGCCTTCAAGCGAACACCTGCTCGGCACGGACGTTCGGGGCATGGACATTTTCACACGCCTAATGTACGGTGGGCGTATATCGCTGACAATCGGCTTTGTCGTTGTTATGATTGAGAACATGATAGGCATACTGCTTGGCGGTGTCGCGGGTTATTACGGCAAATGGGTTGACAACCTCATTATGCGTATAGTTGACGTGTTCAACTGTATACCGTTTTTGCCCGTTATGCTTCTAATCGGCGTGAGTCTGTCGAAGTACAACATGTCACAGACTATGCGGATTTATCTTCTCATGGCTGTTATGGGCGTGCTTGGCTGGCCTTATATCGCGCGTATGGTGCGTGGGCAGATTCTGTCTTTGCGTGAACAAGAGTTTATGTTGGCTGTTCGCGCGACGGGCATTAAGCCTATAAACAGCATCTTAAAACACCTGATACCGAATGTAATACCCCAAATCATAGTCATAGCAACCATGAACCTAGGCGGTATTATTCTGACCGAATCAGCATTGAGTTTCCTCGGTATCGGTGTTCAATACCCGCTCGCGTCATGGGGCAATATGATTGAGAGTATCAACAACGCGTACCTTATGGAAAACTTCCCATTCACGTGGATACCCGCCGGATTATGTATTTTGCTGACGGTTCTGGCGTTTAATTTTATCGGCGACGGACTCCGCGATGCTTACGACCCGCGTATGAAGAGGTGATAATATGGCAGAGATTTCAGCGCGGGCGGCAATACGCGCGATAAGAAACTTCAACCGCGAAAGAATCAGCACATACCAGAAAACGACACGGAGAAAGCACGTTGACAAGAGCGAATACGCCGCGGTTATGAAGGATTCGGGCAATATTCTTGAAGTTGAGAACATGTTTACATACTTCTATACAGATATTGGCACGGCGCAGGCTGTCAACGGTATATCGTTTGAGATACCGAAAGGGAAAACTGTTGCGCTCGTGGGCGAAAGCGGTTGCGGGAAGTCCGTAACATCACTGTCGATTATGCGCCTGCTTGCAGCTCCTGTCGGTCAAATCGCGGGCGGTGAAATCCGCTTTAGCGGTAATGATGCGTGTATCGATATAGCGAAAACCCCGCAAGAAGTTATGCGCCGTATTCGTGGTAAAGAAATCGCCATGATTTTCCAAGAGCCGATGACGAGCCTTAACCCCGTTTTCACAATCGGCAGTCAGATTGACGAGATTCTGCTTTTGCACTTTAAGGACATGACTAAAAAACAGGCACGCGAACGCAGTATTGAGATGCTCAAACTCGTTGGAATTGCACGGGCGGATGAGATTTACAAGTCCTACCCGCATCAGCTTTCTGGCGGTATGCGACAACGCGCCATGATTGCGATGAGTATCGCCTGTGACCCGCGCCTGATTATCGCGGACGAACCCACAACCGCGCTTGACGTAAGTATTCAAGCACAGATTCTGGAACTCATGCGCGGGCTGAAAACAAAAATCAGCGGTAGCATTCTGCTGATAACCCACGATTTGGGCGTTGTGGCTGAAATGGCCGATATTGTTGTCGTCATGTACTCGGGGCGTATTGTTGAAGCGGGCACGGCAGACGAGATTTTCTACAACGCGCTTCACCCGTATACTCGTGGGCTTCTGTTAAGCAAACCCAAGGTGGGTAGTCGCGTTGACAAACTCTATTCGATACCCGGGCAAGTCGGCTCGGCAATAAATCTTCCTAATATATGTTACTTCAAAAAGCGTTGTGAATCGGCTTGTATGGGTTGTGACGGGGCGTACCCCGATTTTGTTCAAGTATCACCCACACACCGCGTAGCCTGTCACCTAATCGAAAAGGGGGAGTAGAAATGGCTTTGGTTGAAGTCAAGAACCTGTCGAAACACTTCCCTGTAACGGGTGGGATATTCGGGCGCGTTAAGGGGCATGTTCGTGCTGTTGAGGACGTGAGTTTCAGTATAGAAAAGGGGCAGACACTCGGGCTTGTGGGCGAGTCGGGTTGTGGCAAGACCACTGTCGGGCGCACGATTCTAAGGCTCTATGATATAACGAGCGGTGAAGTCACGATTGACGGCGTTGATATGAAGAATATCGGCGCAGAGCAACTCCGCAAGATGCGGCCGCGCGTTCAGATGATTTTTCAAGACCCGTATTCAAGTCTGAACCCACGAACGCCGGTAGGCGAGCTTATCGGCGAAGCCGTACGCGAACACAATTTGGTGCCCAAATCGCAACTCCGCGATTACGTGATTGAAATCATGAGGTCATGCGGGCTTATGGACTTCCATATCGACCGCTACCCGCATGAGTTTTCGGGCGGCCAGCGTCAGCGTATCTGTATTGCGCGCGCACTTGCGCTGAACCCTCGGTTTGTCGTCTGTGACGAACCTGTTTCTGCGCTGGATGTTAGCATACAGGCGCAGATTATTAACCTTCTGAAAAATTTACAGCGCGAGCGTGATTTGACTTTCCTGTTTATCTCACACGATTTAAGCGTCGTCGAACATATCTCCGATAACATCGGCGTAATGTATCTGGGCGGTATTGTTGAATACGGCACACGTGATGAGGTGTTTTCTAACCCCTCACATCCGTATACAAGGGCGCTACTGTCAGCTGTCCCCGTGCCCGACCCGCGCCAGATGAGCAACCGCATAGTTTTACGCGGCGACATGCCGTCACCGTCAAAACCACCCTCCGGTTGCAAGTTCCACACACGTTGCCCAAAAGCGCAGAAGATTTGTTCAGAAAGTACACCGCCTGTTGTGAATTTTACAGAAACACACACAGTGAGTTGCCACTTCGCAGGGTGATACATATGAAAGAAGATGGTGGTTATACGGCTAAAGAAATCTGGGTGATGATAAAATCAGCCTATGCGCGGGTGTTGCCGATTGTGTTTGGCTTTGTGATTGGGTATTTCATAATTTTCTTTCTTCTAAGAGTGTTTTGGCTTAAAGTTTGAAGTTTGAAGACGCGGACGTGATACCGCGTCTTTTTTATTGCTTTACAGAGTGTAACCGATTTAAGGGTTTGTACATACCTTACTATAGGTACAAAAGTAAAACAGCAATGTACCGCAAAAGGAGGGTTAACATTGGCATTTCATCAATGTTACTACGGCACTGAGGACGAATTAGGTAATTCACGCTTTGATTTTTGGCTAGAACGCGAACGTCGTCACTGCAGAGAACGCGACTTTGAGCGCGAAAGAGAACGGGAACGCATTAAAGAACGGGAGTTGGCACGCATGAGAGAACGTGATGATTACTACCGTGATGAATGGCTACGCGAAGAGGCACTAAGGAGAGAACGCGATTTTGGTTGCCGCGGGGAAGGTTGGTTTGACCGCGAGGATGATGATTGTGACTGCTGCCACAGAAGAAGACGTTGCCATAGAAAGTGCTGGAGAGGGCCAACAGGGCCGACAGGTGCGACGGGAGCGACAGGTGCAACGGGCGCAACAGGTGCGACGGGCGCAACTGGTGCAACGGGAGCAACAGGCGCAACAGGTGCAACAGGTGCAACAGGTGCAACAGGCGCGACAGGTGCAACAGGAGCAACAGGCGCGACAGGTGCAACAGGGGCGACAGGTGCAACGGGAGCGACAGGTGCAACAGGTGCGACAGGCGCGACAGGCGCAACGGGAGCAACGGGAGCAACAGGAGCAACAGGAGCAACAGGTGCGACAGGCGCAACGGGAGCAACAGGAGCGACAGGGGCGACAGGCGCAGCAGGAGCGGCCGTTGCTCTTAGAGGTGTACAACTGCAACTCTTGGGTGCCGGCGGAAGCTTGATACCGGTTGGCGGAAACATCATGTTCAACTCGGCGCTCAACTCGACGGGCATAGGCATTTCGTACAATCCGATAACGGGCGTATTTACTATTACTGACCCCGGTAACTACCTTGTTTCTTGGTGGATTGACACAGACGGCTCGGGCGCTGACCCAAACGTAACTTTCTCAATCTTCCAAAACGGCATACCGTTTGCGACGGGTTCATCGCCCATAGTTTCGGGGCAAGTGAACGGTTCGGCACTCGTAAATGTCGTAGGCATACCGACCACTCTTTCACTCACAAACACCAGTTCGGACGTTGTCACGCTGGCATTCACGCCCGTGCAAGCCAATATCGTAATCACTCAAGTTATTTAGCTGTTTTTACTTATTGTGGGAAATGCCGTACAAAGCATGGGGCAACCGTGCCTAGTACCGGCATTTTCCGAATACGTAGAGAACTTATGGTATAAAGGATGGGATATTATGAGCAATATCGCGTTGCAGGTTCAGCGCACATTTAACGGAACGATTCTAAACGGCACAAACGTCGTTTTCGATAGTATTATTGTAATAGACGGCAATATCAGCTATGACCCCACTTCGGGCATAGTGACATTCAATCAACCGGGCAGCTATTTCGTGGATTGGTGGCTTGCTACACAGACATCGGTGACAAACTCAGGCTTGGATTTTGCTATAACTACCTCTCAAGGTGATTTTATACAAGGCACATCACCGATTAAGACGGGTGAAATCTCCGGCATGGCTGTTCTTATTGTTGGCGCAGGCGGTGTAACTATGTCGCTGGTCAATAATACGGGCGCAGATGTTGTTTTATCGACTATAGTACCGATTACAGGCTCATTGTCGATTATTGAATTCGACCAGAGCGGAGCAACAGGCGCGACAGGAGCAACAGGTGCGACGGGTGCAACAGGAGCAGCAGGCGCCACGGGAGCAACAGGTGCGACGGGAGCAGCAGGCGCCACGGGAGCAACAGGTGCAACGGGAGCAGCAGGCGCAACAGGTGCAACAGGAGCAACAGGAGCAGCGGGCGCCACAGGTGCAACAGGAGCAGCAGGCGCCACAGGTGCAACAGGTCTTGCGGGTGCAACAGGAGCTACAGGCGCAACCGGCCTAACTGGCGCAACAGGAGCGACAGGCGCAACAGGCGCTACGGGTGACACAGGTGCTACCGGTATCAGCGGCGCGACAGGAGCAACAGGGGCGACAGGTCTTGCAGGAGCAACAGGCGCTACGGGTGCAACCGGCCTAACAGGTGCAACAGGAGCGACCGGCGCAACAGGCGCTACGGGTGACACAGGTGCTACCGGTATCAGCGGCGCGACAGGTGCGACAGGTGCAACAGGTCTTGCAGGCGCGACAGGTGCAACAGGAGCGACAGGCCTTACGGGTGCAACAGGCGCAACAGGAGCAACAGGCGACACGGGTGCCACAGGCATCAGCGGCGCGACAGGTGCAACGGGTGCCACAGGTCTTGCAGGCGCGACAGGTGCAACGGGTGCGACTGGTCTTACGGGCGCAACGGGTGCAACAGGAGCAACAGGCGCGACAGGTGCCACGGGCATAAGTGGAGCGACAGGTGCAACGGGCGCAACAGGTCTTACGGGTGCCACGGGCGCAACGGGTGCTACAGGTCTTACAGGTGCCACGGGCGCTACTGGTGCAACAGGGGCGACGGGTGCCACGGGGGCAACAGGTGCGACAGGCGCGGGCGCGATTATACCGTTTGCGTCGGGCACGCCTGTAACAATGACCTCACTTGCAGAAGGTACAGCAGGAACACCGGCATTTATCGGTTTCGGCAGTTCCGGCGAGGGCTTAACCGCATTAGGTGGCAGCGTAACTCTCGTAAACCCGACAGGCACGGCGACAGATTTTGCGTTCATGATGCCCAGAGATGGCACAATTACGGATTTAGCCGTGTTCTTCACGACAGCTATTGCGTTGTCGCTCGTAGGTACTACGATTACTATAACAGCGCAAATCTATGAAGCGTCCCCAGCGGATAACGTTTTAACACCTATTCCCGGAACTTTAGTGACGCTAACACCGCCGCTTACGGGTCTTTTGGCTGTCGGTACGACAAGTACGGGCATTCTGACAGGTCTTAACATACCAGTGCCGCTAGGTTCGTTGTTGATGTTGGTAGTTTCGATAACAGCAACAGGAGTAAGCTTGGCGAACACCGTTACAGGTTATGTGAGCGCTGGCATGACAATAGCGTAAATAACAATAACCGTTCTTTATGTCATTCAAGGGGTTGCCTATTGCCGCTTAACGGCGGTAAAGGGCAACCCCACGAACTACGAGAAACATCAGTGAGAAGGAAGGTCTTCTATGAGTAATACAGCTTTACAAGTTCAACGTACATCTAGCCAAACAATACCGTTCGGCTCTAGTGTAGCCTTTGACAACACTGTTATTATTTCAGGCAGTATTAGCTACGATGCCGGAACAGGTGTAGTTACGTTTAACGGGCCGGGTAATTATACGGTCAACTGGTGGATTGCTACCCAATCATCAGCGATTCCTAGCAGCATGGTCTTTGCTGTAACCACATCACAGGGCGATTTCATTAAGGGAGCATCACCGCTTCAGACAGGTGTAGCTACAGGCCTGGCATACCTAAACATAGCCAACGCAGGGACAACTATGTCGCTGACGAATTCCTCAAACTCTGAGATAACACTGTCGAATACTGTGCCGATTGTTGGCTCGATGATGATTGTTGGGGCAGACCCAGCAGCCGGCCCGACAGGCTCAACGGGTTCTACAGGTGCGACAGGCTCAAAAGGTGCAACGGGCACAACGGGTGCGACTGGTGCAACAGGCGCAACAGGCTTGGCGGGTGCCGCAGGTGTGACAGGCGTAACAGGGGCACAAGGGGCTGTAGGTGCAACAGGTGCAGCGGGCGCGAAAGGCACAACAGGCGCAACGGGTGCGACAGGTGCAAGGGGCGCAACGGGTGCGACAGGCATAACAGGTGCAACGGGCATGACAGGAGCCGCGGGTGTGACTGGTTCAACAGGTAACCCGGGGGCGACAGGCGCAAAAGGTGCGACAGGGGCAGACGGCGCTAAGGGCGCGACAGGAGCAACAGGTGCAACCGGCGTAGCAGGAGCGACAGGAGCAGACGGTGCAAAAGGTGCTACAGGAGCGACCGGCGCTAATGGCGCAAAAGGTGCGACAGGAGCAACGGGTGCAGACGGCGCTAAGGGTGCAACAGGGGCAGACGGCGCAAAAGGTGCAACAGGTGCAGACGGCGCAAAAGGTGCAAAAGGCGCGACAGGAGCAGACGGTGCAACAGGCGCGACAGGAGCAGACGGTGCAAAGGGTGCAACAGGTGCAGACGGCGCAAAGGGTGCAACAGGGGCAGATGGTGCAAAAGGTGCAACAGGAGCAGACGGAGCAAAGGGTGCTACAGGAGCAGACGGAGCAAAGGGTGCAACAGGAGCAACAGGTGCAGACGGAGCAAAGGGTGCAACAGGAGCAACAGGGGCAGACGGTGCAAAAGGAGCTACAGGGGCAGACGGAGCAAAAGGTGCTACAGGAGCAGATGGCGCAAAGGGCGCAACAGGAGCAGACGGTGCAAAAGGTGCTACAGGTGCAGATGGGGCAAAAGGCGCGACAGGAGCAACAGGGGCAGACGGAGCAAAAGGCGCGACAGGAGCAGACGGCGCAAAGGGTGCTACTGGTGCAACAGGCTCCATATCTTGCAACAACGCCCAGTTCCTTCTGGCTTCAGCAGCACTCACCCCGGGTACGGCTCTTACTTGGACAAAGGATTTCATCAATGGCGGGGACATAACACGCCCGTCAATGACTAATATCAATCTAGCCTTGGGGCATGTTTATCTTGTTACATTCAATGTCAGCGCATGTATTAACTCGGCATCACAGATTGTCATTACACCGCGCAGGAATGGCAGCAACTTCACGAATGCTGTGGTTACTGAGAGCGCGGGCCCGACACCGCCGGTTACGGCAGCGGGTTCATTCCTTATTTACGCGATGACAGCGGCCGTGAACCTAGACTTTGTATATAACGGTACAATGGCGGGCACGGGAGCATATGGCTTGGTTACCGTTGTTGAAGTGCAGTAGACATCTTCGATAATTTCTGTTGGCTTTGAGTGAGGGTTGGTGCGTGCCAGCCCTTGCTTCTGATAGGGGGTTCAAAATGATGACACTTAGTGTCTGCATGATAGTGAAGAATGAGGAAGATACACTGGCGCGTTGTTTAGACTGTATCAAGGATATAGCCGACGAGATAGTCATAGTGGACACAGGCTCATCGGACAAAACGGTTGAGATTGCCGGTATGTTCACAAAAAACATCTATCATTTCGCGTGGATTGACGATTTCGCGGCGGCGCGGAATTTTGCGTTCTCTAAGGCGACTATGGAATATACCATGTGGCTTGACGCGGATGACGTTATTGACGAAAGCAACCGAGCAAAGCTTAAAGCCCTAAAAGTCAATCTAAAGCCCGAAGTTGACATGGTTATGCTCAAATATGACGTGGCATTCGATGAAAACGGCGAACCCACCTACTCATACTACCGTGAGCGCATTATGAAAACGGCCAATCATTATCAGTGGATTGGCGCAATTCATGAGGTCATACAGCAGAGTGGGCATGTAATCCACGAGGAAATCTCGATACACCATAAAAAACTTCACCCTACAGAGAAAGGGCGAAACCTCCGCATATTTGAAAAGGCCGTCAGAGAGGGCAAGCAGCTAGACCCTCGCCAACAGTTCTATTTTGCGCGTGAATTATACTACAACGGGCGCTTTGAAGAAGCCATAGAGATGTTTACGAAATTCCTTGACGCGGGTAATGGTTGGGTTGAGAACAATATCAGCGCCTGTAAGGACTTATCTATGTGCCACTATGCCAAAAATGACGAGAAAGCGGCTATTGCGAGCCTGTTCCGCTCGTTTGAGTTTGATTTACCGCGCGCGGAAATTCTATGTGACATAGGATTACATTATATGAGGCGCGGCAATTTCAGAACAGCGGCTTATTGGTATCATAGGGCGCTTGATTGTGACAGAAAGGCCGAAGACGGCGGTTTCTTCCAGCCTGATTGTTATGGATTTGTGCCGAGCCTTCAACTGTGCGTATGTTATGACCGAATGGGCAACCGTCAACTGGCGATTGAATACAATGAGAGAGCGGGCGCGTTCAAACCGAACGACAGGAGTTATCTATATAATAAACAATACTTTGAGAATTCAAAGGCATAGAGAATCTGGGCGCATTGAGCGCCCGTTTTTTATTAGACTGAACAAAAAATGGATAGAGTTTCGATTTTTGCGAAAAATAGGGTATATCCTCAAAAAATAAGATTGGATGTGATAAGTTGAAAGCAATTTGCAAATTATTTGTCGTCTGCGCTTTGATTGTTTGGACGAGCATTGCCGTTTTTGCGGCAGAATATGTCGTTCAAGACGGCGACACCATGTGGCTGATTGCGCAGAAACACGGGATTTCTGTTGAGGAACTCATACTCGCGAATCCCCAGATAAAAGACCCTAACAACATCTGGACGGGGTTGGTTATAAATATCCCTGAATCTAACACAACAGAACCCACACCGGGGCCGGAGCTTGGCAAGGAGAGCATGACCTTCCTTTACGCCGGTACAACTGTTTCGTACCTCAAAATTATCGACACAACCAACAATTCATTAAACACTGTTAGCCCCGATTACTTTGACATTGACAGTAACGGCGACTTACTGATTACGCCGTCAAACAAGATTGACCGTGAGTTTATAAGCCAAATGCACAAGCGCGGCATCCGCGTTACGCCATTTATCAGCAACCACTGGGATAGGGCGTTGGGCAATAAGGCGCTGGACAACAGGGAGCGTCTGTCTGACCAAGTTGTAGCGGCAATTATGAACTATAACCTTGACGGTATCAATATCGACATTGAAAATGTCAATGAATTGTACCGCGATGCGTATGTGCAATTCACGCGCCTTATCCGCGAGAAACTGCCGAGTGACAAAATGGTGACTGTCGCCGTGGCGGCGAACCCGCGCGGCTGGAACACAGGTTGGCATGGTTCATATGACTATAAGAGATTGTCTGACTATTCGGATTATCTCATGATTATGACATATGACGAGAGCTACCAAGGCGGCCCGGCCGGACCGATTTCCAGCTCTGCATTCTTTGACGGTTCTATCCAATACGCGCTTAAACAGGGCGTACCGCGTGAAAAGATTGTCACGGGTATTCCGTTCTTCGGGCGCTTCTGGAAAGAGGGCGACGCTGTAGGCGGTCAAGGCATTACTGCCAATGACGTTGAGTTCCTTCTAATTAACTATGAATCTGAGAAATACTATGACGAGAAAACGGAATCCGCGAATGTCATAGTAAACATCCGCCCGGGCGACCCCGAACCTAAAATCTGGGGTGGGCGCATACTCAAAGCGGGTAAATACAACATCTGGTATGATGACTTACGCGCTGTCAAGCATAAATTAGGTCTTATCAATAAGTATGCCATCAAGGGTGCGGGCAGTTGGGCACTTGGACAAGAGAATACTGAAACGTGGCGTTTCTATGTAGATGCTTTGAGCGGTACATTGGTTGAGCCTACACCAACGCCAACTCCCACACCAACGCCGACACCAACTCCTACACCTACACCAACTCCCACACCTACACCAACTCCCACGCCGACGCCAACGCCAACTCCCACGCCGACGCCAATGCCAACTCCCACGCCTACACCAACTCCTACTCCGACACCAACTCCCACACCAACTCCCACACCTACACCAACACCTACTCCGACACCTACTCCGACACCCACTCCGACACCAACACCTACGCCAACGCCAACACCGACACCAACTCCCACACCAACTCCAACTCCCACTCCGACCCCAACTCCCACTCCGACACCAACTCCAACCCCAGGCCCAGTTTCCAACCTCGAAAGAATCCTTAATGCCATCAACAATAACGGCAACCCGCGTACTGTATCCGCATATACCATTCTTACACGAGGTGAAGTGGCCGTGGCACTGGCCGAATTGAGCTTCGTGAACCCTGAGCCGCACAGCGAAGGCTTTGACGACACAGCGGGTTATTGGGGCAGTGATTATCTGAACGCACTCAAACGGCGCGGTATACTGTTTGAGAACACAAACAGATTCTACCCAGATAGGAATATTAGAAAGGACGATTTAGTCGTCATACTTGAAAGAATGCTCGTGCTTCCGAATACGATTGACTACCACAACATCACGTATAAAGATGTGCCACTCACGAGTTACGCTTATAACTCGATTGCAAAACTCGTCTACTTTGATGTAGTATCGGGAGTCAACAGGAATTTCTTCAAGCCCGACGCGAGTATCACGGCAAATGACCTCGCAATCATCATGGACAAAATTGAGCAATTTGAGTATCCGTTAAATCCGGATAGGTTACTGTTAAGCCCGTATCATGACGGCAATGGTCCCGCGAATCCGTTTAAGCATGAACCGGTAATACAGCCGAGATAGTTACCGAGATTCAAGTAGCACAGTTTGGGTTTTGTTACGGAAAATCACCTCAGTAAAGCGCGAAGATACGTAGCGATTTTGCTTCGGCATTTTCCGTGCAAAACCCCAAACTGCTTTTTGACCGCTGGCAACAGCGGTCATGCCTTTTAATGACAGCAATATTCAAACTTAGTGAAATTACGACAGGTTGATTTGCCTTGATTTAACTAATATGTAACAATATCGTAATAAGTGTATGCTATAATAAAAGACGTGGATTTGTAGTTTTAACCAACACATTTTTCAACAAAGCTGGACATAATACATGTGAATTACATAGGCGCGGAGGGGTTATATGAGCGGTCGTAATGACGGAAAGAAGACTTCGCTGGTGTTGATTGTGACGGTGACACTGTTGGCAGTGGTGTTATGCGCGGGGGGCGGTTATCTGCTTGCGGGTATGGCGACACCTGCGGCGAATGCGGGCATTGTTGAGCCACCAACCCAAACGCCGGAAGCCGCGCCCGCAATGGTCGGGAATGTGCCACTTGCGGACGTTTTGGTGTTTTCGGAGTCAAAAAAGATTTATGACAACATATTTGTGGGCGATGTCAATGTAGGTGGCATGAGTGTCAGCGAAGCGGCGGCGGCTATTGCGAAATCTGCTTCGGGGTTACTGAATATTAAGGATTTCACACTCAAAGCCGGTGACGAAACGTATAAGCTTGACATGACAATGCTGGATTATACGCCATCGGCCCTAAAGATTGCGGAACAGGCGTTTGATTATGCACGTAACGGCGACATAAACGACAGATATAAGAAAATCGCGGGATTGATTGAGAAACCCTATGTGATTGACGCGAAACCCGAGGTCACCATTGAGGAGCTGATAGACCTCATCAGACCCATAGCCGATTCAATAGAAAAACCCGCCGTTGACGCGACGATTACGCGTGAGAACAATCAGTTTGTCATCACAAAGGAACAAGACGGCCACTCGATGAATCGGATTGAAACGGCGCATGCCATTATGACGGCGCTCGACAAGAATGAAACGTCAGCGGACGCAGTCATTGATACAATAAAAGCGGCTGTCACGTATGAACAATGTGAGGCATCAACCGCTGTTTTAGGCACATTTACGACTTACTTCACAAATGGCGCGGGCAGTCAAAACCGCAATACTAATATCCGTGTGGCTTCTACCAATATCAATAATATCGTTTTGAACCCCGGCGACATTTTCTCGTGTAATGACGCGTTCAAACCCAACACATACGAAAACGGCTACCGAATGGCCCCTACCATCATAGGGGGCGAGCTTGTGGACTCTCTGGGTGGCGGCGTATGTCAAGTTAGCAGTACGCTGTATGTTGCACTATTGTATTCTGAGCTGGAGATTTTGGAGCGGCAGAATCACAGCTTGAAGGTCGGATATATGGACTGGGGATTTGACGCGACACTTGCGGGTACGGCTATTGACCTGAAATTCCGCAATAATACAGATTACCCCGTGACAATAGAAGCTCTCATGGGCAACACAAGTTTGACGGTCAATATCTATGGGCATGAAACACGCCCCGCGAATCGTTCGTTGAAGTTTGTTAACCAGTTCATTTCATCGACGCCCCCCGCGGCGGAGTTACTGACCGAAGACCCAACCATTCCGCTGGGTGAGCGTGTTGTTAAAACGGCTGCTAAGGATGGATATAAGTACAATGTTTTCAAGCTTGTTCTTGTTGACGGCAAGCAGGTTGACAAGATTCAAGTCAATACGTCTGTGTATCGTCCTGTTCGCGGTGTTGTTCTTGTCGGCACAGGCCCCGCCGCTCAACAGCCTCAACAACCTGTTGACCAAATCCCCGTAGACAACCCGGACGATTCACAGGTTGATAATGCGCCTGATGAAACACCGGTTGAAGTGCCGGTTGATACACCTGTTACAAGCGACACCGAACAGACGGATAATGCGGATGATGGCCTTGTCATGCCGGACCCTGTGGTGACTGACCCAGTGGTTGAAGACCCGGCTGAATAGTTCATTTGGGGTTTAGAAATTTAAGTGGAATGTGATAAGATGGAATACAATATAGCAATAATCGGCGGCGGGGCTTCGGGGCTTGCCGCCGCCGCTTGTTTGACCGAAGAGCGGAATGTGCGTGTGGCAGTGATTGAACGCAAACCCCGCGTGGCGCAAAAATTACTCGCTACGGGTAATGGGCGTTGCAATTTCACAAACATGAACACAGATGTGCATAAGTTTTTTAGCGCTGACCCCGATTTTGTAGGGAGAATCTTGGAGCAATTTACGCCGCGCGATGCGTTGGCGTTTTTTTCGCGTTTGGGTGTTGAGCCACGCATTATGGAGGACGGTCGGGTTTACCCGTATAGTTTGCAGGCGGCGGCAGTGGCTGATGCGCTTCGTTTAGCGGTTATATCGCGCGGCGTTGAGATTTTGACTGATATGACTGTTAAAACAGTGAAAGCTGAAAAAG
>CAZOVK010000043.1:0-20638 GCA_964583165.1 uncultured Defluviitaleaceae bacterium | reverse complement strand
GATATAATGAAACTTAGGAAGCTAAGGAAGCGAGGGGTGTTTATGAAGCGTAACAGCACGAAACAAGTTATTGGGCTTGTGGTAGTAGTGCTTTTAATCGCGGGCGTCGCGCTCGTGTTCTCTCTGTTCGCGAACTCAGGCACAAGACCCGTAACCTACAAACTGAACAAGATACAAACGACTATCAGTGACGACGAGGGTAACCCACATTTCATGGATGTTCGTATGTCGGTTGAACTTAGCGGAGCGGCGGCGAATATGAATGTGAACCAGCTCAACAGAATCATGCAAGACGCGGCGAGTGGCGTGAACTTCGACAGACTAGACGCGGAGGGCACGAAATATGTAAAGCAATATTTCAAAGACGCGTTAGCCGAACATGTATCGGCAGAGCAAATTGAGGGCATTTACATCGCCGACATAGTGACAGACTACGATATGATACCCGACAAAGACAATCAAATCGGTCACAAGATTGACCAAATCTTCAACAGATAAATTGTTCCACGTGGAACTTCGACGAAATATTTGACACTAATAGGTAACTAGGAGGACTGTAACGGCTTGGACGGGGTGAAAAAACACATGGGAACCGTAATAGCGATAGCGAATCAGAAAGGCGGCGTGGGCAAAACCACAACGTGCATAAACTTGGCCGCTTGCTTGGCTATTGCGGGCAAGCGCGTTCTTGCCGTGGATATTGACCCGCAGGGGAACACGTCCAGCGGTTTGGGCGTTGACAAGAATAATCTGAAACACACGATATATGAATTGTTGTTGGGCGGTTGTTATCTCGAACAGGCTACATACGATACGCGTGTTGACAACTTGCGCGTTTTGCCCGCAAATGTTGACCTCGCAGGCGCGGAGATTGAGTTGGTCGAATACACGAACCGAGAATACATACTTAAAGCGGCATTGGCTGATGTGAGATTCTTATATGACTACATAATTATTGACTGCCCGCCCGCACTGAATATGCTCACGATTAACGCGCTGACGGCGGCTGACGGTGTGCTCGTGCCCATGCAGTGTGAATTTTACGCTTTAGAGGGGTTGAGCCAGCTCATGCACACGGTTGGGCTTGTTCAGAAACGCCTAAATCCGTCACTCATTCTGGAGGGCATACTCTTTACTATGTACGACGGGCGCACGAACTTGAGCGCGCAAGTCGTTGAAGAGGTCAAGAAACACATGGGCAAATACGTTTTTACGAATATGGTCCCGCGCAATGTAAGGCTAAGTGAAGCGCCGAGCCACGGCTTGCCTATCGCGCTTTATGACGGGCGGAGCAGGGGCGCGGAGAGTTACAAACAACTGGCACGTGAGATTATGGAGAAACATCCGACATTAGGAGATAAGGAGAGCTGATAATGGCAATACGAAAGACAGGTCTAGGCAAGGGGCTGGGAGCACTCATAGGTGAAACACAATCAGAAACAGACTCAACACGTGTAATCGAGTTAGACATTAACCTAATCGCGCCGAATCCGAACCAACCGCGTAAGTTTTTCGACGGTGACGCATTACACGAACTCGCCGACAGCATTCAACAAGTGGGCATTATTCAGCCTATTCTGGTCAAAAAAGAGGGCGAATTCTATACAATAATCGCGGGCGAAAGGCGTTACCGCGCCGCGCGACTTGTGCGGCTCGAAACAATTCCTGCCATTGTGCGTACATATGATGAGATGATGACCATGCAGATTGCGCTCATGGAGAATCTCCAACGCACAGACTTGAACCCGATAGAAGAGGCGGAGTGTTTCAAGCGTCTCATTGATGAATTTGGGTTGACTCATGAGGAACTGGGCGAGAAGCTAGGCAAGAGCCGTTCATACATCACCAACTCATTGCGCCTACTTCAACTCGACCCCGAAGTGCGCGACCACCTTATCGAAGGCAACATCTTTGCGGGGCACGCAAAACTCCTTCTCGGCATTGAGGACACGGACTTGCAGGTCAAATGCTGTGAAAACATCATAATGAACGAATTGAGCGTGCGTGATGCGGAGAAAATGATAAATGACATAAGGCGGCGCGAAGAGGCGAAGAACGAAAAGAAGCCACCGCAAGAACGCAACACGGCTTATGGGCATATCGAGAACGAACTCATGGGCAAATTCGGCACGCGCGTTCGTGTTATTCAATCACGCGGCAAGTATTCGGGCAAGATTGAACTTGAATATACGAACATGGACGACTTGGATAGGATTTATCTACTATTAAGGAAGATTTAAGGGTGAATGATGTACAAACTCATTGCTATTGACCTAGACGGCACACTTTTGGACGATAGACGTAATGTATCTGACGAAACAATCGCCGTTTTGCGTGAAGCTGACGCTCGGGGTATACGCGTTGTGCTCTGTTCGGGGCGTGCGCCGACGACGATTAAGCGGTTTTATGACATTTTGGGGCTAACGGGCGAACAATACGCCATAGGCTTTAACGGCGCGGCTGTGTATGAAAACAGTAAAAGCGAGTTACTGCGCGCAATAGAAATCAGGCGCGAACGCGCGTTCGAGATTTTGCGCGGGATTAAAGATTTCCACGATTGCGGCACGATATTGTATCAATACCCGGGCAAGGTCTATTTTGACAGGCTCACACCGTTCATGCAAGACTACCTCGACTCTTCGCGTGTCGAGCACGAACAAGGAAATCTGTTTGAAATAGTTAAAACCGACCTCTGCAAGATGCTCTGGAAGGGCACAAATGAGAACCTCCACAGACTGGAAGCCGAAATACGACCGATTCTGCCAACGGGCATGAACCTGTTCTATACGGACGATACGCTCCTTGAAATTACCGAACACGGCGCGACAAAGGGTGGTGGGCTTGAATACCTCTGCAAACACCTTAATATCCCGCTGTCACAAACCATTGGCTTTGGCGACCATGAAAACGACATACCACTGCTGGAAACGGCAGGGCTTGGGATTGCCATGAAAAATGCCAAACCCGCCGTCAAAGCCACAGCCGACCACATCACAAGATTCGACAACAATAACGACGGCGTAGCCGAAGCCATCAAGCAATTTGTCTTCTAAATTCCTATTTTGAGGTGAGTGGGATTAACCGCATAGTGAAGCTTTACGACAAAGTCAAGTGGAAGATAGGGCATTTCAACCGCATGGAGCCCAACATTATGACATACGTCATCTACGGGTTGCTCTACGAATTTGTCTATAACACATATAAGCCGTTCGCGCAGAAGTTTTTACAGCGCGTGGGCGGCGACGACTTCTACATCTCCCTGTTCAACTCACTGCCGGGCATTATCGCTGTGTTCGCGATTATCCCGGGTTCGTTGTTTATAAACAGGTTCGCCAACAAGAAGCGCATGACCTCGCTGTTTATGCTAGCCAGCCGTTTTATGATTCTGCTGCTTGCGTTTACGCCATTCATTCGATATTCTTACCAGCCGCTGTTCTTCGTGACCGTTATCTCGCTGTTAAACTTCCCCGAAGCCATCTTCCAAGCTTCGCTGTCCAGCTTTATAGGTGACATATTCGCGCCGCGTTTTCGCGCACAGGCGATTGCGTTACGCAACAAATTCGGATATATCTATATCATGGTCATAACGCTGTTAACGGGTATAATCATCACCAGCATTCCCAAAACACCCGAACAGCGTATCGTAATCTATCAAATCTTCTTCGTCTTCGCATTCCTATGCGGCGTGGCAGAATTCTTCTTTTTCCAGCGCTTCCAAGTCAGAAACGAACCCGCCAAAACAGACGAAGAGGAAACAAACGCCAAAAAGCCCGGCGCAATCGCCATGTTGAAGAATAGCTTTAAGCATAAGCCGTTTGTGGCGTTTCTCGTATCGACTACGTTCTTCTACTTCTCGTTCGTGTCGGGTTGGCCGATTATCGGCGTTTTTCAGCTTATTAACTTAGGCGTGAATGAGTTGTGGCTCGCCATCTTCTCCGTCGTAAGCTGTATAACATCAATTTTAACGGCCAACATCTGGACGTGGATATTGCGCCGCATGGGTAACGCCTTCACCATCAGTATGGCAACTCTCGCTATGGCAGTGAACATGGCGCTTTACGCAATGGCCCCGGGTGTTTCATTCCTACTTGTCGCGAACGCGTTCGGCGGCTTCGCGGGTATCGGCTTCAACGTAAGCTGGATGAATGGTCTGCTTGAATCTACACCCGATAAAGACAGAGTGGTTTATATCGGCATATTCCAGACAATGAACAACATCATACTGGGTCTTGCGCCGTTCTTCTCGCTCTTCCTCATGCGCGTTGTAGACGTTCGCATGTCACTGTGGATTGTCTTCGCCATGCGTGTTGTGGGCGCGGGTATCATGTTCCTCTACTTCCTCAAACAAAACGGCGGCAAGCCGATTTTCCCGAAGCGCAAACCGCGCCGTGCATAACCAAAGAAGGTATAAAATGGCGAACAAAAACATAGCGGCCGTAATCGGCATAGGCTCAAACCACCTACGCTTGAAAATCGGTCAGCTTACAAAAGGCAACATCACCACATTAGAATCGATTGTGAACCCGCTCATGCTTGGGCGGGACACGTTTAATACAGGGCGTATCAGCTATGACAAGGCTGAACGCTGTTGTGAGATTATCGCGGGTTTTTTGAATGTGATTAAAGAGTATGGCGTTACGCATGTGCGTGTAATCGCGACGAGCGCGATTCGAGAAGCGAAAAACCGTGATTATATACTCGACCAAATCGCGCTTAAAACAGGCCTACATGTTGACGTACTCGACAACTCAGAAGAAAAATTCTATATTTATAAGATGATGTATGAGAAAATACCAAAGGCCGACCGCGAATCGGCCATTATGGTATTCTCGGGTTCGGGTAGCTTGGGGCTTGCCGTCACGCGAGATGAAAAAATCGGGTTTGTTCAAAATATCAAACTCGGTTCTTTGCGTATAAACGAATTATTCGGCGACGTTCACGATTATGCGCGAGAATTTCACGTACTTGTAGCCGAGTATCTCGAGAGTTTCACCAAGGGGCTGTCTACGTTTTTGCCCAAAACCATTTCTTCATTCATAGCCAGCGGTTCAGAGATGGAAACGCTGTCGCTCATGTGCGGCGGTCAGATGAATGCGACGGGGGATTATTATGTGGTGCGTCGCTCGGACTTCAATAGAGTATTTGAGGAAATCAAAACCCTTAGCGTTGATAATATCCGTGACCGCTACAAGCTTCAACAGGAACGCGCCGAGGCGATTTTGCCCGCTATGTGTATCATCGACAACCTGATGAGCTTCACAAACGCGCGTAACTTCATTTCTCCGCCGATTCAACCCGTTGACGCGGTGCTTTATGAGATGCTCAAGGCCGACAACTTTGCCAAGATAACGAAGGATTTCTTGCAAAGCGCCGTCTACTCAGCCAAAATCGCCGCCAGACGTTTTAATGCCGTCAGCGGGCATGTGGACGTACTCCTAGACTTCGTGGACAAACTCTATGAGCGTGTCAAAAAACCGCATGGCTTCGGGGCGCGGGAGCGCGTATTGCTTGAAACTGCGACAATCCTTCATGCGGCGGGCGAATGTGCGACAATGGTGAACCCTGCGTTATTGAGTTACTATATACTGCGCGAAATGGAGATTATAGGGCTGAATGAGCGCGAAATGGAGCTTGTGGCTCAAATCGTTCTACACGGCGGCACGAACAACGCCACGTTGATTGCGCAATTCAGCGGATTACTCACGGCGCCCGAGCGCGTGTTGGTCTCGAAACTCGCCGCGCTCACGCGATTAGCCGAAGCCCTTGACCACAGCCGAAAGCAGAAGTTTACGGACTTTGATGTGAAGTTATCGGGCGACGAATTGCAGGTTATTGTTACCACGAACGAGAACATAGAACTGGAAGAATGGGTGTTTGAACAACAGGCCGCGTTTTTCCAAGAGGTCTACGGCATACGCGCTGTCATACGCGTTCGCCGAACTATATAAGGTGGTATTATGAAACAGACTAGCAAGCAAACGGACAAGAAAACGAAGAAGAAACCCACACACTCCGAGGTTGCGGTAGTTTCGCAAGCAGTCGAGCCTGTACCCAACTCAACAGAAGAAACTTTGACTGACGAAACCCACGCGCCTACAGCCGAAACGGCGAAAAATACACCTCTACCCATTTTCAACCGCGAGTTGAGTTGGTTAGAGTTTAACGAGCGCGTTCTGGAGGAAGCATGGGATAAAACCAACCCACACCTTGAACGCCTTAAATTTCTGGCAATTTCTGCGTCTAATCTCGACGAGTTCTTCATGGTTCGTGTGTCGGGGCTCGCGGAACAAGCGCACGCACGCAAGAATTTGCGTGACCCGTCGGGGCTTACGGCGGCTGAACAGCTTGACCGAATAAGCGAGCGCGTACACACCATGTCGGGGCGACAATACAACTGTCTGTCACGCTCTATTCTGCCGCTGGTTGCGCGTGAGGGGTTGACTTTTGTTTCGCCCGAAGAATTAAGCGCGCTTCAGCAGGTTTTTGTAAAGCGTTACTTTGAGCAGACGATATTTCCGGTACTTACGCCCATGGCGATTGACCCCGGGCGACCGTTTCCGCTACTTGCTAACAAGAGTTTGAACCTTATAATCTCGCTAGAACACCCCGAAGCCGAGATGTACGCGGTTGTGCAGGTTCCGTCGAAGTTGCCGCGCTTTATCGAGTTGCCGTCAGGCGGAAATCCGGGTCGACAATTCATTCTCGCCGAGGATATAATCAAGCGTTTCGCGCAACTCCTGTTTTCGGGGTATATCGTCAACGATGCCTACGCGTTCCGTATCACGCGTGACGCTGATTTGGCGATTGACGAGAAGGACGCGGACGATTTGATGGAGGAGATAGAAAATTCGGTGCGTAACCGCAAGTGGGGGCAACCTGTCCGCTTGGAGATTGAACGCGCCACGCCGCGTAATCCGCGTACATTTCTGATAGAAGCGACAGAGGTTGAAGCGCGTGACATCTACGAGATAAGCGGGCCGCTTGATTTAACGTTTTTGTTTGCGTTTTCGGGGCTTCGCGGCGCGGAACATATGCGATTCGGCGAGCGCCCGCCTGTTCCTGCGGCGGCTTTTGTCGAGCGCGACCCGTTTGAGGTCATACGCGAGGGTGACGTGTTGGTATATCACCCATACCAGAGCTTTGATTGTGTGACGAACTTTGTGAGAACGGCGGCGGCCGACGAGAACTGTTTGGCTATCAAACAGACGCTCTACCGCGTATCGGGTAATTCGCCGATAATCTCGGCGCTCATTGCTGCGGCAGAAAACGGCAAGCAGGTGACCGTTCTTGTCGAGCTAAAGGCGCGGTTTGATGAAGAAAACAACATCCACTGGGCGCGAAAGCTCGAACAGGCGGGTTGCCATGTAATATACGGGCTTGTGGGGCTTAAAACCCACTGCAAAATCTGTTTGGTCGTGCGGCGTGACGAAGACGGGATTCGCCGTTACATACATCTGGGCACGGGCAATTATAACGACAGCACGGCGAAGATTTATACAGATTACAGCTTGTTTACATGCCGAGAAACACTGGGGCGCGATGTCACGTCACTGTTTAACCTGCTGACCGGTTATTCAAAGCAGAACAGCTGGAACAAACTGGCTGTCGCGCCGCTGACACTGCGCAGGCAGTTGCTCGAACTCATAAGGCACGAGCAGAGTATTGCCGAAAGCGGCGGCGAGGGCCACATAATCGGCAAGATGAACTCGCTGGTTGATGTGGAAATAATAAACGCGCTCTATGCCGCCGCCAAAGCGGGGGTTAAGATTGACTTGATTGTCAGGGGCATTTGCTGTTTACGCCCGGGGGTTTTGGGGCTTAGTGAAAACATCAGGGTTGTCAGTATCGTGGGGCGATATCTTGAGCACAGCCGCGTCTATTACTTCGGAAACGCGGGTAACCCACGTTTGTATCTGGCGAGCGCAGATTGGATGCCGCGTAATCTGGACAGGCGCGTGGAGGTCATGTTCCCGATAGATGACGAGGCTCTTCGCGCGCGGATTATGGAAGATATCGGGTTGATTCTCGCTGATACCGAAAAACAGAGGATTCTACAGCCCGACGGTTCGTATACGCGTGTTGACAGGCGCGGGCGTGAACATGTAGATTCACAGTCGGAGTTTTATGAACGCGCGAAGGCGCAATTTCGCGCTGAAGAGTGATAAGCGGGGCTATCGAAAAAGTCTAGCTTTTAGTTGCCCTGTTACCAATCGGTATGATATAATGTAATTCGTCATAAGGCCTGTGGGGGGATTTAATGAAGAGGGCAATTTTATGCCTTTTATTGGCAATACTGTTTTTAGTGGGATGCACAGGCGAGGCGGTTTTTCGCCCAATGGACGAAACGCCGGCGGCAACGGAGGGGGAGCCGGCCGTTACAGAAACACCTACGCCTTCACCCGAACCGCTATCTACAATAACAATGCTCGCGGCTGACGGCTTCAAACAGCCCGCGTTGAATTTCGATATTTATGAGCAGAAACGCGATATAATGGGGCTTTACATGACCTCTAACACGGCGGGGTTGCGCTCGGCGCTTGACCGTTGTTTGGATGTTGTGGAACAAACCGAGTTAAACGCCGTTGTTATAGATGTTAAGCGTGATGACGGATTTATACCATTTCCCGGGAAAATCGAGGTTGCTGATGAGTATGACATTATCGGTTACCAGATTAAGGACATAGACGGATTGCTTGCGGAGTTGAAGGCAAAGAATATCTACACTATCGCGCGTATTGTCACGTTCAAAGACAAAGCGATAGTAGAACACCGCCCTGATTTTCTGATACCGCTTCAAGACGGCTCTTTGTATAAAGAGGGCGAGTTGTATTGGCTGAACCCGTTTAATAAAGAAGTGTGGGACTACGTTTTAGACATAGCCGAGGATGCGGCGAAGTTGGGTTTTGACGAGATTCAGTTTGACTATGTGCGTTTCCCGACTGATAAGAACATAAGGCGCGCGGTTTTTGATAACCCCGAGGGCAAGGAGTTTACGGACGTAATCGCCGAATTCGGTGAATATGCCGTGTCGCGCCTAAAACCCTATGGCGTTAAGGTGAGCGCCGACGTTTATGCAATCAGTATCGTGAGCGATTATGACGCGAGCCTAATAGGGCAAGATTATGTGCGCCTGTCACAGATTTTCGACGTTATTTGCCCAATGGCATATCCGTCACATTACGCAAACGGCACGTTTAACATACCCTACCCAGACCTTGACCCATATGGCATAGTATATAATACAATGATTGTATCAACGGAGAAACTTCAAAAGGTCAAAGACGAGGGCGGCAAGGTAGCCACGGTGCGCCCGTGGATTCAGTCGTTCACGGCATCATACTTAAAGGTGAACTATCAAGAATATGGCCCAAAACAGATTGTCGAACAGATAAACGCCTGCGTCGACGCGGGTGTAATGGAGTATCTGCTTTGGAGCGGCCCCAATAAGTACCCGATTTATGAGAGGTAAATTGCTACAATGAAACAATGGAAATAACGGGGTGAATATGAAAAAGCCACTTGACCAAGAAAAAATCATCCTCATGACCCACCTTGCCATCTATGATGAACATCAGGGCAGGGCGGACAGGGAGAAACTTAAATACTTCCGACATGACTACATCTATCGCCAGAATCTTTGGACACGGGTGTTTGTAATAATCTCGGGATTGATTTTGGCGTTGTTCTATGTGGGTTTTCGTGTTGTGTTCGAGAATTTTGACATCTTTCAGGCGGATTTGCTTTCGGAGGGGTATAAAATCGGCGCGGCGATTGTTGGGCTTATGGTTGTTTATTCGTTTATCGGCACAATGAAGGGCTCTTTGGAGTATGAGGGGGCGGCAAGCCGCGTCAAGGTTTATATCTCATACATCAACCGCCTAGAAGAGCGCAAACGCGAGTTAGCCGCCCCACCGTTGCCGCCTGACGGACGCACGATAAAGATAACAAAGCCGACCGCCTTGTAGGTTTATACAAAGGAGTTTTTATGTCTACCTTACTGTATGCGCGTGAAGTCGTTATACTATTTTATAAACGCTTTGAACAGCCCTTTAACTATGTGTTCAAACTCATAGTGGGGTTATTGTTATTCAGCTTTCTGTCAAAGATTGGCGCATATATGCCATATCTTGCGCCGCTTTTTGAGGGTGGGCTGAGGATACCCGTTTATCTGCTTTGCGCGTTTGCGTTTGCGGTGTTGTCACCGACGCTTTCTAACGGTGTTGTTGCGCTTTACCTTGTGGCGCAGGTCAGCTCGAATATCGTTGTGGCGGGGTTACTGTTGCTTGTGTTCGCGCTGATATTGTTCTTGTATGCGCGGCTTGACCCAAAGAACAGCTATTTGATATTAGCTATGGTTATCGGGTTTTACTTCCGCGTGCCGTATGCGGTTGTGTTGTTTGCGGGGCTTTATATGGGCTTACGGAGCATTATACCCGTTACAATCGGCACGTTTCTATGGAATTTTATACCGCTGTTTCAGAACATGAGGGCAACCGTTGCCGAACCCGATACGTCTGATTTGCTCAAAATCCCAGAGCTGTTGCTTGATACGTATGAGAGCTTTCAGACGGGTATTACGGCCGATTTCACGTGGGTATATCTCGCGTTTGTATTCGCAATGGCCATTACGGGCGTGTTCTTAATCACGCGTTTAAGCATAAACTACGCAAAGGAAATAGCGATACTCGTCGGCGGCATAACGAGTGTGTTCGGCTGTGTCGTGGGTGCGTCGATAGTTGAAGTGCCGGGGGGTATCGGCGGCGTTATACTGTTTAACCTAATCAGTATCGCGCTTGTTGAAGCCATGAGCTTCATGGACTTAGCTCTAGACTATCACCGCGCGGAGCGTGTGCAGTTCGAGGACGAGGACTACTATTATTACGTAAAGGCGATACCGAAACTGGGTTCGCCGTCACCCGTTTCTATACAGAGCGAGGGCAAGAAACGTGAGCGCGGTATGGGTGAGGTAATCGGCGAGAGCTTGAGGCGCGAAAAGACGGAAGTCGCGAGTGAGCCAAAAGCCACATCGCGCACGGGGAAGTCGAAGATTTTGCTGAAGAAACCAGAAGTCAAGCCGGAGCCTATGCCGATACCAAAAACCGAACCAGCGCCAAGGTCGGTTGTTGACGACAGATTGGGCGTAAAACCGCTTGATGACGACGATTTTACGTTTTTAGATGATACAGAAGAAGATATACCGGTATTTACGCCGAAGAAAAAGAAATAGCGCATGTCGGGTTTCGCTCTTGAAGCCTGAAAGTAGATAGCGGGGGTTTTTGATGGACTACATCCAAACCGTATGGTCGGGCTTTGACATCACGACATTCAGCCTGCCTAAAATCGGCGTGAACACTATAATTGACATCTTTATTGTGGCTTATCTTATCTACAAGGTGTTTGTGTGGGTTAAAGAAACGCGGGCATGGTCACTGCTCAAGGGCGTTGTGGTTGTGCTTGTGATTAGCGGGCTGGCGTACTGGTTTAGGCTCTATACTTTGACGTGGATAATCAACAATACGTTTACGGCGGGTGTATTGGCGATTCTCGTTATCTTTCAGCCCGAGTTAAGACGTGGGCTTGAAAAAATCGGAAAGAGCGGGCTGTCGCGAACGCTTGACATCTTCGGGATAACCCTTGACACGGACAAAACAACGCTGTCTGAAACCAGCGCAAACGAGATTTTCAAGGCGTGTCAGAAGCTGTCAGAGGCACGTACGGGGGCGCTCATAGTCATTGAACAGAGTGTGGCGCTCGGCGATTTCGAGAACAGCGGAATACCGATTGACGCAGTGATTACGACACAGCTACTTGTTAATATCTTTGTTGATAAAACGCCTCTGCATGACGGCGCGGTGCTCATTCGCAATAACCGCGTTTCGTCGGCTTGTTGTATCTTACCGCTTACGGCTTCTGAACTGGCGAGTGAACTCGGCACGCGACACCGCGCATCCGTGGGTGTGTCTGAGGTCACAGATGCCGTTGTCATTGTTGTATCGGAAGAAACGGGCGACATCAGTATCGCGCATGACTCAAAACTAAACCGAAAGCTCACCGGATACAAATTCCGTGAAGCCTTAAACAGCCTTTGCCTTTTGGATGAGCCCAAGACCAAGGGGCTGGGGTTATTCACAAGACCAGCCAAGAAGGATTAGATTTGACCAACTTTGGGGTGTTCAATGAACCGCATTCGGGATTTCTTCGCAAAAAACCTACTTTGGAAGCTCTTCGCTCTTCTTATAGCGATTATGCTGTGGATAACGGGCATTAACATAAATAACCCTATCGACACGCGTACTTTTGAGGTGTCGCTCAGATTGGATAACGAAAATGAGCTGACAGAACGGGACGGCGTGCTTATGAACAAGGCGGGGCTTGAACAGCAACGCATTAAGGTACAGATTCGCGCGCGTGTTCAAGAACTCGATAGCTTGGATACATCATTGATTAAGGCGTCAATAAACTTGGGGCTGATAGAAAACCTCGCGTCGTCGGCTTCGGGCAAGCTCTGGCCTACGGGCGTTTCGGTTGAATCGCCGTATGATATAGTTGGCGTGTCGCCGCTGACGGTTGATGTTCAGATTGACAGTATTAAGAGCACACAGCGGCGTATTAACATAGATACCGTTAATGAGCCGGCTGAAGATTTTGTTACTATGACACCTGTATTGTCGCCAGACTTTATTACGATAACAGGGGCGCAGACGTTACTGGGCACAATTAGCTCTGTTAGGGCAGAGGTCAATGTGTCAGGCGCTACGGCTGACGTGAAACAGACGGTGAAGGTCAATGTCTATGACATGGATAACAAAATCATCACTACGGGTATTAAGTTGAGTGGCGATTTTATTGAAGTGGTTGTACCTGTGCTGAAAAAGGTACGCGTGCCGATTGTTTTGGCTTCTGAATATACGGGCATTCCAGCGCCCGAGCATATTGTTGTATCGATTACGAACACCACGGCTGACTATGTGGAGGTAATCGGGCCGGCTGAAGATTTGGAGGCACTGCAACGGCTGCCACTGAACCCGGTTGATGTGAGCGGCGCCGACAAGAGCTTTTACGTGACAGAGGACTTGCGCAAGTATTTGAAGCCCTCGCTGTCTATAGTGAACGGAACCCCGAACGAGGTTGTTTTGCGCGTAGAGGTCGAAAACCTTGAACGCCGTGATGTCTTATTGAATACATTCGATTTCGATATAATTGACGAATTCGGGCGTGAATGTCTGTTTACGGATGAAGAAATCACAGTAACACTGATTGGCAAGAGTGAGGTCTTGGAAGCTCTGAATATTCAGACGTTAAACCCGCAAGTGGATATAACGGGATTGAGTGTGGGCGTTCAGCAGGCAAACGTGAATTTCACATTGCCGGAGAGCGTAATACCGATTGGCGGGCGCGTTGTGATTCAGGTTGAGATTATGGAGCCTGTGGAGGAATAGACTTCAGCTTCAACACCGCCATATTTGATAAAACGAAGCTAAATAACGGCGGGCTTTTCCCTGTTCTGCATTGGACATTTTAGGTATGCGTATTATTTGTAATAAAGGTTTAGAGGTGGTTTATAATGGCAAGATTATTTGGTACAGACGGAGTAAGAGGTCTGGCAAACAAGGAACTCACTGCTGATTTGGCGTATAGACTTGGGCGCGCGGCGGCTGTGGTTGTACGCGAACGTATAGGAAAAAGACCGAAGTTTTTGTTGGGCAAGGATACACGCCGCAGCTGTGATATGTTGACGGCGGCGCTAATGGCCGGTTTTATGAGCGGCGGCGCAGACTGTATGAACGCAGGGCAGATACCGACGCCGGGCATTGCGCGGCTTCTGGTGGAAATGAACTTCGACGCGGGTGTTATGGTTAGTGCGTCACATAACCCGTTTCAAGACAATGGTATCAAGTTTTTCTCGGGCAAGGGCTTCAAGCTCTCTGACGCGGAGGAAGATGAGATAGAGGACATCATCAAGAACCGTTTCGATACATTGGAAAACCCAATCGGCGCGGACGTGGGGGTGGTGCTCACGGGGGATTCCCCGATAGGGCATTACTGTCAGTTTCTCAAAAGCTGTTATGGTGAGGCGAATGCCAAGGGGTTCAGGATAGCGCTTGATTGCGCGAACGGCGCAACGAGTGTTGTCGCCCCACGTGTGTTCGAGCAGACGGGCGCGGACATTCTAGTTATCAACAGTACGCCCGACGGTGTGAACATCAACAAGGATTGCGGCTCGACACATATGGAACAGCTCATTGCGTTTGTGAAGGAAAATCACTGTGACGTGGGTTTTGCGTTTGACGGCGACGGTGACAGATGTTTGGTCGTTGACGAGAACGGCAACATGATTGACGGTGACCAAATTCTGTCTATACTGGGTAATGCGATGAAAGACGCTGGTCAACTTAAACACAATACGATTGTCGTCACGGTAATGAGCAATCTCGGTTTTACCATCATGGGCAAAGAGCGTGGCATCAATATACGTCAGACCAAAGTCGGCGATAGATATGTACTAGAGGATATGCTCGCAAACGGATATAACCTCGGAGGCGAACAGAGCGGTCACGTTATCATGCTCGATTATAATACAACGGGTGACGGCATTCTTATGGCACTGATTTTTCTACGCACACTCGCGGCAAGTGGCAAAAAACTTTCAGAACTCAATACATACATGAGCGTCTACCCGCAAAGCCTTGTGAATGCGCGGGTGAATGCGGATGGCAAGGCGAATTACGCGAACAACCCCGCGATTGCAGAGGCGATAAACGCGCTTGACGCGAAATACGCGGGTGCAGGGCGTGTGCTGATTCGACCATCGGGTACGGAGTCGCTTGTGCGTGTGATGATAGAGGGGCAGAATTTGGAAGAGATACAGAATGACGCGAAAAACCTTGCGGCATTGTTGCAACAGACATTCCCGATAGAATAAAGTTGGGTTTCTGAAAGCTTAGGGCTAATGGCTACTCGCCGCGCCGTTGCCTAGCGGCAACGGCGCGGGGGGCGCGTTTCGCTCATACACTCCATGGGAAGAACACCCACGGAGTGCAATCGCAAAACGCGGGCACATTCGTGCCGTTCTCGATGGGTTGTTATGCGAAGAATGGTATAGGGGGCGTGGCTTCACGTGTAGGCACGTACTTGAACACGGCATCCTTTAGGCTTCACCCCAGCAGTAGGAAACGCATTTATGCGTTCCGTTAACGGTAATTTAACCTTACGACATATAGAAAAGGAAGATACAATGGACAGGACACCGATGACACATATGGAGAAAATCACGGCGCTTGCCAAAAGCCGCGGTTTTATATTTCCAGGTTCAGAAATTTATGGCGGTTTTGCGAACACTTGGGATTATGGCCCGCTCGGCGTTGAGCTGAAAAATAACGTAAAGCGCGCATGGTGGAAGAAATTCGTGCAGGAGAGCGTTTATAATGTGGGCGTTGATTGCGCGATACTTATGAACCCTCGCGTCTGGGAAGCCAGCGGTCACGTAGGCGGTTTCTCCGACCCACTCATGGACTGCCGCGAGTGTAAGGAGCGTTTCCGCGCGGACAAAATTGTTGAAGATTATTGCGCGGAGCATGAAATCGAGGCGCATATCGAGGGCATGAGTGACGTAGAACTCAAAGCCTTCATCGACGCACACAATGTACCATGCCCGACATGTGGTAAACGCAACTTTACGGATATACGCTATTTCAACCTCATGTTCAAGACATTTGCGGGTGTAACGGAGGACAGCAAGGCGGCGGTCTATTTGCGCCCCGAAACCGCGCAAGGTATTTTCGTGAACTTCAAGAATGTTCAACGCACTACCCGCAAAAAAGTGCCGTTTGGTATTGCCCAAATCGGTAAAAGTTTCAGAAATGAGATAACACCGTCAAACTTCACCTTCCGCACGCGCGAGTTTGAGCAAATGGAGCTCGAATTTTTCTGTGAACCGGGCACTGACCTTGAGTGGTTCGGCTACTGGCGGGAATTTTGCGAAAAATGGTTGTTAGGTTTGGGCATGAGCGCGGAACATCTTCGCATTCGTGACCATGCGCCCGAGGAATTATCTCACTATTCAAAGGCTACAAGTGACTTTGAATACCTCTTCCCATTCGGTTGGGGCGAGTTATGGGGCATAGCTGACAGAACCGACTTCGACCTCGGCAAGCATCAGATGTTCTCTGGTGAAGATATGGAATACCGCGACGCGGAAACGGGCAAGAAGTACGTGCCGTATGTCATTGAGCCCTCACTCGGCGCTGACCGTGTGACTTTAGCATTCCTTTGTGACGCATATGACGAGGAAACCGTGGGCGTTGACGAAAAGGGCAAACCGGACATACGCACGGTATTACGCCTGCATCCCGCGCTTGCGCCGATTAAGGTAGCGATTCTGCCGCTGTCAAAGAAACTGGCAGAACCCGCGCAGAAACTCTTCGCCGAACTGGCTAAAGAGTTTGTGACTGACTATGACGAAGCCGGCTCAATCGGCAAGCGTTACCGTCGCTATGACGAAATCGGTACGCCGTTCTGTGTGACATACGACTTTGAGAGCGAGAACGACGGTTGTGTGACAATACGCGAACGGGACAGTATGGAGCAGACGCGTGTGAAGATTGACGAACTGATAGCTGTTTTGGCGGCAAAATTGAAATATTAAGTTACCTGTAGGGGCGCATATTCTGCGCCCTTTTTTTATGGGTTTTAGGAAGTTTGAATGCGTTTTATGTCCATAAGTAACGCTAACACTTTTTGCCCTCTCTAATATAATACTGTATAGACACGGGCGGGGTAAACCCGCGCCAATGGGGGTATTTGCATGTCCGCGGCTGTGGAGCTTAAACACATTAAGATGAATTATCAGGAAGAGAGCGGCGAAACCGCAGCGATACATGATGTGAGTTTCAGTGTTGAGCCGGGGGAGTTTGTCAGTATAGTGGGGCCGTCCGGTTGTGGCAAGAGCACGCTGTTGTCAATAATATGCGGGCTTATCAAGCCGTCGTCGGGCTCTGTTTGGGTTCAGGGTGAGTGTGTTGACAAGCCGAACCCCGCGCTGGGTTACATGTTACAGCGTGACCAATTGTTGGAGTGGCGCAACATTCTGAACAATGCGCTTTTAGGGCTTGAGATACAAAAACGCATGACGCCCGAAAACATAGACTATGTAGATATGTTACTCGATAAATACGGTCTTGGCGATTTCAAGTATAAACGCCCGTCGGCTCTGTCTGGCGGTATGCGCCAACGCGCGGCACTTATCCGCGTTCTTGCGTTAAAACCTGATTTGCTCTTGCTTGACGAACCGTTCTCGGCGCTGGATTATCAGACACGGCTATATGTGGCTGACGAAATCGGCTCGATTATACGGCAAGAGAACAAGACGGCTATACTCGTTACGCATGACATATCAGAGGCCGTTTCGCTGTCTGACCGCGTAATCGTTCTGTCGCGCCGCCCCTCTGTCGTCAAGTTTGAAACGCCCATAAGCTTCGACTCTGAACACCGTTCGGCGATGAAAACCCGCGACACTAAGGAGTTTAAGGACTATTTCAATGCAATCTGGAAACAACTCGATATAATGGGCAACATTTAGGCGAAGGGGGGCTAAACAATGTCAAACGAGCATTATGAATTCCTCAAGGCGATAAAACGCAGACGCGCACTCGTGCTGATTAGCCAGCTTTTGATTCTCGCGGGCTTTCTCATGCTCTGGGAAGTCGCGGCGACGCTCAAATGGGTTGACCCGTTCATATTCAGCCAACCAAGCCGCATAGCCAAAGCCTTATTTGCCATGAGCGCGGATGGCAGTATCTTCATTCATCTCGGCGTAACGCTCTACGAAACGGCGCTAGGCTTCGTTCTCAGTACGGTATTCGGTACACTAATCGCGATTTTCCTCTGGTGGAACGCTTTCGCGGAACGTGTCGCTAACCCGTACCTTGTAGTTCTCAACTCATTACCCAAGACCGCCCTAGCGCCCATAATAATTGTCTGGATGGGTAATAATACGAAATCCATAATTGTTACCGCGGTTATGACAAGCATAATCGTTACAATCATCACGGTGTTGACAGGCTTCACGCAGGTTGACAAGGAAAAACTCAAACTCATACAAACCCTCGGCGGCACGAAAAGCCAAGCCCTGACAAAAGTCGTCCTGCCTGCGAGTGTGCCGTCGTTCATTGCGGCAATCAAAATCAATGTCGGGCTTAGTTTTGTGGGTGTAATTGTTGGCGAGTTCCTTGTGGCGAAGCGTGGGTTGGGTTATCTTATAGTTTATGGTAGCCAGATTTTCAAGATGGACTGGGTTATGCTTAGTATTATTTTGCTTTGTATCTTGGCGGCGCTTATGTATAATGGTGTTGTGGTGTTGGAGAAGAAGTTTAATCAGTGGAATTGACATAAAAAAGTATATAGGGGTGGCGTTGCCGCCCTGTTTTATTGTATTCTGTATTGAATTGTATAAAAGTGCGTGTTATGATTGTACAGTGGCAAACAAGAGGAGGGCGCGCTATGAAGGACAGGAAGGAGCAGATGATAATTTACACATCTGCAGACGGTAAGGTGTCGGTTGATGCGCGATTTGACGAGGAAACCGTTTGGTTGTCGCTCGACCAAATGGCCGAGTTGTTTGAGCGCGATAAGTCAACAATTTCTCGGCATATAAGCAACATTTACGAGGAGAACGAACTAGAAGAGTTTTCAACTGTTGCAAAATTTGCAACAGTTCAAAGAGAGGGTTCGCGTCAGGTTGAAAGGCAGATAGAACACTACAATCTTGACGTGATTATTTCTGTGGGCTATCGTGTAAAGTCCATGCGAGGCACCGGATTCCGCCAATGGGCTACGAAGCGGCTCAATGAGTATATCCGTAAGGGTTTTATGCTGGATGACGAAAGACTTAAAAACGGCGGTGGGCGATATTTCCGCGAATTGCTTCAACGAATACGTGATATTCGTAGCAGTGAGCGCAACCTCTATCAGCAGGTTACGGATATTTATGCAACAGCTATTGACTATGACCCAAAGGCAAAGATTAGCCGTGATTTTTTCGCCACTGTTCAAAACAAGTTGCATTATGCCGCGCATAAGCATACTGCGGCTGAGGTCATATTCGAACGTGTTGACAGCGAAAAGCCCATGGTTGGTATGACGAATTTCACGGGTGATTACATAACAAAGAGTGATGTCGGCATAGCCAAAAACTACCTGACAGAGCGGGAATTAACTGTACTTAACCTTCTAGTGTCGCAATTTCTTGATTTTGCTGAGTTGCAGGCTCTTGAAGAACACCCAATGACAATGGCGCAGTGGATTGAAGAGCTTGACCGTCAGCTTTCTAGTAATAGGCGTGAAGTGCTTATGGGCAAGGGGCGTGTTTCGCACAAACAGGCCATAGAAAAAGCTGAAAAGGAGTTAGAAATCTACCGCGCAAACGAAATGAGGCAAATGGAAAGCGATTTCGACCGTGCCGTAAAACAATTGACACAGAGAGATGCGGACGACTAGAATTTGCGAAGGGTATAAAGCAAGGGCGCACTGTTGCGCCCTTCTAGTCACTTTAAGTTATTTCGTCAAATACGCAACCAATAGCTTCACCGTGTTCTCCATACCCTCAACCGTGCTTCTCTCCATGCCGTGGCTTGCGTGAACGCCCGCGCCAATCAGCGCCCCGCGCACGTCATGCCCCGCGCGTCTGGCTATGCCCACGTCACTGCCATAATAGGGGTAGATGTCAACGGCGTATTTCAGATTGTTTTCTTTGGCGAGGTTAATGAGGCGCGTCGTCAGCTCATAGTCATACGCCCCGCCCGAATCTGCCGCGCAAATGCTCACGTCATATTCAGTGCAGTTAAGGTCTTCACCGATACAGCCCATGTCAACGCCAATCAGCTCATCCATGCGGCACGGAAGATGCGCCATGCCCCAGCCCACTTCTTCGGCTATGGTGACAATGAACTTTGTGTTAAAGCGCGGTTTCTCGCCCGTGTCATAGAAGTGTTTGAGCGCGCCAAACAGAATGGCAACGGATAACTTGTCGTCAAGGAAGCGTGATTTGATGAAGCCGTTTTCTGTAATGACCGTTTTTGGGTCATAGCAGATGAAATCGCCCGTGTTGATGCCATAACCTAAAACGTCTTCCTTACTGTGAACGGGCAAGTCAAGGCGGATTTCCATGTTTTCTTCTTCGCGTGGTTTCGTCCTCGCATCTTTATGGACGTGAACGGCAGGGCTTGTACAAAGAATCGTACCTGTATAAACGCGCCCATCACGTGTGTAAATCTTGCAATACTCGCCGTCAAGAGTCGCAACAATGGGACCGCCAAGAACCTTAACGGCCAACATACCGTTCGACTTAATGCTTCTGACCATAAGCCCGAGCGTGTCGCCGTGTGCGCAAGCGCCAACCGTCTGCGCGGAGCTGTGACCATCAATATGTATTACTATATTGCCGTGGTTTTCTTTTTCTGCCTTATAGCCCATCTGTTGCGCGAGTTCAACAACCTTGTCGGCCAGCGTGTGCGTAAAACCCGTCGGGCTGTCAATGGCCAAAATCTGTTTGAGAACGTCCAGTGCATATTCCTTATCTACATTCATAAAAACACCCCCAGAAAGTATCTATACCACATTGTATCACAAAATCGACCAATGA
>CAZOVK010000042.1:0-20696 GCA_964583165.1 uncultured Defluviitaleaceae bacterium | reverse complement strand
TTTAGATTTCTTGCTCCTATTATATCATATCTGTGAGATTTTGGACAGGCTCTTAATGTTGAGTTACTTAAAATTGTTATAGTGACCACAATTGCTTCTGAAGGAACTCTCTACAAATTCTATAAACCTGCTCACTTTAAAGAGATTAAGGAGCGACTTATATCAATGTGCGGTAGCACTAAAACGATTATTGACGATGAGGAATATAGAGATACCTGGGTTATGCGAGGATTTCTAAATGGTGTTTTCGACTATAGAAGCCAGAAATTCATGAATGGCACAGGAGAGTTATATACAACAACCCCCATTTTCCACTCACTAAGATGTAGATATATTCCTGCCAGCACGCGAGAAGGCAAAGTAGATGCCAGTGTTTTAGACAATGCTATAACTGTCTTTGAGCGATTAGCCCCGGAGATATCATTATTTGTATCGCATTTGGTGGACACAGTATATATGGGCATGTATAATAGAAAAGGACTGTGGGCTGCCCCCGATGATAATCTCCTAGAATATTCAGCTGTGAATAGCAACTTCTTTACCGAATGTGTGGAATCACTATTTACCAAGGGGCGGTACAATGTCATTATCAAAGGGGATGCCTTCAATCTGCATACCGAGTTTGCAAAAACAGAGGTATTGAGCCTTTAGGTAAAAATACTTTTTATGCCGCTGTAGAGAATGCATGTTATTTGTCTAAAAAGATGTTACTACAGGGAAAATAACCAGAAGAGCCGTATTTGATGGTATCTCTCACCGTTCACAGGGTTACTCTTTAAGCCATGCTGAAAATACCAAGAAAAAAACAGGCAAGGGCGATAAGCCATCACGAAAAAAGAAATGAAAAACCCAGCGGACGGTGTAATCTGTCCGCTAGGTTTTTATTCTCTTTCCCCAAGAAACTCCGAAAGTGCGACCCGAAAGTGTATTTCAATTGAATCACGGTAGACAACAACGCTATCTATCAACTCAGAGATAAGCATCTTTTTGACTTCGGCTGGCGCATTAGCGAATTCTTCTCGCCAACTAGGCACAAGTTTTTGAAGGTTCAAAAATCGTTGTAGCTCGGAATCTTTTGTAGCTATAGCTTCATTGACAGATCGTTCACGTGTACTTAAACCTTCTAATTCGGTATTTTTCTGGGAAATCGCGGCCGATAGCTGCTCGGGCGAAAAGTGGCTGTTTCCACTGATAGCATTCACTATCTCTGTGTTCAGAGTTGTAATTTCAGTTTGAACATTCTGTATTGAGCGGCGAATGGCTTTCAATTCTTTTTCATGTTCTTGTAATGCTTGACGACGGATATTCTTCATTTCAGCTGTCAAGTCTATGGTTTCTAGCATGTCAAGATAGGTGTAAATCTCTTCTAAAACAGGGGCTTCTACGCGTTCTTGTGTGTAAGTCTTTTGGCCTTGACAATTTATGCCACGGTTTACGCTGATACAGCGGTAAGATGGCTTTACAGAACGATGTTCTTGGCCGTTCGTTCTCCAACGGCTTACACTTTCATAAGAACATAGCGTAGAACCGCAATGCCCACAGCGAATCTTACCCGTTAGTAAAAGCTTACTCTTTGTTTGAAGAGGATACTGAGAATAGTCAATATTCTTCGTCTTGAACCTATCTGGTGTGCGGGCTTCACGTATACGCTGGGCGGCTTCCCACATGGTTTCTTGGATAATGGCTAGATGTTCGATTTTGACTGCTGATATAAGCCATTGTTCTGGGTTTAGCCGCTTGTTTGCGCCTGTTTTAGCTGTGGTCTTTCCATATGTAGGGTAACCCTTATAAATGGGGTTTCTAAGCATGTAGTTTATGACGGATAGCCCCCATTTGCTACCCTTTCGCGTGGGTATGGCGTGTTCATTCAGGTAGAGGGCTATTCTTTGCCCGCCCATTCCTAAATCAACCGCAAGCGAATAAATCAATCTGACGATTTTGCTTTCTTCTTCGTCGATAACCATTTCTTTAAGCTGTCTACCCTTATTACTTAAACGCGTTGACGGTATGAGTCTATAGCCATATGGTGCAATCCCGCCGCAAAACGTGCCGTCTTTAATCATCTGGCTGTGCTTCTCATAAACCCGAATGCCCGTTTTTTCACTCTCTCCGCCCGATTGCCAGTACCTTATGTAGTTGAGGAGTTTATCGACGCGGCTTTCAAATGTCTGCTGCCCTTCTTTTACACTCCAGACCTCAATACCACGCAAAACTAGCCATTCAATTATGAACGGCGTTTCGTCCTCACGCCGCCCTAACCTATCAAACATGAACACAAGCAGAACGTCAAACACTCCTGCTTCAGCGTCTTTTTTGAGCTGTTGAAGTTCATCACGTTCGGCGGCTGTCTTTTTATAGCCCGACACGCCGAGTTCCTTGTATTCCTTAACAAGTGTCCAACCGGGGTGTTGTTTGATAAAATCACCGCAGGCAATGACCTGCATGGGTATATCGTCCGTTATTTTATCTACTTGTGCTTTAGTAGAAACACGATAAAGGCACGCTACGCGCTTCTTCTGAATCATATGTTCCATAATTTCACCAACTTGTATTTTGTATTCTGGCTGTGTATAGCCGTTTAAGCGTATCTAGCACGGTATTGTGCGCTTTTGTATCAGAGAACGTGAGCTTTACCCAAATCTTATGGGTTTCATTATAGCGCAGTAGATATGTACTCTCGCTGTTGTGTATGAGCTTGTAACTTGTCCCGTTTATTTCGATTACTTCTTCTCTCGTTGTAGATGCACCTAATTGTAACATGGTATCACCTCAACCTTATATCTGACAGGGGCTATAAGATAAACTATGTTGTTTTTGCGTAGAAAATTACCAATAGGTAATCTATTCACTATGCTGACCTCCTTTTCGGTAGCGTTACAGATGTGTTAGGCAAGATATGAAATGTGATAGCCTACATAGTGATAATGTTTATTTGTAAACTTGGCAATTACGGGTTATTTGATTGGTGACTATTAGATATGTGACTGCTTTGTACTAAATGAAATAAAACCGCCGTTGTAATAATCTACAGCTAATGCAACACAGATATAGACTTAATCGAAATTGCGTATTACTAGGCAGTGTTTTGTAAATAAAAGTCGCACAACCCCTCATATCTGATAACATACGACAGAGTGCACTAGAGGGAGAACAGAATGCCAAACGCATCTACAACGAGAAGATGACAGGCACGAAGCGAGAACGTCCCGAACTTTCCAAGCTGCTTGACCGAATGACAGAGGGTGACACAGTAGTGATTGAATCACTATCACGACTGGGTAGAAGTACTAAGGATTTGATAGAACTGACCGAACTGTTTCACTCAAAAGGCGTTAATCTGATTTCTCTGAAAGAAGCCATCGATACCAAAACCAGCACAGGTAAGCTATTGTTCACACTCATGAGCGCAATTGCCCAGTTTGAACGCGATGTTATCGCTGAACGTACTAAAGAGGGTTTACGTTCTGCTAGGGCAAGGGGAAGAAATGGAGGTAGACCCAGATTTAATGCTGATTCTGAAAAAAAGGCTGTGAAACTGTATAATACAGGTCAGTATTCAATACGCGAGATTGAGGAGTTGACTGGTGTTAAGAAATGTACGATCTATAGATACCTCAAAGCTAGCCTTAAATAATAAGGATAAGGTGATTGTATGAATGATAAAGTATTACTAATTGAAATCTCTGACTACATAGTATTTGACAAAATCCATTCGCTGTCTGTTGAATATGCCATCCCTGTTGATGTTCTGGTGAACATTGCAGTCAAGCGGCTATTTGACTATATAGAATATTTTAGGGGATTACGCAATGGCGTAACCCCCTTTACTCGTTGTCCAGATGAGCTAACATAACCCTAACCACATCAACCGCCAGTTGCTTGCGTTTCGGGTTCTGGGAATCTAGAAGCTGACGGAATTGGTTAACCATATTGTCGTCCGCTTGTTCTACATAATCTTTAAGCAAGTAGTCAATACTAACGCCCAGCCTATTAACGAGTCTTACCAGCATATCAAGTATAAGGCTTCGTTCCCCACGCTCTATCTGCCCGATGTAATATACTATTCTTCGGCAAGCTTAAATCCATATCCGTTGCTGTCAGGGCAGTTTTTGGTATACTTGCTGACTTTGTAGGTATTGACAACTTTCAAATGTGAGATTTGTAATAATCCGCGCTTGACTTATTATTAACAACATGCTAGAATTATATGGTAAGATTGGATATAAACATACAGGGTTCGCGCGAACCTCCATGCTCAAAACAGCGATTTCGCCACCACTGTTATACTAAAAATCTCTGATATTTAGCTGAGAGATACCACAATGCGTTATAATAGCTATGTTTTATACCATTATGTAACCATCTTGCAGATAACCGCAGTTGCAACGCCCTCCTTACCTTACAAGGCATTGAAACGACAATCGCTGTCGCTGTGACTGCGCCAGCAAACGGTTGCAACGCCCTCCTTACCTTACAAGGCATTGAAACCACTGCGTGTAATAGGTTTCTTCGTTGACATATAGCAGTTGCAACGCCCTCCTTACCTTACAAGGCATTGAAACCGAGCTGGACTTTTGTCAGGTTCCAGTATTAGCGGTTGCAACGCCCTCCTTACCTTACAAGGCATTGAAACCCCATCCGCGCGTTCGTCCGTCCCGTCGAACAAAGTTGCAACGCCCTCCTTACCTTACAAGGCATTGAAACGTCTGGGCGATTAGGCAAGTTTTCAATAGCGTCGGAAGTTGCAACGCCCTCCTTACCTTACAAGGCATTGAAACAGAAGCAAGCGCCTAACCCAGACACTTTTGCTGGCGTTGCAACGCCCTCCTTACCTTACAAGGCATTGAAACTAGAAATGCAAGGCTATCAAGGGCAATCCTGTCTTCGTTGCAACGCCCTCCTTACCTTACAAGGCATTGAAACGCGATAACATCTTGTCCTCGGCGAAGCTTAAAGAGTTGCAACGCCCTCCTTACCTTACAAGGCATTGAAACTTTGTTCCTTGTCGTGTGTCCGCTTCGGTTTCGTTCGTTGCAACGCCCTCCTTACCTTACAAGGCATTGAAACTCATTCTGAGTTATAAGAATGAACGTATACCAGAGGTTGCAACGCCCTCCTTACCTTACAAGGCATTGAAACGATGAGCCACGTTTTTTCTTGTAGAGTTTGTGGAAGTTGCAACGCCCTCCTTACCTTACAAGGCATTGAAACTCCTTAAATACTGCTCTTACAGTTAGCGCATTATCGTTGCAACGCCCTCCTTACCTTACAAGGCATTGAAACTATTGCCATTCCGCATATTCTTCAAGCCCTATGCCCGTTGTAACGCCCCCCTTACCTTACAAGGCGCGGAACATAGCAATTCCATTATGTATTAACAATTCTCCTGTTAATTCATAACGCTTCGCTACCTGCATTTTCATTAAAAATGCTCATTCGCTCAGCCGAATTGACTTTACAGCTCATTGTTAACCGAGAATCATATGCCATGCCCCTACAATAACCAACATTTTTCTTGACATGCTTACAATAAATGCTATAATGACATAAATAAAGTGGGATTAAACAGACTTTTAGTCAGTCAAGCTATATTGTAATTCAGGACTTGACCATATAGATAGCAACAAAGATTGAAGCACGTCAACCCTCTCAACTTACCTAATCGAAGGACAAACTATGAAGACTATAACGCTATCAATTGATATAAAGACCCCTAAAACATTACCTATTGCACATGCCCACATCCTACAGGGCATAGTTTATGAACTACTTAGTGGAGCACCTGTTATTTCTGAGTACATACACGATAGGGGCTATGTGCATAACAATCGCCGATACAAGCTGTTTACTTTCGGCAGACTAGTGGGTGATAAGCGTGTCGAAGGCAAAACCATATCATATAGTGGTATTGTGAGTTTTGAGATACGCTCTGTGTTTGATGATATTATCGAGACCATTGCTGATACGCTCAGAGAAAGGCGAATTGTCTATCTTGCGGGGACACCATGCCCCGTTTTTGGATATTCCATTGCCCAAAACGAAATGTTTGGCGATACAGCCATAATAAGAATGATAACTCCCATTTGCGTTCATAGAACAGAAGGCGCAAAGACCATATATTTTTCTCCTGACAACCCCGATTTTTTATCGCTTTTGGACATGAACTTTAGGCATAAATACACGTCATATTACGGGCTTGAACCCGATAGTGGTATAGGACTAGTACCTATCAAGCTAAGTGCAAACAGCAAATGCGTTACTAAATTCAAAAATATCTATGTTACTGCGTATTACGGGGAGTATCAGCTATCAGCGCGTGAAGATTATATGAAATTTTTATACCACACGGGCATCGGTAGCAAAAATTCGCAAGGCTTCGGCATGTTTGAGTTTATTTGATATTTCGTGGAGGTATAAAATGGGCAACTATATTCTGTTCTCCCCCGTTGGCAATACAGACCCTATATCCAAGTGTGCCGATGGTGCTATGTTGCATATCGCACGCGTGTATAAACCACGGAAGGTTGTATTGTATCTGTCACAACAAATGGTGGAATACCACAGGAGAGAGGGAGACAACCGTTATTTGCGTGCGCTGGAGTATCTTGGCAAGAGCATGGACTTTAGCTTTGAAACAGAGGTTATTGAACGCCCCGATTTGGTTGAAGTACAGAAGTTTGACATTTTCTATGACGATTTTCAACAGATAATAGAGAGATTGGCTAAGGAAAACCCCAACAGCACTTTATTGCTAAACGCATCCTCGGGTTCGCCCGCTATGAAAAGTGCACTAATGTTTTTCCCATGTTTGTTGCCTTATAGGAATATAATGGCTATTCAAGTCAATACACCGGACAAGAAAACGGCTGGGCAGACAGATAACTATGACTTGGACGTGCATTGGGCGTGTAATAAAGACAACGCAAAAACGCTGGAGTATCAAAATGCCCCAGATAAAAGTCGCCGTACTGTTGTCGAAACACCCAACCTGCTTGTTAGAATGACAAAGGTATCTATAAAAGACCAGATAGCGTCATACAACTATACAGGCGCACTCAAAATGGCAGAGAAAATCAAGCCGTTTTTGTCAGATACAGCGTATAGACTGCTGGAGTCGGCCGTATTCAGAACACAGCTTAAATTGAGCGAAGCACGTGATAGAGTCGCGGGAATAGAAGGAATTTCTGACTTTATACCGCAGATGGATAAAGAAGAGCTGGAAATGTTCGAGTTTATACTCTCCTTACAACTAAAGCTATCCCTTGGGTTATACGCTGACTTCTTACGCGCAACCACACCGATAATCTATACCCTTATGGAATATAGGCTTAAACAATATCACGGCATCGACATTACCAGATATTGCGACGACAGGGGCAGGCTGAATTCAGCTAAATTAAAAGCGGATGATAAGGGCAGGCGGGTGCTCTCTTTGCTAAGTAGTCCAAGCAGACCTTTAGCCGACAATACGTTCTATGGCTCCTCCCACCTTTACAGAATTTTGAAGAATTTAGGGTGTGACCCTAAGATATCAGACGAAACCCCAGAAGACAAGCAGATTCTTAAGCACATGGAAATACTACGCGATGTAGAGTCGAACGCACGTAATCCCGTTGCGCATACCATCATTGCCGTTGACGATGATTGGGTTAAAGCGAAAACAGGCAGTTATAATTCAAGGCGAATACTGGAAACCATCAAATGGCTTACACGCGCCATACTAAAAGGCAATGTGCCAAAATGGGACAGCTACGCAAAAATGAATGAGATACTTATATCCGAATTGTTCAAACAACCAAACGCACAGGAGGTGGGTTAATGGAGAGCTTTAACCAGTCTTTGCAAGAAATCGTTTTGGGTGCTTACTTGTATGGGCTTTTTCAGAAGTTTGGCAATAGGGTTTTCGACCTTCTGACCGAAAACAAGAGCTTGTTCTCAAGATTCGCTGATTTTAACTTCTTGTACGATATACTATCAGACAAAACCACACCGGCTAAAACCATTATCGCAAAAGCCTATAGGCTTTCTTTACCTGATGACGACACAAACAACGGGCTAAACCCCGAGGAAATATTAAAGAGTGTCTTCTGCCGCTTGTCAGACGGTGGTGCTATGCCGGATATACAATATTACGATATAAAACCACTGTCCATTGACGCAATATTTCCATCAGCAAAAGCCCCAAAGCCCGATAAAAACCAGTTGTTCAGCCTTTTTGTGAATGAGCTAAGGCAAGTAGCCAAAAACGCCCCCGATACCCAGAGTGGCTTTCTTCAGGTATTTGATACACTGTTAAAGAAATACTTTTGGTGCATACCCACGCTTGGCGGTGGCGATGTTTCACTCTATGACCACATAAGAATATCGGTTGCGGTCACAGCGTGTTTATCACAAACCCCCAACGCCGAAAAGCCGTTTTGCATGGTCGCGGGAGATTTTTCGGGCATACAGAAATACATTTTTGCCGTTGCGCGTACATCTGCAAAGGGTGTAGCCAAACGCCTGCGTGCGCGTTCGTTCTTGGTTGACGCCACTGTATCAGCCGTTGCCCACGCTTTGACAGATAAACTAAACTTGCCGCGCATGAATATACTCATGCTCACGGGCGGTAAGTTTTATATACTGATGCCGAATAATGAGCACACACAGACGATATTGTCTGACTTTACAACATTCGCCGAAGCACACTTTTTTGATTCTTATAAGGGTGAAATAGCGATAAACCTTGCTTCATACTGCTTTGAAGAGGATGGACTTAAAAACTATAGCCAGACCTTAACGTCACTGCTACGCGTTCTGTCCAAAAAGAAGGCAAGTCCATTTGCCTCTGCACTAACTAGTAACAACGGGCAAAGCTGGAACGAAAGCGCGTTTGCCATTTATGATGACCTAGCCAATAAAACCATATGCACGTCATGTTATCACGCGCTCATTAACGCGGATGATGAAACTTGTGTAGCTTGCGAAGACTCCAAGCAGCTGGGCGGATTATTGCCAAAGATAAAGTATATTGTCTATAGCAAAGACGCGGGTGACTATAGGCTGTTCGACAACTACTACATCAGTGTCTTTGCTGACATGCCTAAAAACTGTCGCGGCTATCTCGTCGAACAACTCAACGACTTCACCATAAACCCCGCCCATGCACGCCTGCCGCTATCCTTGCGCGTCATGGCCAACCGAATCCCCATTAACGACGAGGGCGAAGTCATTACGTTCTCCGAATTAGCCGAAAAATCCACAGGCACAAAGAAACTGGGCATACTGAAAGCCGATGTTGACAATCTGGGATATCTGTTCGCCGACGGTTTGCGGCACGGCAAAACCCATTATGGCACAATAGCACGCGTGAACACATTGTCGCGTATGCTGGAATACTTCTTCTCGGGATATGTGAACGAACTGCTCTCTACACAGTTTACGGACATCTACAGCGTCTTTTCGGGCGGTGACGACTTGTTTGTTATCGGCCCGTGGGACAAACTGCCCGCATTTGCTTTGACACTGCAGCGGCATTTAAGCGTTTTGTGTCGAACAACACAAGCATTACGCTATCCGCGGCAATCCTTATCACCAACCCCAAGGACCACATTGCAACCCTAGCCGAAAACTGCGAAACCGAGCTTAAACGCGTAAAGAACAACTCAAACCCTAAACTCTACCCCAACAAAGACGGGCGCAATGCCATTTCGTTTTTGGGCGAAATATTCTCATGGGAAGACTTCGCCGTTCAACTCAAAAACGGGGCTATGCTTCGTGAAGCTGCGTCAAGCGTACCCATAGACATACTGCGCCGCTTGGCTGAATACAGCCGTATGTACAAACTCTTCTTAAAAGCGGGTAACCCACACGCGCTGATGTTTGAACCGTTCCTGCATTATGACAAACAGCGGAATTATGGCAAACTGGATAGAAAAGCCGATACATTTGTTGGCTTTACTGACCAATTGAGTATCGGCGATGATGCTAAAATGTACAGCACAACTGTAAAGAAAGATTTGTATTTCGCGCAAACTATGGTAACATACGCACTTAACTTGACAAAGGAGGAGAGGAATCGTGCCGGAACTACCAACAGGTTACCTGACAGGCGGTTATTTTGAAACTGTAGACGGCAAAAAGTATGTCAAAACTGACTACATTATCCGCTACCCAAAGACACTCGCCGGACTGCTACAACAAGAGGGCAACAAACTCAACAAAAGCTCCCAATTGCGCAAATTCTATGACTTTTGCGTACGTTTGGAGAGTATTTTGGCTAAGCATGACAGCTTTAAGGAGATTGAGGCGAGTTTTGTCCAGATTGTACCATATGTGAACAACGCAAAGACGCGCGGGCTTGTGTCTTACCTGTTCGTCCAGTTTGTCGAAAAGAATGTGGCACTCGTTAAGGATAAGCAGAGTTTCTCCGCCTTTATGAAGCACTTCGAAGCACTTATTGCATATATGCCGAAAGACACGAACTAGGGGAGGTAACGGATAATGAAACCCAAAAAGATTATTAGACTCAGTGGTACAATAGAATGCGTGACCGGTCTTGCGATTAAGGGCATGGGCATTGAACTTGGCATAGGCGGCGCGGACAGTGAGGTCATAAAAAACCCACTCACAAACGAGCCGTACATACCGGGGTCAAGCCTAAAGGGCAAAATGCGTTCACAGCTTGAAAAAGTTAATGGCATGAAAGATAGGCGCGGGGCGGTTATCCAGGACAAGCCATGCGGTTGTGGTCTAAGAACCTGTAAAACCTGTGTCGTTTTCGGCGCGCACTTCAATCCCGGCGCGTTGTCCGCTCCCACGCGTATTATTGTTCGCGACAGCATATATACAGAAACTTTCAAAAAGCAAATGGAATCTTTGCCTGTAGAACGAGTCAACCTCGAAGTCAAGGCAGAAAACATTATAAAGCGCGACAGAGGCACAGCCGAAGCCCCGCGCTTCATAGAGCGCGTACCCGCGGGCGCGGAGTTTACGCTGGAAATACTGTTACAAATCTTTGAGGGCGACGACGAAGCCGCACTTGTTGCATATGTAAAAGAGGGGCTGGAACTCGTCAAACACTCGGCTTTGGGTGGCAGTGGTTCACGCGGCTACGGGCAAGTGAAATTCCACTATAACCCTGATGAAACAGTCTATCCTAAGCCTGAAGAGGTTAATGCATAGGGGGTAGTAATGAACAACACACAGAAAGCCCACACCCTCTACAAAGCCGTCATTGCCCCACGCGGCTCTTTCACGTCTGCACTGCAAAGCGACACGTTCTTCGGCGCGTTCTGCTGGAGCTATTTACGGCTTTTTGGTAATACAGCACTGGAGGGCTTGATTGCCAATTGCATGATTACCCCGCCGATAGTCTTTTCAAACGCCTTTCCAGCGGGTACATTACCGCTTCCAATGGGCATACGCGACACCGAAAGTATTTACGACGCTACAACCGACAAGCGCGAACGCGTAAAGGCATATAGAGCCAACAAGAAACTGAAAAACTCACGCTTTGTCGCCGAAAGCGTGTTTGCACGCATTATTAACGGCGACTCACGCGGCATAACAGCATCACTACAGTCTGACGAAACTACATCACGCGTAATCATGCACAACATGGTCAGCCGCAAGAGTAACACTGTCGAGAACATAGACGGCGCGGGCAATCTGTTCGGGCGCGAAGAAACATTCGCCCCGCCAAACAAGCACTATGACGTATATATTCTGTCTACACTCCCGCCCGATATACTCACACAGGTGTTCGCTCTCGCGCTGGAGATGGGCATAGGCGGCAAGAAGTCAACAGGCAAGGGCTGTTTCGGGCTGGTATCCTTGCGCCCGCACAACGGCTTTGCACTGTCTAACCCTGCCAATGGTTTTGTCGCGCTGTCAAACTTCATTCCCGCGCAAAATGACCCCACACAGGGCTACTACAAAACCCTTGTCAAATTCCCGCGTCTAGACCGAGAGTTTTCGGCGACAGAAACACCATTCAAGAAGCCCATGCTATTCATCACAAGCGGGGCGATATTTTATGACAGCCAACCGCGCCTATTGTACGGCAGATGTATTGCGAATGTATCAGCACTAGATAAACCAGTGATAGTAAATGCTTGCACGATAGCGATACTGGCGTGTTTGCCGTAACAAAATCACAGTTAAATAGATAGAAAGTTAAAAGCCACCTTGTGACGGGTGGCTCTTTTAGTGTGCGAATGCCTCGTATGGTAAGGTTGGGCTATGGTGCAGATTTTTGTAAGTGCTTCATACTGTTATGGCAGGTTTCAATACCTCATATGGTAAGGTTCAGCGAGATGTTTCCTATCACATCAGTAAATGTTACAGTTGATGTGTTTCAATACCTTATATGGTAAGGTTCAGCCAACACACTTGAAATGCTAACACTTGAAAAAGTTTCGGCTAATGTTTCAATACCTCATATGGTAAGGTTCAGTTGAAGCCGCAAGGCTCCTTAGACGCTTCAACAATAGACTTTCGGTATTGTTTCAATACCTCATATGGTAAGGTTCAGCGTGTCGCATCCATTGGCATCAATTGCAATGTCAACTGGAGAGTTTCAATACCTCATATGGTAAGGTTCAGCCACAGCAAATTCAAGCTTCTTAACTACAGTATACACCCATTTTGGCATTTGTCAAGTGTTTTGGCGAAAAAAGTCGGTCGATGATTCTGGTGTTGTTTTTGCAAAAGGTGCGGATTTGTTGGCTTTGTCGGGGGTTAGCACATTTTTGAAACTGCCCCGCCGAGACCGACCGACTTTTTTGCACAAAACCCCTAAAAAACACTGTCTTTAGGGCGATTTTGGTACTACAACAGCCTACAAATCCAGCAAATCAGCCAAAAAAGACCGACCGACTTCTTTAGTCAATGATGTGGTTATGTTCGGTTGTGTAGCCAATGCGCTCCTTGCCGAAATACTTCAAGGAGCCGATTTTATAAATACATATAGAATCCACAGACCAATCAATTGCCTTTTCTACTTCGGTTTTCAGTTTCTCCAACTTCGCTTCTGTTATCATACCCTCAAAGACAGAGTTTTGAATATGTATCAAATATTTTCGGCAAATCTTCATCACTTTTGCAACACGTTTGGCAATTATGTCATATGTGAAAATCACAAACATATCGTCACCTCACTGATATTTGTAGAGCTTGTATGGCGCACCGCTTGCGATATGAGCCTGAAGTTTACGTATTTCACGGCGTATCAATGCCTCATATGTCAATTGTTCGCCGTCAATAGTGATTTTCTGTTGGAGTTTTGACATAAATTCGTTTAATATTAAGCGTTTACCCTCTTTGTTCAGCAAAACAGAGCCGTCGTGCAGTCTGTCAAGTGCATTGTCGCGTCTATCATGCGTTTATTGATGAGCGTAAAAATAAGCCTGTCTATAATGATAGGCTTGAATATTTCAGCTAAATCTAGGTTTAGGTTTTCGTTCCTCCATAATGACGAATGTAAAAAAGATATGCGTATGTCAAGCTGGGATTTGTATATCTCTTTGGCAATAAGACGGTATAAGAGCGCGTTTCCAAAGCTAATCATTGAATTGAGCGGGTCAAGCGGGGGTCTTCGGCTTCTCTTGGTGAACTGAAAGTCTGCGTGCTTAATAATGGAGTTGTAACATGAGTAATAGATTTCACGATTTCTGGCTTCTAGCAACATGAGATGGTTTATATCTTGGGCTTCGTTCATCAGTGTGATGCTTTCGCCGATTCTGGCGATGACGGCATAACATTGATAAAATATAATATTTATATCGCGAGCTGTCAATTTTACCACGAAAACTATCACACGCTCTTCATAATACACACTCAATATCGCTTCGGCTGGTCAACGGGTTTCCTCTTTCAATCAAAACTACATAAATAATATAACAACTCGCGAAAATTGTCAAAGAAATGTACAAACGCGCTCCCGGTTTTCAACTAACCAGGAAGCGCGTTTCTTTGCAAGGAAAAGTGTTGATTAAGACCCCAATTGCGCTAGTGACTTAAAGCAAACTCAGCTCCGCCTTATAACGCCTAAACTCGCTTTCAGAGGCATAGACAAAGTGGTCGTGTTCTATCTCGTACATTTGGGGCATTTCGCTACTGTAATCATGCACACCCTTATCATAAACCAAGTACCCACGCCCTCGCTCAAAGGCGGGGTCGGGTACGGGGATGGCCGATAACAAAGCTTTTGTATACGGATGAACAGGGCGGGAGAACAAAACGCTCGGTTTGCCCGTTTCTACGATTTTGCCATAATACATAACCCCGATATAGTCTGAGAAATACTTGACTACTGACAGGTCATGGGCTATGAACAGGATTGTCAGCCCCATTTCCTTTTTGAGTTTGTTCAGAAGGTTCAAAACCTGCGCCTGTATACTGACATCAAGGGCAGAAATCGGCTCGTCGGCAATAACAAGGCTGGGATTTGAAATCAACACACGCGCAATACCGATGCGCTGGCGTTGGCCGCCCGAAAATTCATGCGGGTAGCGGGTGATGTGGTCTTCCGACAGCCCAACAATGCGGATTATGTCTATAACGCGGCGTGTGAGTTCTGCCTCGTCTTTAACCAGTTTGTTGATAATAAGCCCCTCCGCGACGATTTCCTTAATCGTCATACGCGGATTAAGGCTAGAAATCGGGTCTTGGAAAATCATCTGTATGCCTTGGGTGACTTCAAGCTTGGCCGCCTTATCGAGCTTGCCGGAAATCAGCTTGCCACGGAAATAGACTTCGCCGCCCGTTGGGTTGTAAAGGCGTATTATTGTACGCCCCGTCGTCGTTTTGCCACAGCCCGACTCCCCTACCAGCCCAAATGTCTGCCCCTTCTTTATCTGGAAGCTAACATCGTCAACGGCTTTTACAACAACTTTACTACGCCCAAAGCCGCTTGTAAAATGTTGCCTAAGATTGCGGACGTCGAGGATTACATCTTCGGGGATGTTTGCGTTCATGCTCATTGCTTGCGTCCCCCTTCCTCAATGCGGCGTTTGCTATTGGCGATTCGGCGTTCCAGTATCGTCGGGCGTGCTATCGAAGGCGCGCTTGGATGTAGTAGCCATGTTGCCGCGTAGTGAGTATCTGTTATCTTAAACATGGGCGGGTGTTCGCGCTGGTCAATGGCCAATGCGTATGGGTTGCGTTCCGCAAACGCATCACCTGTCGGCGGGAAGAGCATGTTCGGCGGCGTTCCCTGAATGACATTGAGTTCTTCGTCCTCCTCAATGTCCATATCGGGCATAGACGACATCAGACTCCATGTGTATGGGTGGCGCGGGTCATAGAACACCTCTTCGGCTCTGCCATATTCAACAACCTTGCCCGCATACATAACCGCCACGCGGTCAGCAATATGCGCGACAACGCCGAGGTCATGTGTTATAAAGATGGTCGAGAGGTTCTTCTCTTTTTGAAGGTTCTCAATGAGTTTCAGCACTTGCGCCTGGATTGTAACATCCAGTGCTGTCGTTGGCTCATCACAAATGAGAATCTCGGGGTTTGACGCAAGTGCTATGGCGATAACGATACGCTGTCGCATACCGCCCGAGAAATGGAACGGGTATTGGTTATACCGCTTTTCTACATCGGGTATGCCCACGCTTGCCATTAGCTCTAATGCCCGTGATTTGGCTTCAGCACGGTTCATCTTGTGCTTAACGATAAAGATTTCGGCAATCTGTTTGCCAACTTTTGTTACGGGGTTGAGCGCAGAAAGCGGGTCTTGGAAAATCATCGCAAGTTCTTTCCCGCGTACCTTCTCCCATTCCTTTTCTGTTTGCGGCAAAAGGTCGTTACCCTTATAAAGAGCCATGCCACGTTCTATGACGGCCGTTCGCGCCAAAATCCCCATAAGGGCGCGCACTGTTACGGATTTACCCGAGCCTGATTCGCCCACAATCGCGAGTGTTTCACCCTTGAACAAGTCAAACGATACGCCGCGCACAGCCTGAACCTTGCCCGCGTAGGTATTGAAGGAAACGGTCAAATCCTTTACTTCTAAGATTTTCTCTGCCATTTTCTCCTCCTTTCCTATTGACGCAGCGCGGGGTTAAACGCGTCGCGCAAGCCGTTACTGAATAGGTTGAAGCTCAACATAAGCAAGACAATGATTAAGCCCGGGAACACTATCATATAGGGGTATTCAAGCAGGTTCTGCTGGCCGTCATATAGCATTGTCCCGATTGAGGGTTCTGGCGCCTGAATACCCAGCCCGATATAGCTAAGGCCGGCTTCTTGGAAGATAACAGCCGGGATTGACAGCGCAAAGCTTGTGATAATGGTACCGACAGCATTCGGCAGGATGTAAATGTACTTAATACGGTTATCAGACGCACCCATTGTGCGTGACGCGAGGACATATTCTTTCGTCTTATAGCGATAGTATTGAATACGCGTGGAATAGGTCATGCCTATCCAGCCCGTGAGGACGAAGACGATAATCAGCGGCACCAGCCCCGAACCGAAGTACATAATGAGCAATACTGTCAGCGGGAGTGACGGAATTGCGTTCATAATCTCCATCCAGCGACAGATAAGCATATCGATAATGCCACCGTAGTAACCCGCGTTGGAGCCTATGAACAAACCTATGGTCATATTAACAAACACAACCGCCACAGCCATAATTAAGCTGATGCGCGCGCCCATCCAAAGACGAGTGAACAAATCGCGTCCAAGGTAGTCTGTGCCGAACCAATGATATTCGTCCGGCCGCCCCGCCATTTTATACGCGTCAACCTTAATTGTGAGCATCTGCACGGGTCTACCGCGCCCGGGCACTTCGTATTCATTCACAATCTTTATGAGATTATCCTTGTAGTTATCCAGATTTCCCGCTTGAATCCTTAGTGTCCGTGAACCATCAAAGATACCGAGTTTTTCGATACCCTGCATCTTAGGCGGCATACGTTGCATCTGATTGTCCTGTTTAAGATAGTTATAGCCCGTAAGTGACGGCCCGATAATCGCCATTAACACAACGAACAAGATGATACAGGCGGCGACAAGGCTGACCTTCTTGTGGACGAAGCGTTTAAAAACGTCCTTAGCGTAGCTTATCGCCTCTGTTTTGAACTCCATATCGCGGATTTCCTCTGTCCGCGGTACCAGCTCGAAATCTGATTTAGGCAGGTTTAATAGGTCTTCCGATAATCTCTCGTCATTCTCCAAATAGATGGGTTGGCTAATCATTCTTGCCTCCTCCCATTCTGATACGCGGGTCTAAAAAGCCGTATGACAAGTCACCGATAATCGCTAAGAAAACACCTATAAGCGCGTAGAAATAAACAATACCAAGCGTTAACTGGTGGTCTTTGGCATTTATCGCCGCAATCATAGTCTTTGAAAGCCCCGGCACAGCGAACATATTCTCTATAACAAGTGATGAAGACAAAACGCCTATAAATAAGTAGAGAATCGTAGTCGCAAGCGGCACACAAGCGTTTCTGAGCGCGTGGCGCACGATTGACTGGCCGTATGACAAACCCTTTGTCTTTGCCAAGAGCATATAATCCGATGTGAGAGCCTCTGATAACTCCGCGCGTAACATACGCGACATGGACGCAATCGGCCCAAACGCGAGCGCTAAAGTGGGCAAAATCATTGATACAAACTTTGTCCAGTTGAGCGTTGTTTCTGGCGCAAGCAACAGCGGAAACCAGCCAAATTTAAACGCCAAGAAGTACTGTAAAAGCGATGCGACGACAAACGATGGCAATGAAATAAAGAAAACAACCATTGTACTCGTCACATGGTCATAGAGCGAGTCCTTTTTCAGTGCCATTGTTATGCCGAAGAACAACCCGCCTATCGTCGTCAAGACATTGGCGAAGATATTGAGCTGAATCGTCACAGGCAGACGCTCCATAATAATGTCTATGACATTCTTACCCGGGCGGTACGAAAGCGATTGCCCAAAGTCGAGGCTGATGTAGTTTTTTATAAAGTAGCCGAACTGGACGACCAACGGCTCTTTTAGGTGATATTTTTCCTCAATCATGCGTCTGGTTACGGGCTTAATATTCGGGTCTGATAAGAAATTCCCGGGCATAGAGAACAAAACAAAGAATACGATAACCACAATAATAAGGAATGTGAAGCACGCGGCTATAATTCTTTGTATAATATACTTAAACAAACGCGCACCCCCTTATAGAGATTCGGGATGGAATACGAGGACCGGAAAAGCTTCCGGTCCCCCACTCCAATCCAGATGCCAAGTAAGACTTTTCAGACTAAATCTCTATTCGGCGGGGTAGTAGTTGGCTTGAAGCAGAGCAAACTCTACGAACGGGTCGCCAACAGGCATAAGCGGTTCGATATGTGGCGCAATCAGGTAGCGAACGCCGCGTGTGTACGCCGGGATGAATGTAGCCTCTGTATAGAGGATTTCTTCCATTCTAGCGGATGCTTCTAGGCGTTTCTGCCAGTCGCGGGCTTGCTTATATTCATACTTAGTACTTTTGTAATACAAATCGTCCCATTCAGCGGCTCCTTCAGGGGAGATAACTGTATACTGTGTGCTGTAGGTATCAGTTCCAGAGGATACCCAGTTGGAGTTACTGTATGGATACTCGATGTTCGGGTAGATACCGCCAGCAGCCATGATTTCATAATCCAGGTTTTCGCGGCTTAGGTTTTCATAGATTACCGCCGACGGAACAGCACGGAGGTTGATAGCGAATTTGTCTTCGCCAAACAATGTCTGGAAGTGCTGTTGAAGCGTTTCTGCCCATGCCTTTGAAATATCGTTGCTTTCTACGTACTTAAGCTCAACGGTAATCTTTGTGCTACCGTTTTTAGTGTATGCTTTCTCAAAGTATTCTTTCGCTAGGTCGGGGTCAAAGCACATACCATCGACTTCGTGACCGTCTAAGCGTATAGCCTTGGCTTCGGGTGTATCACGGTAGATGAGCTTTTTGTTCTCGGGGTCAGTGGGGTCAGGGAAAGTGGTTGCAAACTGATAATGATGTGGGTCTGGTTTATGGGTGGGGTAGCAAGACTTAACGATAGTTTCGCGGTCAAGTCCCCAGAAAATAGCATATCTGAAATTCACATCTGTAAGAACGGGGTTAGTCTTGCAACGTGCGTTTAAGAACAGGCCATAGCTGTCAGGCGTATAGCTGTAATTTGCGTCCGGATGTTCCGCATATTGTGGATAGCTCGCGCCGACAAAGTCAACCTCGCCGTTCTCATACATCTGAACACGTGTGCTCGGTTCTGCAACGGAGTAAACAATAATGCGGTCTGGCTGCCAGAAACCCTCGGCAAACGGTGAGCCGCCAATCCATTTTTCATATTCCATATACTGGTCTTCAATAAGCTTTACTACGCGGTATGCGCCGCTTGCTACGAACTTTTCGGGCGTTGTGCCATAGTCGTTCTCTGTTCTGTCGGCATTGAAGCAGCTTTCGAACATTTCTTCATGAACAAGACCACAGCCAACGAACGCAAACATTTCGGCTACGTCGTCTTTAAGCTCTGGAACGTATTCGTCAGCGTATGTAAATTCAATAGTATAATCGTCTTTAGCGTAGATTTTAACATCATCCCAATTTGTGTTTTCACCTGTGTAATAGGCTTCAGAACCCTCAATAGAGTACATGACGTTAAAGTTACGGTTAGCCAGTTTCGGGTCAAAAAGCATCTTCCAAGAGTAGATAAATGAATGAGCCGTAATAGGCGTGCCGTCTTCATATGTATAACCTTGGCGCACTTTAATCTGCCATGTCTTGTTGTCTTCGCCGCTTACACATACGGGCATACCATCGGCAAGCTCGTCTTTGAAAATGTGGTTTTGTTCTTCTTCGCCCCAGACGCGGTCATAAAGCATACCATTGACCCATTTGAGCTGGGTATACTGCTGGGCTGACATGGCCTTATGCGGGTTGTATGTAGCGCATGTTTCGCCTTCGGCCAGTCTTAACACCTTTTCAAGATTGGCTGCGGGTGTCGCTTCCGGTGTTGCTGACGGCGTACTAGTGGTACCCGCCGTACTTGACTGACTGGGTGTAGGTGTCGCTGATGGCGATGGTGAACTATTCCCGCTACATGCGCTGAGAACGAACACTAACACCATGGCCAACGCTAAAACATTGAACCATTTCTTCATTGTATTACCTCCTCTTTTATTTATTGAAAAGCCGTAGCTTAACAATCCTTTACAACATAATAAAGTCCTTCATAGAAACAGGGAAAATTAACGCCAGAACGATACTAAACCCAATAAAAAGGAAGCCGTAGAGATAGTACAGCTTGCCGGAGCGTTGACTGGCAACACTTGTGATATAGTCAGAATACTCCGCGAACGTCATCGTCCTGAGCTCTGACCCATGCTTACCATACGCGCCCGTGCGAAACTTGTACGCCGTGTATCTAAACGCCTTGAATAACCCTACATTCCTAATATATGTACCCATTCCCAATAAAATATATATCGCACCCATAATAAAAAACCCGTTCGACACACAAACAGATAAATCCAGGTAAATTATGTTGAACCCCGTGTAAACAGCCGTAATCGCCACGGCTACGGCGGGTAGAGTTATGTGACTATATTTCGCCATGAGTTCTAAAATTGCATTAAGTTGCTGATATAACTTCTTTCCCATAATATCCTCCTGCCAAGATATAGAGGTAAGATATACATGTTGTCTGACAATGCCAAATGTGAAAATGCACTAATAATTATTGTT
>CAZOVK010000041.1:0-21251 GCA_964583165.1 uncultured Defluviitaleaceae bacterium | reverse complement strand
TGCACTAATAATTATTGTTCTTGTAATGGTATTATAGCAACTCTGACATACAATTGTCAACTTCTTTTTCGGTTTCTTAAATACTTCTGCCATTCGATAATTACACCAGTAAAACACTCTCATTTGTCGACAGCCACGATTGGATGAACAAGGGAGTGGATTATGAGGTTAAGCGAGTGTTAAACAATAAGAATCTCAAAAACGGCTCCATTGTCTTGTTCCACAATGACGCACAAGACACGCCAAAAGCTCTGCCGACAATCCTACAAGGTCTAAAGGATATGGGTTATAAAATGGTGGGGCTGTCAGAACTCATCTATAGAGAAAACTTCTCCATAGACCATACCGGAATGCAGCGACAGCAAAAATAATGCCGTTCAGCAAATAAATAGCCCCAAAAACCTTAAATTATTCGGGTTTCTGGGGCTTTACGTTTTTATTGCCGTCCTATTTATTTGTGGAGATTAATGGGTAGTGCATTCGGGTCAAATTCCTCTGCGGGTATGGGGCGGGCGTAGTAATAGCCCTGCACAATGTCACAACCGACTGCACGCAAGAAGTCTATATGCTCCTGTTCCTCTACCCCCTCGGCTACCGTATGGATGCCCAGTTTTCTGGACATTTCCATAACACTACTGATAACCGTTCTCGCCCTTGTCTTGTACTTATCACCCACGAAAAAGCTTCTGTCTATCTTGATGACATCAACCGGCAGGTTCTTTAACAACCCCAAAGAGGAGTATCCCGTTCCGAAATCGTCCATAGATAAAGTGAAGCCGGCATCATGCAGTTGGTTTAACAGGACTTCCAGAGCCGTTTCATTATCGAAAATCGTAGTTTCCGTAAGTTCAATCTCGATATACTTCTTCGGAACACCATACTTGTCTGCTATATTCGATAGTTGAGAAACAAAATCGGGGTTTGTAAGATGAAGCCTTGAAAAATTGACCGATACGGTTATAGCCGGCTTCCCGGTATCTATCCACTCGCGTATCTTTTCACAGACGCTCTCCATCATATACATATCCAGACGCGTAATAAAACCGTTTTTCTCAAACAGGGGGATAAACTGGTTAGGAGGAATCATTGTGCCGTCAGCTCTACGCCAACGTACAAGCGCCTCGGCCCCCGCCATGGTTTCGTCAGCCAGAAAATACTTCGCTTGTAAATAAACCCGAAACTCTCTGTTTTCTAGCGCGGGCTTCATTCTGTTTTCAATATCCTTGTGCTTCAACGACTCATCGATGATTTCATTGTCATAAACGCAAACTTCAAGCCCTTCCTGTTTAGCCTTGTTGTGGGCTATGTTGGCCTTTTCAATGGCCTCCGATACATCGTGACAGTTTTCGGCTGACATATAATAATGCCCAGAAATCAGCCTTACATCATACCTGAACCCCTCGCCCATTAGCTCACGAAAGATGCTTTGGTATCTATCCCTAATCTCTACAAGCTCCTCTTCTCTCTCGTATGTATGAAGTACTAAAAATTCATCATCATGCAACCTAGCATACCGCTCATACTTGCCCGGTGTAACAAGCATCAGTGCCTTTGCAAGGTTGATTATAACCGAGTCGCCCACATCATACCCCAATATCTGGTTAACGAGCTTGAAGCGGTCAATATCGAACTTCACCATTAACAGCTTTTTGTTTGGGTTATCGTCGATGAAGCGCTGGGCTTCCATTTTGAATCTAACGAGTGTCGGGCCGCCGGTTAACTCGTCAAAATACGCCACTTTCTCAAGCGCTTTTACGTTTTTGTGTTGTTGCCACAAAACAAAAGCAAAAACCAGAGCAAAGCTTAGAGCGACGACAGACGACATAATGATGGTGCTCTTCGTAATGGCTGATGTCTCGGCAGAAATGACCTCTAGCGGCACGGCAACAACAATACACCAATCATTATTGTTGACGGGCATATACGCCGCAAGGCGTTCTTGCCCCTTAATAGTGTAATGAACAAACCCCACCGCGCCCGATTGAATCTCTTTTACGACATCGGCATAGTTCTGCCCGTCATTAAATGTAATACCATACCATGAATCAAACAGATTGTTTGTTGTAGTGACCGTATAGTCGTTTTTCGTGCCGATCATGATTTCGCCTGTATTGTCTATGACAAATGCGTAACCCTTCCCCTCAAAAGAAGGCAGTAAAATTTCGCTCATTTTATCGGTGGTATAAGTACCGACGAGCATACCCTCCATCTTTCCGTCAATCCAAATCGGTGTAGCAAGCGGGATTACTATTGCGTCGCGAACCCTTGACTGCATGGGCTTCCATAATACCGTTTCACCGCTAAGTAGCCTTCCAAAATATGGTCTGTCAGAAATATTAACCTTTATGCCGTCTTGTGTTATGCCCTCACCGTCAATATCGGTTAAAGTGATATAATCGAATTTCGTAAGGCCGATTATATCTGACAACATCTTACATGCGGTCTCTTCATCACCCGGCATATAGGCGAGAGAAGCGGCGATACTGTGTAGCAACGACTTCTCGGCTTGAATCTCTGAGTCTAGGTTGAACTTTTGTTGTGTGGCTACCTCTATGAGCGTGTTTTTTGTGGAAGCGTACAGGCGCTCGGATAGGTTTTGATAGTATACGAACAACCCTACCGAGATTACGAAACTTATTATCAGAAAGAGCAAAATAGCGGCAAAATTTCTTCTTTTCAATGTTTTGCCCCCTTCTTATATTCGGTCACGTCAATGCTGTTTATAAGACAGGCGACTACGCCGCCGTTCCAGTCAATCAAAGAGCCTGTGGTGCGGGAAAACACTCCGTATTCTGTATTGTCAATTTCTACGGTACTTCTTTTCTTCGTATTCGATAAATCCGCCACCGGGCAAACTTCACAAGGGGTTTCTCTACCCATATACGCCACATAACAGAGCTTCCCCAAACCCGAAGATTTAACTAAATCCCTAACGCTTTGGTTCTCAAACAAGACCATATATGTATTCTTGTCAATCACATAAGCATAACCGTCCATATTATTCAAGATGGCGTTTGCTACCGTAAGGCGTTGGTGTTCTTGCTCTGTGTTGCGCTGTTTAATTAAGAACGTGGCTAACACATGGCAGATTGTACAGATTTCATCAATCTCTTCAATCGATGGAATACGTTCGTCAATACAATCATCAAAACCTATGAACCCGATAGGGGCTTTGTCTTTCATAATCCCGAACTGGAACATGGACTTTATGCCCTGCGGTTCCAGCACTCTCCTGGAAATCTCCGGGACATCGGAAAGGCTTCGTACTATATACATGCCTGTTTGAGCGAACGACTCGTTGGCGTGAGAAATAAACTCTATCGGTATATTCTGTAGGTTGTGTATTTCAGGTTCTATACCTTCAGCGCACCATTCAAATGTATTGGACGTATAGTGTCCGTCAATGCTTGTTTCAAAGATATACCCCCTGGAAAACGCGAAATGTTCGGTGAGCAATCCAAGCACAGATTTCACAGACGCTTCTCTGTTTTCGGAACTATAGAGTAGCTTGAACACATATTCAATCCTATTTTCCGCAAAGCTCTTTTGAACGCCGCCGTTGGTGTCAATTTCTGTTCTCGACGACATATAGACATTAACGGCTTTGCCGTCATAAATGGAATATCCGTTTTTGCCGTTAGCTTTCGTTTTATAGAGCGCTGTATCGGCGGCTCTGTACAGCTCGTCAAACTCCGCTCCGTGTTCGGGACAAAAAGCAATGCCGATACTCGCGGATATCGTAACAGAGAAACCGTCCTCCGTATAGGTCTTGCGGAAAAGCCGACATATCTCCTCGGCCTTCGCTCTCACTATATCAACGTATTTGAAATTCTTAATGAGCACAAAAAATTCATCCCCGCCAATCCTTCCGACAATATCGTCAGCACGGAAAAGGGGCTTGAGTAGGTCGGCCAGTTGTGTCAACACAATGTCACCATACAAATGACCTAGCCTGTCGTTGACAGTCTTAAAATTATCTATATCTATAATCATTAACGCCTCTTGGTCGTCCGTAAAACGGCGTTGCCTAAGCGTTTCTTTTATCAAAAACTCTGTTGTAGCTTTGTTGTATAGATATGTCAATTGGTCGCGATTGGCCTTTTGCGCCAGTTCTTCGATTTTTTGACGTTGTTTGGTTATATCGGTCATTTTACCGATAGCCCTAACAGGTTTGCCGCTCTCATCTCGTATAACATAATAGTGATACTGGTACCAAATATCGCTACCGTCAGGTGTAATAAAGTGAATTTCTTCTTCAATAATATCATTTGTCGCCTGCATGAACCTGTCTTCATACAGATAAAGGCTGTCTTCCGCGATAACCCCTTTATCGAGTAACGACTGCGGATAATCCGAAAGTATTTCGGGCAAACCCAACTTTAGCGCGAAGTTTTTGGAATATCGGATAGTCTGGCTTTGTATATCACAGTCAAAAAAGGCATCATCCGCGAGCATGGCAATCATATTATTAAAATTATGCTCCGCTTCAAGTGCTGTTTTAACCAACATATCATTGTGTATGTCTTCGGTAAGTTGGATTATTATATCCTTGGAGTTTTTGAAGTATCGATAAACCACTCTCTTCCAGCGATACTCCCCACTATCGGTATCTAGTAGGCGATATTCAAGCACCAATTCGCCCTTTGTATTCACTTCTTCAATTAAATTGTCAAAAAACAGTCGCCTGAAGTTATCCCTGTCGTCTATATGAACGAGGTTGTTAATAACAAACTCCGTGGTTTGCTCATAATCCCCCAGTGAGGTTAAGCCTCCGTTTTCGAACTCCTTACCCTTTTTGTATACGGTGAGCATCCTATTTTGAACATTCAACAAAGATACAAGGTCATATTTCGTTTCAACCGCGAACTCGTTAATCTGACGCTCTATAGTTAAGCTCTCTTCCAGCTCATATAAGGCCTCAAGCGTTTCGGCAAGCTCGTTGTTCGCCTTTACAAGCTCCGTAATATCCACGATAGAAGCGAGAACCTTGTAAGACTGATTTTCACTGTCTATTATACGCCCTGTATATTGAACCCATATGTAGCCTTTTGTTTTATGTACAATTCTTGTTCGAAAACTGACAAACCTATTGTCGTGCAAACCATTTATCGCTTTCCTCATCATATCGCGGTCGTCCGGATGAAGTGCGTAAAATCCTCCCTTTGGGAAGCGCTCCAAAAACTCCGCCTCGGTAAACCCCAAAAGCTCATAATACCATCTGTTTGAGAAGACCTTTGTGAAGTCTTCGTCTAGGTTATTTACGGCTATACCTACGGGCGCCATATCAAAAAACAAGCCTAAACGCTTCTCTGATTCGTTTAGCAACCTTTTAGTATACCTAAGACAGTCATTATTACCTACGCAAGAGTCACAATCCTCGCCACAATTCATCAAGTAAGTGTCAGTCATATTTTTCTCTCCGTTTCATAGTAGGTCTGTCTTGCTACGGATACTTAAGATTGCCTATACTTAAAAACCAATAAGGTTTTGTTTATCGAACAAACATCTATTTTTAACGTGGCGATACATAATAATGGTATTTATATTATAACATTGCTTATAATAAAAGTCAATGTGTCAAAGTTTTTACAACAGCATTTGCCCACATAAATGTAGTAGATATAATGCAAAAACGACGGCATATCGTTTCCGTTACGCCGTCGTTTCTTTGTATGTAAGTTGTGGAAGAACCAAAAACCTTGAAGCAAACACAAATACCTCAAACGCGTTTTATACGTGCTTCTGCCGCCCAAGCTCTGCATACCTCAATACGCGCTCCCGGTGGCTTGTCACCGTGTTCGGGGTCAAGGTATGAATAGGCATAGAGCCGTTCACACGGAATGTCTTCACATTCCCCACAATGGATATGACCCTTGTTCTGGCAACAAACAGCTATGGGGCATTCTCCGTGGAAAGGCTTCCCCATGGTTTCTATACAACCGCCGCAACCGTGGGAATTCTTCCATTCACAGCCCGTGCAGTGAAGCCCGCAACGTGAATCTACCATAATGTCCCCTCCGCATCATGTAAAGCGATAAACTAGAGTGTTCCCTCCAGCTCTGTCCAATTCACCATCAGATTATAGCGCTCTGTCTTAAACATCAATACACAGAAATTCGGGTCTTCCGGGCCGCTAAAGTGTTGCTCTAAACCATCATACCAGAATTCCTTTTTAGCGGCCTCGTCTGTCACGATTTCTATCGTTCCGACTAAGGTTATGTTGTAGTCGCCGCTAAAACAGACACTGGCACGGTTGCAGTTCCCTATACGTTTGACTTTGTTGCTTTGAAGGGCTGTGCAGAACGTTATCCACTTAATCCCGTCCGCATAAGATGCGGTAATCGTTGAAGCCGTAGGGTACCCGTTCGCGTCAATCAATGCCAATGTGCAGTAGCTGTCACCGCGTAGGTTTTGGGCGATAATCTCGCCTGCTTTTATTATCGATTCGTTACTCATGAAATGTCCTCCTGTTATTTAAGATAGACCTATCATAACACACCCAACACGACAACTGTCTGTCCTGTTCATTCACACTGTTCTAGGATTTTTTTGGCAATTTCGCGAATCTCGTTTGCAATATCAGACGGCTCCAACACCTTGACCTTGTGACCGAAGCTTAATAACCAGCTTATAATATAGTCCTTGTTTGTGTAACCTATTTCCATACGCAACAGACCGTCTTTTGTTTCGGTATAGCTATTCAATCCATAGACCTCAATAAGCTGATACTTAACCGACTTGTCAAACACCGCGACAAGCATCTTATCATCAGGCAGTTTCAAACTAAAGTCGCGCTTTTCAGGTGGTATCTCACGTGGCGTAAAGCTCTCGTCACATTGCCTTAAATTCCAAAGCCGCTGTAACTTAAACATACGGAAGTCCTGCCGCTCGATACAAAAACCGAACACATACCACGCCCGCCACTGAAATATTACGAAATACGGTTCAATCGTGCGGTGTGTGTCACCCTTTTCATAGAAATAGTCAAACTCTATGAGCCTTCGTGCAATGACTGAGCTTTTGATTATCTCAATTTTTTCTGTAAGATACCCCTTGTAGTGCGAAGCCAAGTCTATCAAGATAGGTTCGCGCAACGAAACAACAGCGTCTGTGTTCGCGCCCAGTTTATCGAGTGTCCGCTCAATCTGAGTTTTCTCCGACACTGTGCCGATACCCTTGAGTGCGGCTATAATGCCCGACAACTCGTCTGTTGTGAGAACACTCTTGTCTAACCTGAAACCCTCGGCTATCGCAATGCCGCCACCGCTACCTTGATAGGTCACAATAGGTATCCCCGCCTGACAGAGCGCGTCAATATCGCGCCCTATCGTGCGGCGGTTGACCTCGAATTTCTCCGCAAGGTAGGGCGCAGTCACGCGGTCTTGTTGCAAAAGCAAAGTGAGTATGCCCAGCAGGCGGTCTAGTTTCATTCTATTCTCCCGTGAAGCCCGTCCAAACTCTCCATGTGTTAGTGTTCGGGATAATACCAAGTCGCCACACAGATGCGCCGTTTATGCCGAACAATCGAGCCAATGCCAATTTCTCCTTAACACTGTGGCTGTCCTCATACCACAAAAACACCTTTTCGCCGCCTTCCGTGCTGTAAACAATATACGGGTTGCGGTATGTTTCTGACCAAGCAAAAACCGTATCCGGCTGACTCATGCGCGTAATAACCGTTTCTGTAGACGGATTAACAGGAGAAGACAGAACCACCTTACCGTTATCGTCAATCATCCAACCAACACAGGCGAAATTGAACGCCAAAGCGATTTTTTGCTTGTTCTCTACCCCTTTAACAGGGTCAGTGATTGATTTCAATGCTTTGTAAATCTCCGATAAAGGTGTAAGGGCGGCGTGCTTCTGCCAATCCGTGCCGACAAAGCCTTCCAACGATAAAGGCTGATAGTCATGCGCCATCAGAATGACCTTGTCCGCGAGTTCACCTATCTTTCTGTAATCATAACCGTCAAAATACTGCCCATCTGATGTCACAGGTTGAACCGTTACATAGAGCAACAACCCGCGGACTTTCAAACCCTCTGAAAGCTTAGTCAAGAACACGTTTAACTCACTTCGCGACTTCTCACCTTTTAACCCCTCGAAGTCTATAGTCACGCCACTGTAAGGACTGCGCCCAATCGCGTTGTGAGCGCGTGTAACCTCAGCTATTATCTGTTCAACAGCCGCATTCCGCGCCTGTTCATCCGCGAGTAGGTTATAAAGCCCCATTGACGTATCCATATAAACGCCCAAATTTGCCTTAACCCCATTATCGCGCGTATAATTAGCGATGAGCTCATATGAATCGGGAATGCGCCATTGATTACCGCCGCTCGACGTGGTGTTAAGTTTTGCGCCGCTCTCCGCGCTCCACTCCATAGCGCTCCAACCGAAAGTCAGCGCGTCCATGTCCTTGATAAATTCGCGCTGACTATAAGATGAAAAGGCGTAGAAACCGTGAAGCCACTCCAACCCTTTGTTCATCTTATCATAAATGCGCGTAATCATTGAAGCGGCTACCTCGCGTGTTGATGTGTCATAGGGCGCAAAATCGCCGTTCCCTACCCCGCTAATCATGCCGATGTCGTTGGCGATTATGATATAACCCGCGTCCGTGTCTACATCATTGAACGGCAAGCGTTCAGTCTTTGCGACCTGCTCCGCCAATGTACCGTAACCGAGGGCTTTCACTAGCATAACCGCCATGTCCTTACGTAAAATCGGCTCATTAGGGTTGAATATGCCACCGCTCACAACACCATTAGCCGCCGCCGCTTCAACATAGCCATAGAACCACTGACCCGGCTCAACATCAACGAATGTGGTTGCGTTGGGTGTTACCTTATCCCACTTGAACATGCTGCATAGTATCGTTACAAACTCCGCTCGGGTTATAGTCTTACCGTAACCGAACAGGTTATCGCCAATACCGCTCATAAGCTTATTCGAAACGGCATTCTCAATCGCCCCTGCCGCCCAACTATCCGCGGGTACATCCGCAAAAACAGTGCTTGCGCTCACCGTAACAGTGCCTAACGCCATCATACTAACCATAATAAACGTCGCCAAAACCAGAGCGGTTAATTTTCTAATTTTCTTCATCATTCGTTTATCTATCCCCCATACTTTTTCTATCAGTATACCACAATCGGACAACCATCTCCAGTAAAACAAAATGGTATGGCAAGAGAATCGCCATACCACTTTGTTTTGTGTAGGAATTATTACTTACAGAACTACCTTGCCGTTTATAACAACGGTGTCGGCCTTAGTCATGTAGTGGAACGGGTCGTTGGATGACCAGATGACGATGTCAGCGTCCTTGCCTACTTCGATACTGCCGACGCGGTCTGCAATGCCCGTGATTTCGGCGGCTTTGATTGTCATGGCTTTCAGCGTGTCTTCGGCAGACAGGCCGTTCTTGACGAAAATCGCGCCCTGTGTCGTGTTGTATTCAATCGGTAGCACCGGGTGGTCAGACATAATCGCGAACTCTACGCCGTTCTCATGGAGGACGCGACCCGCCTCAAAGCTCTTGTTCTTCAACTCAATCTTGGAGCGAAGACCGAATGTGGGGCCGATTATGACCTTAATACCCTTTTCGCGCAGAATCTCGGGAATGAGGTAACCCTCCGTGCAGTGTTCGATTGAGCCGACAAGACCGAATTCTTCCATAATCTTAATGGCTGTAACGATGTCATCTGCCTGGTGAGCGTGAATCTTGACGGGGAATCCTTCAAACACGCGCATCAGTGAATGCCAACGGATGTTGAACTCGGGTTTTGTCGCGTCTTCTTTGCCTTCTGCCACTTGCTTCTCATACTTTTTAATCTTCTCGGCATACTCTTTAGCCTTGAAGAGGGCTTCGCGTAGTGTTGCGGCATTGCCCATACGTGTTGCCGGGAATTTCTTGTCGCCGCCGAAAACGCGCTTGGGGTTCTCGCCCAACGCCATCTTCATAGAAAGCTCTTCAACAATCACCATGTCATAAATCGTCTTGCCGACTGTTTTAAGCGCGCAGAATGTGCCGCCAATAATGGCCGCACTGCCTGGGCCTGTTACAACCGTAGTCACACCGCCGCGAACGGCTTGAGCGAAACATGGGTCATGGGGCTTAACAGCGTCAATGCCGCGAAGCTCGGGCATAATGGGCGTGAAAAACTCGTTGCCGTCAGCGCCGGCGGGGCCTGTGAGCTCCTCATACAGACCGATATGGCAATGTGCGTCAACAAGACCTGGCGTTACGCAACGACCGGCCGCGTCGATGACCTCGGCTTCGGGATATTGCGCTACGTCAATTGTACCGATTTCTTTGATAATCTTGCCATCAATGAGAATGTCGGCGGGTTCGTGGTAGATACCGGCCATGTTCACCAAATCGGCGTTTTTAATAATAAGCATGATAATCCCCCCAGATTTATTTTATCGGCAAGGTAAGCTTGCCTAAATTGTAGCCTAGTTTAGTGCCTGTTCAATGTCTGCGATAATGTCGTCAATGTGTTCGATGCCGACACTGACGCGGATGAGGTTCGGCGTGATGCCCGCCGCAACTAAGCCCTCGTCTGAAACCTGCCTGTGTGTCGTGGTTGCGGGGTGCAGTACGCATGTGCGCACGTCAGCGACGTGGACGACCAGCTTTATCATCTTCAGCTTGTCCATAAAGCGGATGGCTTCCTCGCGTCCACCTTTGATACCAAACGAAACAACGCCACTCGCGCCGTTGGGCAGATACTTTTGAGCCAACGCGTAACATTTATCGGTTTTCAAGCCTGGGTATGTGACCCACTCAACTTGATTGTGTTGTTGTAGGTATTCAGCGACAGAAAGCGCGTTTTGGCTGTGGCGCTCCATGCGGACGTGAAGGCTCTCAAGCCCTAGGTTAATGAGAAACGCACAGAGCGGGCTTTGTATCGCGCCGAAATCACGCATGAGCTGAACGCGTGCCTTAGTGATATAGGCAGTCTTGCCGAAATCACGCGTGTAGGTTACGCCGTGATATGACTTGTCAGGCTCGGATAGCCCCGTGAATTTCCCGTTATCGTAGTTGAAGTTCCCCGAATCGACAATACAGCCTCCGATTGTGCCCGCGTGACCGTCGAAATACTTTGTCGTTGAGTGTACAATCACATCTGCGCCAAACTCAAACGGGCGACACAATATCGGCGTGGGGAAGGTGTTATCGAGTATGAGCGGTACGCCTTGGCTATGAGCAATACGCGCCATTTTCTCTATGTCAAGCACTTTCAGCGCGGGGTTCGCGATTGTTTCGGCGAAAACCAGCTTCGTATTCGGCTGAAACGCTTCAATTATTTTCTCATCTGTCGCGTCTTGGTCAACAAACGTAACATCAATGCCCAATCGTTTGAGCGTAACGGCAATCAAGTTAATCGTTCCGCCGTAAATACTGCCCGCCGAAACCATGTGGTCGCCCGCGCTACAGAGATTCAAAATCGCTATCAGAGTCGCGGCTTGCCCACTACTCGTGAGCATAGCGCCCACGCCACCCTCAAGCGCGGCTATTTTCTCCTCAACATACGCCAAAGTTGGGTTCGAGATACGCGAATATATATGCCCCTCGTCAGTCAAATCAAACAGCCTACCGAAAGCCTCGGCCGAATCATATGTAAAAGTGGTGCTCTGATAAATGGGCATTACGCCGGGTTCACCGTTGCCCGATTTATAGCCCGCTTGAACGCAGGCTGTTTCAACTCTCATAAGCCACCTCTTACCAAATTTCTATCCCCTACTATAATGCAATATGAACGGGCGTTTAGTCAAGGGGTTTTCGACAATATTTGCGGAAAGTTCGTAGACTCTTTCGACATTTTCACGCGTAATAACTGTTTTGGGTCTGCCTGTTGCGGCGATTTTGCCATTATGAAGCAGAACGAGTTCGTCACAATATTCGGCAGCCATATTCAAATCGTGCAAAACGATTATGACGGTCTTGCCCTCATCAGCCGACAGGCGACGTATAGTCTGCATGATGTCAAATTGGTATTTGATATCAAGCTGTGAAACTGGTTCGTCCAGTAACATGATGTCGGCTTCTTGCGCAATGGCGCGCGCCAGTAACCCGCGCTGAAATTCGCCGCCGCTCACGCGGTTCATGGCTCTGTCGCGCAAATGCAAAATACCCGTCGTCTGCATGGCGGCTTCGGCAATCGAAGCGTCTGCCGCGCTCACATTCCCGAAGCGCGGCGCGTGGGGCAAACGCCCCATCAGAACAATGTCCTCCAACGTGAAGTCGAATAAGTATGAGTTGTTCTGGTTAACAATCGAAAGCTGTTTGGCGAGTTGCTTTTGCGGTATGTCACTCTGCTTGTCCCCGTTTATATATATGAGGCGGGCGGCGGTTTTATCCGTGATTTGGCGCGCAATGAGTTTAAGAAGCGTGCTTTTGCCACTGCCGTTGGGACCGATAAAGCCGTAGAACTTGCCCTTTTCTATGTTGAGAGTAACGCCTTGTAAAAGCGGTGAGTCATAACCGAAACTTAAACCCTTGACTTCAATGGGAAACACGGCGACCCCTCCCTTTCACGGCAAGATAGACAAAACACGGCGTACCGATGAGTGCCGTAACAACCCCCGCTGGGATTTCTGATGGCGCGAACAACACGCGCGCGATTGTGTCACACCAGACCAGAAAAATCGCGCCGACTAAAGCGGACGCAGGCACAACACGCCTAAAGTCCGCGCCGAGAACACGGCGTAGGCCGTTCGGCACAATCAGCCCAACAAAGCCGATAATGCCCGAAGCGGCGACACTCAAACCTACCATTATGGTTGACGTTAGAATCAAGATGATTCTGACTGTGCCCACGGATACACCCAGCCCCCTAGCCTGTTTCTCACCGGCGGCAATGGCGTTAAGCTCTCGCAGGAAAATGAAAATAACAACCAGCCCCACCAACGACAGCGGCACAAGCGCAATTACCTTATCCCATGTGCTACTCGTGAAACTGCCCATGCTCCAGAGCGTTACTGTACGGATTTTGTCGGCGTTTAGGACGGTTATAACGGTTGAGATGCTCGCGGCGAAATAACTTATTGATATGCCCGTCAACAGCACTGTGGTGTTGCGGTTACCTTTCATGCCCGCCACGGCAAGAACGATAAGCACTGTTCCGATTGCCCCAACCGCCGCAAAGAGCGCCACGCCACTGAAAATGAACATTACGCCATTAAGCCCCAGCACAATCGCAATGGTTGCGCCCAGAGAGGCCCCCGAAGAGATGCCCAAAACATATGGTTCGGCGAGCGGGTTCTGGAACAGCCCCTGAAACACCGCACCCACAACACCCAGACACATGCCAGCAGTGGCGGCAATGATTGTGCGCGGCAATCGTAGATTCATTAGTATCGTTAGTTGGGCGTTTGATAGTTTTGACGCGTTAAGAGTGAGTGCATCCAATATCGGTATGCCCGAAACACCCACAAGGTATGACACGAGAAGGCTTACTGCCAACACAGCCCAGCAAATCGTGTAAAATATGAATAGAATCTTTTTGTTATATATCACTTCGCCCTCAATTCCATCAATTCGCGCTATGTATGGCATTAAAAAGCAACTCTAACCCATCGGCAAGGCGTGGCCCCATGCGGTCAACAAGGTTGTTGTCCAACTCGTGTACCCTACCCGTTTTGACAGCCGTCAAGTCCTTGTAGCCCTCCATCTCGGGCAATAAATCTGTATAACCCGCGATTTCAGCCGTGACTATCACATCAGGGTCTTTTTCTAGCAGTAATTCAAGGCTATACGCCCAGTTCGCGCCGTCTTTGGCGATATTTTCGCCACCCGCCATTTCTATCATCTCGTTTATAAACGTGTCACCCGTAGCAGCGTAGTCGCCAAACTCGCCCGCCGAAACCAGGTAATAAACCGTGGGCTTGTCTAAACCCTTGGCGCGTGTTTCTATATCCCTAACCTTTTCTTTCATGGCCGTGATTATCTCATCTGACTTGTCAGCGCGGTTCAATATCACACCCATGTCTGTTATCATCTGATAACAACCGGCGAAGTCGTCATTAGCGAACAGGCGAATGGCCGTTATGCCGTTCGTGCGTAGATTGGTCAACACCTCCGGGTTCGTATGTGCCGAAACTACCACCAAATCAGGCTCCAGCGACACGATTAACTCAATATTCGGTGTATACATATCGCCGATTGACTGAATCTCCGTGACCTCCTGCGGATAATCGCAATACTCCGTTCGCCCGATTAGTACGTCAGTGCCCGCCAAAGCCGTGACAATCTCTGTCACAGCGGGTGACAGCGATACAATGCGCTTGGGTTCTTCCTTAATCTCCGTAACTACGCCCTCAAAGTCCGTGTACTCGCGCGGGTAATATGCCGCTACTTGTGTGGGTTGAACAACTGGTGTAACTTGCGACTGACATGCGCTCATAAACGCCACAATTGCCGCTAAAACCACTGCTAAAACCACTTTCTTCATAAAATCCCCCTAAATAAAAATTCCCTGTCTAAAAAGACAGGGGCAAATTAAAACCCATTTCCATCTCTCGTAGAAACGTGTACAGCGGATATTCTGACTTGGAAATCATCACCGTTTCGCGCCTTCCCAACAAACTTGTCAGTGGCATGTGCAAAGCGGCTCCTTCCTTACAGCGGCGGGACCGTGCGGGATTCTCACCCGACTTCTCCGAAATATTAAATTGTATGGCTAATGCTGTTTTAATCTGTTATGATTATAACACTATCATCGGGGTTTGGCAAGAGTGGTTTTGATAATCTGGGGGATGTTATGATAAAAAGCATTGTGCATTTGGCACTTACAATACTTTGCGCGTGGGTTGGCCTATCTGTTGGCTGCGAACTGCGTAATTACTCCGGCAGTCACCGAACCATTCGTGCGTTTCGGGCAGAATCAAGGTTCCAAAAACTGTTCACGGTTTTGCAACGGAGAAACGATATACATCGAAACGATTTGGGCAAGCTCACATATATAGGTTATGTCGGTGTGGTAATCGGTGCCGTTTTGGCGGTCTTTGCAATACCTGTGGCGGTGTTTTTTATAGTGGCTGAAATCTATGTTTGGAGCCACGTTGTCATTGGTCTATGGGGTGCCTTTTGTGTAGGCTGGGGCATAGTCGCAATGCTGATTCAGGGTGTTGACAGTTTAATCAACCGTTACTTTTAGAACGGTTCGGTAAAAGTTCTATCTTTTTTGTGCAATAGCTAAGAGGAAGAGCACATTTGTATATACTATAATCTTGCTGGGGAGTTGGGTTTATGGAGTGGTTCGAGCGGCTGAACAGCGTCATTGATTACATTGAGGAGCATTTGACGGATGATATTGAGTATGACAGCCTAGCCCGCATAGCATGTTGTTCAACATACCACTTTCAGCGCATGTTCACGTATATCGCGAATGTTCCGCTGTCGGAGTATATCAGGCGGCGGCGCATGACACTTGCGGCTGTTGACTTGCATAATGGCGAAAAGGTCATTGACGTGGGTATGAAGTTTGGGTACGACTCACCCACAGCGTTTAACCGCGCGTTTCAGTCTGTGCATGGCTTCGCGCCGTCGAAGGCGAAAGCGTCAGGCGTGACGTTCGCCGCCTTCCCTCCTATCCGCTTCAAAATCGCGATTAAGGGAGATGTTGAGATGAATTATCGTATTGAAAAGAAAGACGCAATCCGTATTATCGGCGTGAGCGCGCCCACTGACAAGGACATGGAAAAGAGCTTTGCTGTTGTGCCACAAATGTGGAACAAAGCGTGGGCGGATGGGACGATTCAGACACTGGCGCAATATATTGGGGAAGAACCTCGCGGGATTCTTGGCGTTTGCACGAGTAATGAAAATGACGAATGGCGTTACTTCATAGCTGTAGCGAACAGTACATTCACAGATGAACGCTTCGACGAACACACAATCCCCGCCGCGACATGGGCAATATTTAGTGGTACGGGTACGATGCCACACGCGATTCAAGACCTTGAAAGACGCATCGTGACGGAATGGCTCCCGACTTCTGGCTATGAGTTTGCGAATGTGCCTGATATCGAGGTGTATATGGACGCGAACCCCACGAACGCAAGCTTTGAGGTGTGGATACCCGTTGTAAAGAAATAGTCTTCATACTGTTTTGGTTGGGTGATGTGAAAATTATGGTTAATAAGCCCTATACTACACTGTTTATGTTGATGTCTGTTGATGGCAAAATCTCGAGCGGAGCCAGTGACTCACTTGATGCGGACAAAGATTGGTCACAGATACCCGGCGTAAAAGAAGGGTTGCATCAATACTATCAAATTGAGCGAACAACTGACCTCTGGTCACTGAACACAGGTCGGGTAATGGCAAAAATAGGAGTAAATACGCATAAAGACATACCCCCAAAAATGCCATGCTCATTTGTAATTATTGACAGCAAGCCTCATCTGACCGAACACGGGATAAAATATCTTTGTGACTGGACAAAGCAATTGATTCTTGTTACATCAAACAATCAACATCCCGCATATTCCGCAAAGCATGATAACCTGCACATAATCTATCAAGAAACCATTAACTTGGGGCTATTGCTAGAGATATTAGCTTCTGATTATCTTGTTGAGCGGCTCACCATTCAGTCGGGCGGAACACTGAACGGCGAGTTTTTGCGTCAGAAGTTGTTTGATAGTGTTGATATAGTTGTAGCCCCTCTCTTAGTTGGAGGGAAAGCCACACCAACACTAATAGACGGAACATCCATATTTTCGCCCGAACAACTGGTGTTTTTAGAAGCACTGAAGCTTACGAGTTGTACTGTACTCGAAAACTCTTATATTCGGCTAAAATATGAGGTATTATGAAAACCTCTACTGTTTTGGGTGTTTTGACTGCTTCTCATTGCCGTGTTTGAAATGCCCCGTGGCTTTCGCCATGATGAGCTGGGCTTGCTTTTCATCAGCGGTTTGAATGTCTGTGATAAACTTTTCTGCCTTCTTACCGCTTAAAGTGGTAACAAGCTTGCCGTGCCATGAGATTAACACAATCTTAGATTTCGTAATCTGGTATGTAAAAACTTCTTCGTCGAGAACACCGCGCTTGTCTACATTTTCCAACTGATTCGCCCCAATTGTTATGAAACCAGCCGCCGGAAAAATCCGACGGCTGGTTTTTGTATTTATTCTGCGTCTTCGCCTGTTGTCACGCCAATACTGCGGTACATCTGCATACCCGTACCGGCGGGGATGAGCTTACCGATTATGACGTTTTCTTTCAAGCCAATAAGCGGGTCAACTTTGCCCTTTATGGCGGCTTCTGTGAGGACGCGTGTTGTTTCTTGGAAGGACGCGGCTGACAAGAAGCTGTCGGTAGCAAGCGATGCCTTCGTAATACCCATGAGTATACGTAGACCTGTCGCGGGTTGTCTGCCTAGGGACTCAAGATGGCTGTTGATTTCTTCAAACTCGAGCCAGTCAACTAAGCTACCGGGCAAGAAATCAGAATCGCCGTTCTCTTCTATCTTGATACGTTTGAGCATCTGACGCACGATAACTTCAATGTGCTTGTCGTTGATGTCAACGCCTTGCAGGCGGTAAACACGCTGGACTTCTTGAAGCATATAGTCCTGAACGCCGCGCAAACCCTTGATTTTCAAGATGTCATGCGGGTAGACCGAACCCTCTGTAAGCTCGTCACCCGGTTGAACCACATCACCCGTGAGTACGCGAATACGCGAACCGTATGGAATCAGATAGTCCTTGCTTTCGCCTGTGTCGCCGTTAAAGATGGTGACTTCGCGCTTCTTCTTGCTGTCAGACACTGTGACATTGCCGCCGAATTCTGCTATGATAGCAAGACCTTTCGGTTTACGTGCCTCGAAAAGTTCTTCGACACGCGGAAGACCTTGCGTGATATCTTCGTTTGATGCGATACCGCCCGTATGGAATGTACGCATGGTAAGCTGTGTGCCGGGCTCGCCGATAGACTGAGCCGCGATAATACCAACCGACTCACCTACGCGGACGATACGCCCGCTGGCCATGTTCGCGCCGTAACACTTCGAGCAAAGCCCCTTGCGGCTACGGCAAGTCAGAATCGTGCGGATGAGGACGGACTTAATGCCGTGTTTCTCAACTGCTTCGGCCTGCATGGGTGAAATCATGGTGTCGGCTTCAACAAGAACCTCGCCTGTTTGGGGGCTAATTATCTGGTTGATAGACCAACGCCCAGAGATACGGTCGTGAAGGCTCTCGATAACCTCTTGGTCAACCTCTTCACTGTTGCCCGAACCCATAGCCGACTTTTCAACGAACGCCGAAACCCACATGCCGGGCTTTTCGGTTGCTTCTGTCGAACAATCCCAATCGCGTATGATGATGTCTTGCGACACGTCAACCAGACGGCGTGTCAGATAACCCGAGTCAGCTGTTCTAAGCGCCGTGTCGGCCAAACCTTTTCTCGCGCCGTGAGCCGACGAGAAATACTCCAGAACTGTCAGACCCTCACGATAGTTAGACTTAATCGGCAACTCGATAATACCGCCTGTCGGGCTCGCGACAAGACCGCGCATACCCGCAAGCTGTTTAATCTGTGCGTTTGAACCACGAGCGCCCGAGTCAGCCATCATGTGGATGTTGTTGAAGCGACCAAGCCCCGCAAGAAGCGCCTTCGTAATCTTGTCGTTACACTCGTTCCAAGTTGCGACAACCTTTTCATGGCGTTCTTCGTCCGTCATAAGACCGCGGCGGTACATGCGGCGGACACGCTCAACAGTTTCTTCGGCTTCGGCGAGATATTGCGCCTTAGACGCGGGGATTTCCATGTCTGAAATAGACACGGTCAACGCGCCGCGTGTCGAGAACTTGAAGCCTAAGTCCTTGATTCTATCGAGTACAATTGCTGTTGATGTAGAACCATGGATATTGATACAACGATTTATGATACGCCCGAGTGCCTTCTTATTAGCCAAGAAGTCAATCTCATAGCGGAACATGTTTTCGGGGATAGAGCGGTCAACGAAGCCCAAATCCTGCGGGATAGCTTCATTAAGAATGACCTTACCGACACTCGTATCAACCAAGCGCGACTGTTGAACTCCGTCAATGACAAGCGTGCGTCTTACTTTGATTTTGGAGTGAAGCGTAATAACCCCGTTGTCATACGCCAAACGAGCTTCAAACTCGTCCTTAAATACCTTGCCTTCGCCGGGTTCGCCGTCTTTATCGAGCGTTAAATAGTAGATACCCAAAACCATGTCCTGTGACGGCACAGTAACGGGCGCGCCGTCAGACGGTTTTAAGAGGTTATTCGGCGCAAGTAGCAAGAAACGGCATTCGGCCTGTGCTTCAACAGACAGTGGCACGTGAACAGCCATCTGGTCACCGTCAAAGTCAGCGTTATAAGCTGTACAGACCAATGGGTGAAGCTTGAGCGCCTTGCCCTCGACAAGAACAGGCTCGAACGCCTGAATGCCCAGACGGTGAAGCGTTGGGGCACGGTTCAGCATGACAGGGTGTTCCTTGATTACGTCTTCGAGAACGTCCCACACTTCGGGTAGTAGACGCTCAACCATGCGTTTGGCGGCCTTGATATTGTGGGCGGTTTTGTCTTCGACGAGTTTCTTCATAACAAAAGGCTTGAATAGCTCAATCGCCATTTCTTTGGGTAGACCGCATTGATAGAGCTTTAGGTTAGGCCCTACGACGATAACCGAACGCCCTGAGTAGTCAACGCGCTTACCCAAAAGGTTCTGACGGAAGCGCCCCTGCTTGCCTTTAAGCAAGTCAGATAGCGATTTCAGTGGACGGTTATTAGGCCCCGTCACAGGGCGACCGCGACGACCGTTGTCAATGAGCGCGTCAACGGCTTCCTGCAACATGCGTTTTTCGTTTCTTACAATAATATCGGGAGCGCCTAAGTCGAGCAATCTCTTTAGGCGGTTATTACGGTTGATAACTCGGCGGTACAAGTCATTTAGGTCAGACGTTGCGAAACGTCCGCCGTCTAGCTGTACCATCGGGCGCAAATCGGGCGGGATGACGGGAATAGCGTCAAGCACCATCCATTCAGGCCGATTGCCCGACATGCGGAAGCTCTCAATAACTTCAAGTTTCTTGATTATCCGTGCGCGTTTCTGCGCCGACGAATCCGGCAGTTCTGCTTTGAGCTGTTTGGATTCTTCTTCAAGGTTGATGCGCTCTAAGAGTTCCTTAACTGCTTCCGCGCCCATGCCCACGCGGAAAGCTGTTGCGCCGAATTTGTCTACAGCTTCTTGATATTCCTTTTCAGTAAGGAGTTGTTTCACCTTTAAGTCGTTTACGCTCGATTCAAGCACGACATAGTTCGCAAAATATAGTACTTTTTCAAGGCTTCTCGGCGACATGGTCAGAATCAGACCCATACGGCTCGGTATGCCCCTAAAATACCAGATATGGGATACGGGCGCGGCAAGCTCGATATGCCCCATGCGCTCGCGCCTAACCTTTTTCTTCGTGACTTCAACGCCGCAACGGTCACAGACAATGCCCTTGTTGCGAATGCGCTTGTACTTCCCGCAATGGCACTCCCAGTCCTTATCGGGACCGAAGATGCGTTCACAGAACAGACCGTCACGCTCGGGTTTGAGCGTGCGGTAGTTGATTGTTTCGGGCTTTTTGACCTCGCCGCGCGACCATTCGCGCACCTTCTCAGGGGAAGCCAAGCTTATTTGTATAGAATCAAACACAATGGGTTGTTCCGCGGGGCGGGTTTCCTTTTGCGTTAAAGTCTGGCCAAAGCTTTGTTCGTTTTCAGACATGCAAATTCTTCCCCTCTCTTACTCGTAATCGTAGTCGCCGTCACCGTAGTCGTCTTCGGTATCGGCAAATTCTTCTTCGCCGAAACCTGCGTCGTCTACTATCTCGCCGCTTTCGTCAACAATAACCATATCGCCGCGGTGACGGACGAAACTCTCCGTGTCGCTGCCGGGCAGTAAGTCCATATTGGACAGTTCTATATTCAAATCGGAAGCGTCATCAACCATTTCACGTATCTCGACTTCCGTGTTGTCTTCAGCCAAAACCTTAACGTCCAATGCCATAGCTTGAAGTTCCTTTAACAGAACCTTGAAGCTCTCGGGAATACCCGGTTCCGGAATATTCTCGCCCTTGACAATGGCTTCGTAGGTCTTGACACGCCCTACTATATCGTCTGACTTGACAGTCAAAATCTCTTGCAGTGTATATGCCGCGCCGTAAGCTTCCAGCGCCCAAACTTCCATCTCGCCGAAACGCTGACCGCCGAATTGAGC
>CAZOVK010000040.1:0-21373 GCA_964583165.1 uncultured Defluviitaleaceae bacterium | reverse complement strand
AGCCATTATCACTGTCACAACCCAGTCATTCAACTACGGCAAGAAGATGTGGAACGCCGAGTTGCAAAACCGCCCGAACAAAGAGGTTACGTTTGAAATACCGAAAGACTCTACACCTAAAGAGGTTGCCGCCATTCTCAAAGAGGCGGGCTTTATCGATAACGAGTACCTTTTTATGCTCCAAACCAAGCTGAACGGCACGGACGAGCTTATCCGTTCGGGTACATACAAGCTGAATCTGAAAATCACCCAGAATGACTTAATGGAAGAACTGCAAAAAGTTCAGACACAACCCGCCGAGCCGGACGAGAAAGTGACAATCCCCGAAGGGCTGACGCTCAAACAGATTGGCGAGATTCTCGAGGGCAAGGAATACTTCACGGTTGACGAATTTCTTGAGGCCTGCAAAAACGTCGAAGGGCTAGACTATGACTTTCTTAACGAATTGCCCGACCGCAACAATCGTTTGCAAGGCTACCTCTTCCCCGACACATATTTCCTGCCCGCAAACCCCAAGCCCGACCAGGTCATCAAGCGCATGGTCAGCCGCTTTGACGACGTGTTCACGTTCGACATGAAGCAACGCGCCGAGGAGTTGGGGCTTACGATAGACGAGGTTATAACTGTCGCGTCCATTATCGAAAAGGAAATCCGCGTGCCCGAAGAGCGCGAACTTGCGGCCGCCGTTATCTATAACCGTTTGGGCATCAATATGAAGCTCCAGATGTGTTCAACCGTTCTCTTCGCGCTTGACAAATCGCGCGACCGCCTGCTTCTTGCAGACTTGGAGGTAAAATCGCCCTACAACACCTATATCAACGCGGGGTTGCCACCGAGCCCGATAGCCTGCCCGGGCGAAGCCAGTATTATGGCGGCTCTGAACCCCAAAGAAGATTGCGACTACCTCTATTTCGTGCTGAAAGACCCGAAAACGGGCGAACACTTCTTCACGGCTGACTACGATAAATTCTTGAACGCAAAGGCACTCTATAATGACCAATTCTAGTTACCCGCCGCTCGAACCCGCCTTACAAAGCGTATTAGACATGGCTCAAACCGAGGGTATGCCTATTATTCGCCCCGACACAGCGCGTTTTCTCGACACATTACTCACGGCAATAGAACCTAAACGCATACTCGAAATCGGCTGTTGTATCGGTTTTTCGGCGGGTTTGATGGCGCGTCGTATGGAAGATGGCGGGGAGCTCATCACAATCGACAGATACCCCTACATGATTGATTTAGCTATCGAAAACATCAAAACAATGGGGCTCGAGAACAGAATCCGCCTGTTAGTCGGTCACGCGCAAGAGATTCTGCCGCTACTCAGTGGGCAATTCGACTTCATCTTTGTTGACGCGTCAAAGGCGCAATATCCGCTCTTTCTTGAGCAGGCGTTACCCCTACTCCGCACAGGCGGCATGATATGTTTTGACGACGTGAACCCCCACGGCATTCTCGAAACCGAACGACTAAACATTCCACGCCGAAACCGCACCACACACAGCCGAATGCGGCAGTTTATAAGCGATTTCACAGAGCACCCCGAACTGGTTTCTACTATATTAAATATCGGCGAAGGCCTAGCCGTTGCCACTAAAATTTGACTGGTGATTAAATGACATATACAAAGAAGCCGGAGCTGTTAGCCCCGGCGGGTGATTTAGAAAAACTGAAGGTTGCAATTTTATATGGCGCAGACGCTGTCTATTTGGGCAGTTCGGCGTTGTCTTTACGCGCCCGCGCAAAGAATTTCGACAGCGAACAGATGGCTGAGGGCATAAGTTTTGCGCACGAACACGGCGCCAAGGTCTATGTAGCCGCAAACATTTTGGCGCATAACACAGACTTCTCTCAAATGGCTGACTACTTTCAAGAACTCGAAGCCCTCGGCGCAGACGCTCTCATTATCTCTGACGCGGGCGTGTTCAGCGTAGCCAAACGCGCCGTTCCCAAAATGGACTTGCACGTGAGCACACAGGCGAACGTCACAAATAAATTTTCAGCGCAACTCTGGAAAGACCTAGGCGCATCACGCGTAATTTTGGCGCGCGAACTCTCACTTGAAGAAATCCGCGAGATTTCAGACTTCACCGCCCCGCTGGAACTGGAAGTTTTCGCGCATGGCGCAATGTGTGTCAGCTACTCGGGGCGCTGTCTTCTTTCTAATTATATGGCTAACCGTGACGCAAACCGCGGCGATTGTGTCGGCGCCTGCCGCTTCCGCTATCACCTCGTAGAAGAACAGCGCCCCGGTCAATACATGCCCATCACCCAGAATGAGCGCGGCACTTTTATTTTCAACTCAAAGGATATGTGCATGATTGAACACATGCCCGATTTATTGTCGCTTGGATTATCAGGCCTAAAAATCGAAGGGCGCATGAAAACGCCGTATTATGTGGGCACAGTCACACGCGCCTACCGCCAAGCCATTGACGAATGTTTCGCCGACGAGAAACTTTACTTATCGCGCCTTAACCACTACATCGAATCAATCAAAAAGGCAAGCTACCGTGATTTCACCACAGGCTTCTACTACGGAAAACCGGACGATGCACAAAACTACGAAAACTCATCATACATCAGAACCACCGATTTTGTCGGCATGGTAAAGTCATACGATGAATCAACCGGCTACGCAATCATTGAACAGCGCAACAAATTCACCAAAGGCGACACGCTCCACGTCCTCACGCATGATGGCGATGATTTCTGCTTTACAGTAACAGATATTATCAACCCCTACGGTCTAAGTGTCATAGATGCGCCCCACCCACAAGAGATACTGAAACTAAGGGTAAGTAAACCCCTCAAACCCTATGAAATGCTCTATAAATCATAATTATAAGGAGGTTTCTCATGGCAAACTGTAACAACGAAAGACCCTGCCCCTGCAAAAAGGAAAACTGCCCGAACCACGGCGTATGTTGCGCCTGTGTTGAACGCCACCGCGACAAGCTAAACAATCTGCCCTACTGCCTGTTCCCCGGCATAAACGGCGACCGCTCACTAAAGGCTTACTACACAAAATTAAAGGAAGAGTACGAAAAACAGTAGTTACATATGCCCCAAAAAGCGGCATCAGGTTATTTTGTTGTTGACATCTTCCCCAAAAACCGCTATTATTATATATAGCTGATTCTATGCCTTGAGCTTCCCAGCAAGGCATATTTAATTGTGCGAATAATAGTTGAAATATGTACAGGAGGAGGTGCAGAGCTGTTAACATATGTATTAACAGGGGTATTTACCGCAATTATCGCCATTCCGTTAGGCGTTCTCATAGGCATTTTATACCGAAAGAATGTCACCGAAAAACAGTTGGATTCGGCAATACATCAAGCGGAACAAGTCATTGAGGATGCAAAAAAAGCCGCAGAAGCGAAACGCAAAGAGGTTACGCTTGAACTTAAAGAGGAAAGCATTCGCCTGAAAAACGAAGCCGAACGCGAAGCCAAGGAACGTAGACAGGAAGCACAGCGCCTAGAACGCCGCCTGCTTCAAAAAGAGGAAGCTCTTGACCGCAAGATGAATTCCTATGAAAAGAAGGACGAGCAGTTACAGAAGAAAATGGAACTGCTGGAGGTTCAAAAAGAGGAAATAACGAAGATTCAAGCCAAGCAACAAGCAGAACTCGAACGCATTTCTGGGCTTTCTGTCGAACAGGCACGTGAATTGTTACTGTCAGAGATTGAACAGGACGTACGGTTAGAAGCTTCAATCATGATTAAGGATGTTGAAGCCAAGGCCAAGGCTGATGCCGACAAGAAGGCCAAAGAGATTTTAAGCGGCGCGATTTCGCGTTGTGCGGTTGACCATGTGGCTGAAACCAGCGTCAGTGTTGTCACTCTGCCGAATGACGATATGAAAGGGCGCATTATCGGGCGCGAGGGCCGCAATATTCGTACGCTCGAATCACTCACGGGCATTGACCTGATTATAGATGATACGCCCGAAGCCGTTATTTTGTCGGGCTTTGACGCTATACGCCGCGAAGTCGCACGTATCGCGCTAGAAAAACTTATCGTTGACGGGCGCGTTCACCCCGCACGTATTGAAGAAATGGTCGAAAAGGCGAAAAAAGAAGTCGAAGCCAACATGCGCGAAGAGGGCGAGGCCGCCTCGTTTGAAACAGGTGTCCACGGTCTACACGCCGAACTTATTCGCCTACTCGGGAAGCTCAAGTTTAGGACGAGTTATGGTCAGAACGTGCTTAAACACTCTATTGAAGTCGCGCATCTGTGTGGGCTTATCGCGGGCGAACTCGGCGTCGAAGTCAGTCTTGCCAAGCGCGCCGGGCTTCTGCATGACATCGGCAAGGCCGTTGACCATGAGCAAGAAGGCTCTCATGTATCACTCGGCGTTGCGCTCTGCAAGAAATACCGCGAGTCTGATTTAATCATGAACGCAGTTGAAGCCCACCACGGAGATGTTGAACCCACAAACATTATTTCTGTTATAGTCCAAGTGGCCGACGCGATTTCTGCCGCCCGCCCGGGCGCAAGACGCGAAACACTTGAAACCTACATCAAGCGCCTACAGAAGCTCGAAGGCATTGCCGATTCGTTTAAGGGCGTTGAGAAGAGCTTTGCGATTCAAGCGGGGCGCGAATTGCGCATAGTCATTATCCCTGATGAAGTGGACGACGCGGGTCTTGTTTTGCTCGCGCGTAATATCGCCAAAAAGATTGAGAGCGAATTGGAGTACCCGGGTCAGATTAAGGTTAACCTAATCCGTGAAACTCGCGCTGTCGATTACGCAAAATAAAAAAGACCGTACACTGTGGCAAACATGGTGTGCGGTTTGTTTAATTAACAAAGGAGCTGTATATGCCAATTAAATTCCGTAACTACATAAATGACGCAACATTCGGCGAGGATTATTTCAAACTGCGCGACTTTCTCGTTCAGCTTGACAACCACAACTACCACTATGGGCGCTGGGATTGGATGATTACGCATAGTTATCTCGACAAAACAGGGCTTAATAAAATCGGGCTATGGGAACATAACGGTCAAATCGTAGCCGTAGCTACATATGACTGTATGCTCGGCAAGGCGTATCTTTTAGCTTTGCCCGGTTTTGAGGGTTTGCGTGGCGAAATGTTATCTTACGCAAAAACCGCGCTCGCGAAAGACGGGGCTTTTTGCGTAATGATTCTTGACGGCGACATGAACTTTCAGAATATCGCCGCGGCTCAGGGCTTCTACCCCACACAAGACCGTGAATATGACGCTATTTTCCCAATCGGTTACGCATCGACACGCTACACATTACCTGACGGTTTCAAAATCGTCAGCTTTCGCGATAAATATGACCTATATCAATACGGTCAAGTCCTCTGGCGTGGTTTCAACCACGAAGCAAACGGCGAAGGTGTGTTCACGCTCCCCGAAGATGACCTCCCGCTCTATGATGGAACCCTACGTCGCCCGAATGTGAACCTTGACATAAAGATAGCCGTCGTCGCCCCCAACGGTGATTTCGTTTCACATTGCGGCATGTGGTATGACATAAACTCACAAAGCGCACTCGTAGAACCTGTCGCAACAGACCCCGCCTATCGCAAAATGGGCTTAGGTAAGGCCGCCGTACTCGAAGCTATACGGAGATGTGGCGAACTCGGCGCAAAGCGCGCGTTTGTGGGTTCTTCCCAACTGTTCTACTACCACATAGGCTTCAGACCCTACTCAACTTCTACATGGTGGACAACCTCAAAATAAGGGCGGCATTAGCCGCCCCATTTTTATACCCTTTCAATCGTCACATAAACCGTGTTGTCCTTACCCACAGCCGCCTTAACGCGCACAGCATATGGCTTGGTATTTATAAACTTCAAATCAATACTACCGTAAGACACAGCCGCATCACGCTCGGGCGGCACATATTCGACCTTGCGTGAATGTGGGTGACGCTCGACAATCTCCATGCCCGCGCCCTCGGCCGCATTAAAAAGCGTCGAACTGACCTGGCAAACGCCACCGCCGTAGCCCTTCTCCTTGCGCCCCTTTATAAAAATTCGCGCCAACTTATAACCATTCTCCGCATTCGTCGGCCCCGTGGCTTCATTGAATGAGAAAAGCTGTTCAGGCTCAACCACAATCCCGTTAATGGCCTCACAAGCTAATTTGATATTCGTATCCCGCGCCTTATCGCCCTTCGCAAACTTCGTTGAATACGAATAAGACGGTATGATTGTATCAAACATGGCCTTCTCACCCACAACAAGTGGCACCCTCGCGCTCTCAACGGGCTCATCAAGCACGGGCTCTTCTGCGTTCACGGTTATATCAGTCATACCCGCACTGTTCAGCACACTTGTACTTGCGCAACCCGCGAGCATAAATATCATCAAAAATACCGGAATAATCTTTTTAATCTCCATCATTCCTCCCTTCATACCTATTCTGTCCCGCCGACACATCTAAAGTCATGTTTAATTTTCCTAAGCTAATCTTTCCATCTTGACTAAATCAAAGAAAAACAGTATTCTATATTTAATTACTGATGAGGATGATAAAATGGCAAACATTATAATCGGCACGGCGGGGCACATTGACCACGGCAAAACCACTCTCATAAAGGCGCTCACTGGCCGAAGCACAGACACGCTTAAAGACGAGATAAAGCGCGGGATTTCGATAAATCTGGGCTTCACATACTTTGACCTACCCAGCGGTATGCGCGCGGGCATTATTGACGTGCCCGGGCATGAGCGTTTCATCAAAAACATGATTGCGGGCGCGACAGGCATTGATTTGGTGCTTGTGACGATTGACGCGTGTGAGGGTATCAAACCTCAGACGATTGAGCATCTCGACATTTTGAGTTATCTTAATATAAAAGACGCGCTGTTCGTCTTGACAAAACACGATTTAGCGGACGAGATTATGCGTGAACTCGTCATGGACGACATCAGAGAGTTACAGAACAAGAATCCCAATGGTTTCTACGCGAAAGCTGACATTGTCAGTGTCGATTCGATATCGGGGCATGGTCTGCCCGAACTCATAGCCGCGATTGACACAATGGCGCAGAACATGAAAACGCGCAACGAGGCGGCCCCTGCGCGGCTTCATATCGACAGGGTATTCTCACTCCGAGGCTTCGGCACGATTGTAACGGGCACTTTAAGCGAGGGCATAATCAGAAACGGCGACGAATTAGAGGTATACCCCAAGAACCTAACAGCCAAAATCCGTAACGTCCAAGTTCATGATACAAACGTAGACTCGGCATTCGCGGGCAACCGCACGGCGCTCAATATCGGCAATCTTAAAGTTGAACAACTCCACCGCGGTGACGTTCTCGGCGCTATCGGCTCCATGCGCGAAACGAACCTATTAGACGTAAAAATCAGCCTTGTCGAACACACCGATATAGAACTCAAAATGCTATCGCGCATCCGCGTTTATATGGGCGCGAAGGAGATTTTGGCGCGTGTTGTGCCACTTGACGTAAACACTATCAAAGCGGGCGAATCTGCTTTTTGTCAGTTGCGCCTTGAAGAACCCGCCGTCACGAAAAAGGACGACAAATTCGTCATTCGCAACTACTCTCCTATGGAAACAATCGGCGGCGGCATAGTCCTTGACCCCAACCCGACCTTCCATCGCCGTTCAGAAAAGGATATTGTAGACAAGCTTAAAGTCAAAGAAAGCGGCGAAACAGACGACGTGACTGAAGATTTCGTGCAATCAAAGGGGCTTTCTGGTGTTTCGGTCAAACAAGTGGCGGCTTATATGTCGGCTGACGAAACGACGGTTGCCGAACACCTCAAAGAACTATGCGAAAACGCGCGACTTGTCATAATAAACAACCAATACTATCATTCCGCTGCGCTAGAAGATTTACGCGTGGCAATTCTTGAAACGCTATCAGATTTTCACAACACGAACCCGCTCAAAAAGGGTATGCAAAAGGCGGAACTTCGCAACAAAACGAGTAAACAGCTCAAACAAAAGGACTATGACGCGTTTTTGAAGCTGTTTTCTGACGAGGGCTTAATCAAAAGCCTTGACGGCGGCATTACCATGTGTGTCAGTCAACACAAAATCGCCTACAACCCCAAACAAGCCGCCATTCGTGACGAGATTGACGCGAGACTGCTAAACGCGGGCTTTTCGCCGCCAGCAATCGCAGAACTTACAGCTAAAGACGCTGAACGTGTATCAGTCTTTGACAGCATGGTTGACGTAACCATCATGCGCCTTGATAATGACCTGTCTGTTCACAAAACGCATTACGACCGCGCCAAGGAACTACTCCGCGACTTCTCGAAAACCCACCCCGATGGTTTCACGCTCGGCGACTTCCGCGACCTACTCGGTACAACACGCCGCGTTGCCCTCGCTATGTTAGACGACTTCGACAGAAAAGGCATAACCGCGCGAAACGGCGACATACGCAAAATAAACGATAATATATAGAAAGGAATTAAATATGGCATACAAACCCACATTCTTATCAGACATAACCTTTTCGGTCATAAAGCTTAAATACCTAAACGAGTTTTTCAATGTCCGTAAGGCCGTCTACGCTTTTGGCGTAGAGAGCGGGCTTACAGAACAAGAAGCCACAATCGTCGCGGCGAATTTCGAGAAAACCACTATCGGAAGCCGCCCCATACTCAGCGGTATCGGCAGTGACGAGCGCGTTTTCGGCGATTTCTCATACATCTTTGAGGGCTTGAAATCGACAATTGACGAACAGAGCATAACCCCGTCAGTAAGTTTCCCGCTTGAAGGCAGATTTGATGTACTAATGAAAGCCATGCGTGGGGCGTGTTTTGAGCTAAAAAATGTGGATATTACCTCGGAAACGTCATTTGAGCCACGCAACAGCTTTGCAAGCTTCGGGCGAGAGGCATACTCCCTTGCGCTCATATCCCCCGAACTTTGGGTATCGATAGCGGCGGGTGATTCGGGTGAGGGTGTGAAAGGCAAACAAAGTGTTATCGGCAAAATTGTCACACCCAATATGATTTTGATTGACGATGTGAGCAAATACACTGACGTATCAGCGCTGTTAAGAGGCATGGCGTAATATGGGTGATAACATGAACCAAATAGCCGTTTTGATAGTTGACGACGACCCCTCAATCCTATCGATTGTGAATAGGTATTTGACCCATGCGGGTTTTGACGTAAAAACGGCTCTCACAGCACAAGCGGCGCTTGACACGGCTGAGTTGTTCTCGCCCGACTGTGTTTTGCTGGACGTGAACCTGCCCGACCGTAGCGGGCTGAATATTTGCGAAGTCTTGAAGGAGATGTGCGGTTGTTCCGTCATCTTCTTGTCGTGCATGTCTGCCGAAGATGACCGCATAAGCGGTTTCGAGAGCGGCGGCGACGATTATGTGACCAAGCCGTTCTCCCTCAAAGAGTTAGAACACCGAATAAGAAAACGTGTTGAAGCCACTATGCCGCGCATCGTCACCAAAAAAGAGCGCCGTATAGTCATCGACTCAAAAACAAGTATAAGCGTTGACAACATACACTTGAAACTCACCACAAAAGAGCTGGCGTTACTCTCAGTGCTTATGAACGAAAACGGTCCATCACTGTCGGCTGAAGATTTATTTGAGCGCATCTGGCAAGCCCCGGTCAACGACGACGCACGTGTTGTAGCCGTTCACATCGCGAATTTAAGGCGCAAGATAAGAAACGCAACCAACGGTTATGACCCCATTGAAACGGTTTGGGGCGGCGGTTATCGTTACGTCCATGAATAGAAAAGCAGGTTTTTACGGCATTCACCGTATTGTCACATCAGTGGTCTTTCTTATAGCCGCGCTGACTTTAATGTTGACGGCGCGTATCTTTGACAATAAATACACAATAAACTCAAGCCCCGCTAGTAACGGTGTTCTGACGTTCAGCAGTCAAATCACCTATTTGACAAATGGCTGGGAACTCTACGAAAACGCGTTGCTAGAGCCCTCTGTTTTCGCCACTCCCCAAACGCCGAATAGGTATGTAAACATTGGGTACGATTCCGATGGCTTAAACACACAATTCACCAGCTCAACTTACCGCCTAACGGCGGTTTTACCGAATAGTCCGAATGTATACACGCTCGAATTGCCAGAGATATTCTCGTCTTATAAGCTTTGGATAAACGGTCAGCTTCTGCGCCAAAACGAAAACCCCGGCAGACTCACAGGTGGTGTAATAAACGGTTACAAGCCTTTTATCCGCACAGGCTCCGTCAGCTTCGAGGCTTCGGGTATTGCCGAAATCGTCATCGCCGCTTCTAACTATTCTCATTACACAAACAGGTTACGTTACGCCCCAGCTTTCGGGTTTCAACGTGATATGGATACTCTCTTTGGTATACGCATAATCATGCGCGTGATAATCATAGGCATCCCCCTACTGACAAGTATTGCGTTTATCATGTTCGCGCTATTTCAAAAAGACCGCGCTCTAGCCCATTTCGCTGTTATTTGTCTAAGCTTCGGCGGGTATATGTCGTATACGCTGATTAGCGGCATAGGGTTTTCGACTGTATGGTTAGTCTACCTGTTCACGGACGCGTGTTTTTGTATTTTACTGCTATCGCTTACACATTTGATTTTAAACATAACCAAAGCCCATAAGCGTTTCACCATACTGATTACAGTGATTTTCTCGCTGACACTCATAAGCCGTATTCTTAGCGCATTCGGCTTGGCGTGCGCCCTCTATCCGTTCATGTATAATGCGTACAGACTTGTTGTGCTCTTTTGTATCATTGGCACAACAATTTCAGCCGCCATTAAACGCCACTCCGCGTTCGTTCCCCTTGTCTGCGGCATTGTTCTGTATTCGGCGGGTACTATCATTGACAGTTTCAGCGGCGATTTTGACCCAGTTCTCTTCGGCTCGGGCACTGAACAAGCTTTCGTATTCCTATCCGCCGTATTCTCTTTTATGCTCTTTCGCCGCGTGCTTGACATTTACCGCGAAAACGCCCAATACGCGGCCCACATGGAAGAAATCATGATGCAACAAACGCAAAACCTAAATGCCGCGAATGACCACCTTAACCACATACTCGCCACGCGCAAACGCTTCATGTCCGATATTTCTCACGACATCAAATCCCCGCTGACAGCTATCGGCGGCTTCGTTGAGCTTCTGACAAGCGGCATAGTCACCGACGAGAGCGAAAGCATACAAATCATGCAGAATATCAGCGACAAGGTGAGTGAACTGGCGAAACGCGTAGACAAACTGTCCGTCCTATCGAAACTGGACGAAGACATGCCGAATTTCCGCATACAACTCATTTCGGGTTTTCTCGATGGCATTATCCGCTCATACAGGGCCGTCGCGACTTCTAGCCCCAAACATTTTTCAATCAATCACTACGGCATTGATGCGTCCGTCAACATGGACAGCGAAAAACTCAAAGTCGCGATTGAAAACATTCTGAACAACGCGATACGCTTCATGCCCCCTGACGGGCGCATAGACATCTTAACTGAAGTCGCCGACAAACATCTACAAATACATATATTCGACAATGGCTGTGGCATTCAGCCCGTTTATCTGCCCTATGTGTTCGATAGATTCTGGAGTATTGACCCGCGCCACACGGGTATCGGGCTTGCCATAACAAAACGTATCATTGAGGAGCACGGAGGAATCATTACTGTCGAATCAGAACCGAATGTGGGCACAACCTTTACTATCCTACTGCCGTTAGCATAAAAAAACCGCCCGAAGGCGGTTTTGAAAAAGATGCGTTTAATAAGCCTTGCCCCAATAAACCATAGTTTTAGCGGGCTTTCCACAACAGACGCAAGTTTCTGCTATCTGCTCCTGTTCAAACGGAATATTTCGCGCCGTAACCGACATCTTCTCCTTAATGCTCTCCTCGCAAGCGCGGTCACCACACCACATGGCCTTAACAAAACCGGGTGTTTCGTTCACAAGCCGCTCCAATTCTTCTAAGCTTGTCGCGCTGTAGGTCCTGCTGTCCATAAACGCCTTAGCGGTGTTGTACAGATTCTTTTGAATATCCGCCAGCAACTCGGCGACAGCCGTTTCAAGGTCATCAAGGCTTACCGTTATCTTCTCGCCATTATCGCGCCGCGCCAAGATACACTGGTTAGCCTCAATATCTTTAGGCCCAATCTCAACGCGAACGGGTACACCCTTCATCTCCCACTCCGCGAATCTCCAACCGGGCGATTTGTCAGAAGCGTCAAGCTTAACGCGAGTCGTCGCGGACAAGCGCGTTTTGAGTTCCTCGGCCTTCTCGATAACCCCGGGCTTATGCGCCGCGATAGGTATAATAATAACCTGAACAGGCGCAACCCTAGGCGGTAAAACCAACCCGTTATCGTCACCATGCGCCATAATCAACCCACCAATCAAGCGCGTTGACACACCCCATGATGTCTGGTGAACATGTTCTAGCTTATTGTCCTTGCTCAAATATTGAATCCCAAACGCCTGCGCGAAACCGTCGCCGAAGTTATGCGTCGTGCCCGCTTGCAAAGCCTTGCCGTCGTGCATAAGCGCTTCAACGGAATAAGTTGCGTTCGCGCCCGCGAATTTCTCTTTGTCGGTCTTCTGCCCCTTAATAACAGGCATAGCCAAAAATTCCTCACAAAGGGCCGCATAAATGTCCAGAATTTTCAACGTTTCAACCTGCGCATCATCTGCCGTCGCGTGCGCCGTATGCCCCTCTTGCCACCAGAACTCACGCGTGCGCAAGAACGGACGTGTCGTCTTCTCCCAACGGACTACAGAGCACCATTGGTTATAAAGCTTGGGCAAGTCGCGATAAGACTGAATGATATTCGCGTAATGTTCACAAAACAGCGTTTCAGATGTGGGGCGAATGCAGAGCCTTTCGGGCAATTTCTCGCTCCCGCCATGTGTAACCCACGCCACCTCTGGCGCGAAGCCTTCAACATGGTCTTTCTCTTTCTGTAACAAACTCTCAGGTATGAATATGGGCATATGCACGTTCTCATGCCCCGTTTCAACCAATCGCGCGTTCAATTCCGCCGTGATAAGCTCCCAAATCGCGCAACCATACGGTCTAACGACAATACAACCCGCCACAGACGAGTAGTCCGCAAGCTCCGCCTTTCTCACAACGTCTGTGTACCACTGCGCGAAGTCCTCGGCGCGGCTTGTGATAGCTTCAACCTTCTTTTCCTTTGCCATAATATCTCTCCTTTCCAAATAAAAAAGCCCAGAACCCCAATAGGGGCCAAGGCATAAATGGCGGTACCACCCTAATTGACACAAAAACAACTATGTCCACTCGAAGATTTAACGCAATCCTACGTTCCTATTTATTAGACAGGAAAACTGCGCCTAAGCGCGACAAGGTTCGGTCAGACGGCGCTTGTATCGGGCTTTCACCAACCGCCCGCTCTCTGAATACAGCTTTACCATCGTTCATCCCTGCATGTATTTAATGCAATATACACCTTTGCGGCGTTTTTGTCAATACTATTTTTTGCTTTCGGCCTTTTGGGCTTGTTTCTCTGACTTTTTCTTCTCTTTCTCTATCTTCTTCATCTCTTCGGCCGACTTCAAACCCTTAACGCCCACGATATAAAGCCCCGCCATCTCAACTTGAACCGACTTCTTAGGCGTAAGATTGTTATAGATGTGCTTGTCACAAATGAGCGTAAGTATCTGCGGCCCAATCTTCGCCTGAACAAAGTACATCTTCATGAGCTTCGTCGTTTTAGGCAATTGTTCCGCTACCATTTTAGGGAGGTTGACGTTCTTCGCGTAGTCATGCTTCTTGTCGATAACGAAAATCGTCATATTCTGCTTGTTCTTCGCAATGGCATCCTGTTGCGCCGTCATCTTCTTAGAAGCCCAGCGGTTCAAGTAATACAACCCAAAGCCAATAACGACCACTACCGCAAAAATGATAATAAGTACATCCATTAAGGTCATAATACCACTCCATCAATTGTTATGTATGTATTTTAACAGATTCCGCGGCGTTTGTCCAGTTAAAGCTTCGCGCTAAAACTCATTGTTTTTTCTAAATGCTTGTGCTAGAATATAGTAGGATAAAATTGCTACTTAATATAAGAATGGGGGTAAATTATGCCAAAGATGATGAAGGCAATTCTCAAACTCAAACCCGAAAAAGGCGTTTGGATGGGCGAAGTACCCGTACCCGAGATTGGGCCTAATGACGTTCTCATTAAAATTCACAAGACCAGTATCTGCGGCACGGATATTCACATCTACGAGTGGAACGACTGGGCGCAACGCACAATCAAAACGCCCATGGTTATCGGTCATGAGTATGTCGGTCATGTCGTAGAAATCGGCGCGAATGTAACGGATGTTAAAGTCGGCGACTTGGTTTCGGGTGAAGGTCATGTCACTTGTGGCGTTTGCCGTAACTGCCGCGCCGGTCGTCGCCACCTCTGCCGCAACACATATGGTGTAGGCGTTAATCGCGACGGCGCGTTCGCTGAATACCTCAGCCTGCCCGTTTCAAACGTCTGGCATGCCGCACCGGGTATCGAAGAAGAGTTGTTCTCCTGCTTCGACCCGTTCGGCAATGCCGTTCACACGGCTCTCTCGTTTAATCTCGTTGGCGAAGACGTTCTCGTGACGGGCGCGGGCCCTATCGGTATCATGGCGGCGGCTGTAGCCCAAAAATGCGGCGCGCGTTATGTCGTTATCACCGACTTAAACCCCTATCGCATCGAGCTTGCGAAGAAAATGGGTATCAAGCACGCCATTAACGCCAAAGAAACTACACTGCCCGAGGTTATGGCTTCTTTAGGTATGACAGAAGGCTTTGATGTCGGGCTAGAAATGAGCGGCAGTAAATATGCATTCAACGATATGGTCAACAACATGGCTCACGGCGGCAAGATTGCCATGCTCGGTATGCAAGCGGAAGGCACTTCCGTTGACTGGGACAAGGTTGTCTTTAACGGCCTGTTCATCAAGGGTATCTATGGCCGCGAAATGTTTGAAACATGGTACAAGATGCAGACGCTTCTTCAGGGCGGTCTTGACATCACACCGATTATCACACACCGCTTCAATGTTGACGACTTCCAAGAAGGCTTTGAAATCATGGCAAGCGGCAACTCCGGCAAGATTGTTTTGGATTGGGAGGCAAAATAAATGCGCGTAAATTTCTATGAAAAGATTGAAAACGAGCTCGCGACACTCCGCGAAAAAGGCACATACAAGAATTTCAAGTTTAACACAAACACACTGAACGGTGTTATGAATGTCGAGAAATACGGTGACGTTATCGTTCTGTGCTCCAATAACTATGTGGGTCTTGCGGGCAAGCCCGAGGTTGTCGCGGCGGCTCATGCGGCGCTTGACCAGTACGGCGGCGGCGCGTCCAGCGTCCGCTTTATCTGCGGTACCTATGACATTCACAGAAAGCTTGAAGAGCGTGTAGCCGAATGGCTCGGTATGGAAGCTTCCATCACCTACTCGTCCTGCTGGGCGGCTAATACGGCTTCTATCCCTGCGCTTCTAAGTAGCGGCGATGCGGTTATCTCTGACGAGTTAAACCACGCTTCGATTATTGACGGTTGCCGCGCTGTGGCTAAAGGCGTAACACGCGGTGTTTATAAGCATTCGGATATGGAGAGCCTTGAACAGAAGCTCATCGAAACACAGGATTGCGGCACGGTTCTGGTTGTCACAGACGGCGTTTTCTCAATGGAAGGCGACATCTGCAAACTGCCCGAGATTATCGCGCTTTGCAAAAAGTATAACGCGCTCCTCATGGTTGACGATTGTCACTCCAGCGGCGTAATCGGCAAAACAGGTCGCGGCACAATGGAATACTACAACGTAACCGAAGGCGTTGACATCATCAGCGGCACATTCGGCAAGGCTCTTGGCGGCGCGGGTGGCGGCTTTATCGCGGCCTCGAAGTCCATTTGCGAAATCCTAGCGCAACGTAGCCGTCCGTCACTGTTCTCGAACAGCCTGCCGCCCGTGCTTTGCGCTATCGCTATGGCTTCGATTGATTACCTTGACGCTCACCCCGAAATCGTTGACTCGCTTAAAGCCAAAGTCAAGTACACTCGCGACAAGATTGTTGAAATGGGCTTAGAACCGCTAGAAGGTGACAGTGCGATTATCCCGCTCATCATCGGCGACACGGCTAAGGCTATCGCTATTTCTGAAAAGATGCTTGATGACGGCGTGTATACCATCGGTTTCGGCTTCCCTGTCGTTCCCGAAGGCACTGCGCGTATCCGCCTACAGATTTCAGACGCGCTGTCCTATGAGGACTTGGACAAGTTCCTTGCCGTGCTGAAAAAGGCGTTTGAATAACCCGCCACCGCTATGTATAACAAAGAATTCTGGCTCGCGCTTGATAAACTCGTAGCAGAATCTTGCGTTGTGATAGATAGACCTAAAGGCACCGCTCACCCACGCTACCCAAGCTTAATCTACCCAGTCGATTATGGTTTTCTCAAAAACACGACATCACCAGACGGCGGCGGCATTGACATATGGCGCGGCACGAACGGCGAAGTGGTTGACGCAATCATCAGCACAGTAGATTTGATGAAGCGTGACAGCGAAATCAAGATTTTGATTGGCTGTAATGATGAAGAAAAACGGCTAATCTACGAGCTACACAATAATCACGACAGTATGAAGGGCATAATGATAGAACGACTATAAACGAGGGCGGCTTTGCCGCCCTCAACTATTCAGGAGGGATTCATTTGGAACGATTTTATCACGGTAGTAATAAAGGTGAGCTTACAACCCTAGTACCCATGCCTCGCGGTGAAGCCGCGCCGATTCTCTATCTCACCACAAACATTGTCGTAGCCACAATCTACACAGTCAAGATTGTAGAATCCTACTTTGATGACAATGGGCTAACTAAGCCCAACCCCTGTTACCAGTTCTATCCTTACGGCTTTGACAGAGAAACGGGCTTGCCGATAATAGAAGAATTCTATCACGGCATGTTTGAAAGCAGTTATATGGGCAAAGAGGGCTATATCTACACAACCTCCGCACCCCAGACGTTCAAAACACATGAAAGCATAAAATCCGCACTGTCAACGACAGAATCACTCGATGTTCTCGACTGTATGTATATCCCCGACGTATACGAAAGGCTTCGCGTCTTAGCTTATGAGGGTCAACTCATCATGTACCACTACAACGAAGTCCCCGCTGCCCGTAAAGCCCGCACAGAGCAGATTATGCGACATGAGATAGAAAGTCAACTCACTAAGGACAATAAAGACGGCGCGTTGGATTTCCTACGCGCCAAAATGGGTCATTTATTCTAAAATAGTGATACAAAACGTGGCAATACCTATTGCCCTACTTGTCGCCTCACTTGATCTGTCTGATTGTCGCGCTTCTGCCCGCGTCAAGTTGGCTGTCGAGTCTGTCCTTGGCTTCCTTGTTCTGCTTGGGCTTTTGCTTTTGTTTAGAATCCGGCATAATATCCCTCCTTTCTTTGGATTTCTCTAAATCGGGGCACTACACGCCCCTAGGTAATATATTTTTTCATGTTCTTCAAAGCGCTTTTCTCTAATCTGGACACTTGTGCCTGCGAAATGCCTATCTCGTTCGCGACTTCCATTTGGGTCTTGCCCTCAAAAAAGCGAAGATTCAAAATGTGCTTCTCGCGGTCGTTAAGACGTTTGAGCGCGTCAGATAGGCTAATGTTTTCGAGCCATTGTGTGTCCGTGTTCTTGTCGTCGCTGACCTGGTCCATGACAAACAGTGTTTCACTGCCGTCGTGATAGACAGGCTCAAACAGCGAAATCGGGTCTTGAATCGCATCAAGCGCAAACTGCACGTCCGTATGCGGTAAATCCAGCTCCTTGGCAATCTCGTCAATTGTCGGCTCTTTCGAGTTCATATTGATGAGCTTCTCCCGCGCTGAAAGCGCCTTATACGCCGTGTCACGCAATGACCGCGATACGCGAATTGAGTTGTTATCGCGCAGATAACGGCGTATTTCGCCGATTATCATAGGCACGGCATAGGTAGAAAACTTCACGCCATGCGACAAATCGAAGTTGTCAATAGCCTTAATCAACCCGATACAACCAACTTGGAAGATGTCGTCGATGTATTCGCCGCGGTTGCCGAAGCGTTGTATAACGCTTAGGACAAGGCGCAGATTGCCGTAGATATACTGGCTACGTGCTTCTTGGTCGCCTTCTTTGATACGGATAATCAGCGTTTGCTTCTCCTCATTGTTAAGAACAGGTAGCTTTGCTGTGTTCACACCGCATATTTCTACCTTATTCGCCACATTAAACCCTCCGAACCCTCCGTTGGTAGTGTTACGCAATAAGCATTTCCCGGGTAAAATGTTTTCATACGGGCAAAAATTGGAAAAAGGAGAAAAGTATGAAGTACGAAATCGAGAGAAAGTATCTGGTTGATGTCAAAAAGTTGCCGAGTTTCCTAAATCTTGACAGTTTTCTGCATACAGAAATCCGTCAGGGTTATATCTCGATAAACCCCGTAATCCGCGTTCGTCAAGATGGTAACGTCTATGTTTTGACTGTCAAGGGTCAAGGTCTGATAACACGCGAAGAATTTGAGCTACCTCTCACCAAAGAACAATTCGACAGACTCTGGCAAAAATGCGACACCGATTCGACACCGATAAACAAAACACGCTGGCGCATACCCATTGACAATAGTGGGTTAGTTGCAGAATTGGACATTTATCATGAACAACTTGACGGGCTGGCCACAGTTGAGGTAGAATTTGAGTGTATCAAATCATGCCGTCAATTCGCGCCTTTAGAGTGGTTCGGCAAAGAGGTAACCGAAGACTCCCGCTTCTCGAACGCATCACTTTCACTCTACGGCCTGCCTGACGACTACATTTTGTAGACTTCATATCATTCGCTTAGTGTATGTCGTGATATGTCGAAATCCTTTCCAATCCGCGAATATTAGCCGAATATTGCACACGATAGATGTTGATTTTATTGTATAAGGCTCTTATAATGGGAATTGTTGACATTATTACTTGTATTTTCGCAACAGTGCTTTATGTATTGTTTGATTTTACAACAATTTCCATTGGGGGGTATTTGTGTGGGTAATGAAAAAATAAAGGTGCTTCTGGCGGACGATAATAAAGACTTCTGTGAGCTTGTGCGGTTTTATGTCGAAAAACAGACGGATATGTGCGTGGTTGACGTGGCTAATGACGGCATTGAAGCGTTGGACATGCTCACGCGCCATCACCCCGACGTAGTCCTAATTGACTGTATCATGCCAAAACTCGACGGCATAGCCGTGCTGGAAGAAATCAATCGCAACCGCAAGAGCTACTCTCCGGTCTGCATGGTGCTGAGTGCGCTCTCACAAGAGAAATACACCTTACAAGCCCTAAGCCTCGGAGCACAATACTACATGATTAAGCCCTTCGATTTGGATACCTTGGTAAGCCGCATACGCCAAAGCATGGAACCCGCGAGCAAATACCAAAAGAGCGCGCCCAGTTATGAGTTGCGCCGCTCCGAAGAAGAAATGGACTTAAACATCGAAACACGCGTCACGAACATTCTGCATGAAATCGGCGTGCCCGCGCACATTCGCGGCTATCACTTCATGCGCGAGGCCATCATTATGGCCGTTAAGGACTTAGACGTTCTGAACTATATCACAAAGGAACTCTACCCAACCATCGCCAAAAAATGCGGCACAACGCCGTCACGCGTAGAGCGCGCCATACGTCACGCTATAGAAGTCGCGTGGAATCGCGGTCAAATCGACGCAATCGACAATCTTTTCGGTTACACGATAAACAATCACAAGGGCAAACCCACAAACAGCGAATTCATCGCGCTCATAGCTGACAGATTACGTCTGGAGCTTAAAGTGGGTTAACATCATTCGGCGGCGTAGAAGCCGCTTTTTTAATTGACTTATTGTTGTGATAGTGTTAAAATCATGGTGTAGATTTGATGTATTCTTATAAAAGGTTAGGTGTTTTCCTATGATTTCTTATTGTGGATTAAACTGTAATGCGTGCAGTTTCCGCGTTGCCATTGAGGATAAGGACGCGCGGCACTTGCAACCCATGCCCTCCAAATATGACGGCGCAAAAGGCATGGATGTAAATGCCGAAGAGCCCTGCCCGGGTTGCCAATTTGACAACACATGCGGTGACTGCGCTATTAAAGACTGCATAGTTGAAAAGAACGTAACGCGGCAAACGCCCCTCCTCCATTGCGGAGAATGTGAAAGCTTCCCGTGCACACTTATAGAAAACTTCGCGAACGACGGCATACCCCACCATAGCGCAGCTATCCGAAATTTACATAGAATACAAGAAATAGGGCTAACCGCGTTTATTGACGAGGAAAACACGGTTAGGCAATGCCCCACCTGCGGCAAAAGACTGTCATGGTATCTGTGTGATTGCCCAGACTGTGTTTGATGCGGAGTAATAGTATGGAAAACATAGCCTTCTGCGCCTTAAATTGCGATGCGTGCAGAATAAGGGTAGCCGTCCTTGACCAAGACTCACGACATCTAACCGCTGAGGTTGCGCTCCGCACGAACTTGAGCGCAATGACCACATGCGGAGGTTGCCGTGATGGCATAGGCTGTGGCGTTTGCGCGATAAGGGATTGTATATATGAGAAAAATCAAGAGCGGATTAATCCGCTCTTGCATTGTGGCGAGTGTGAAAACTTCCCATGCGCTCATATCGAAAACTTTGCGAATGACGACAAACCACACCATAAAGAGGGCATAGAAAACCTCTACAGAATCTGTGAAATCGGTATGAGCGCGTTTTTAGAAGAAGAAAGAGTTAAATGGCATTGTTCATCTTGTGGCAAGAGGCTGTCGTGGTATATGCGTGACTGCCCTGACTGTATGTTTTAACGGGGGAGATATGAACAGAGTAGCATATTGTGGAATAAACTGTGACGCTTGCAGGCTTAGGGTTGCCGTGCTGGAGAATGACGTGCGCCATTTGCCGCTTGATATGGCCGAGGGTATGGACTTAAACACTTCAACCGCTTGCGAGGGTTGCCGTGAAAATAACGGTTGTGGCGCGTGTTCAATAATGGACTGCCTGTTTGAAAGGAACAGCAAGCGCATTAAACCACTGTTGCACTGCGGAGAATGTGAGTGTTTCCCATGCGCCCTTATCATTAAATTCGAAAGCGACGGCGTTTATCACCACAAAGAGGCCATCGAAAACCTATACAGAATCCGCGAAATCGGCATGGATGCCTTCTTGATTGAGCAAGATATAAAATGGAAGTGCCCAACCTGCGGCAAACGCCTGTCATGGTATCTGCGCACATGTCCGGACTGTAAGTAATAACCATACAAATTCTAAACGTGGGGCGTATAATGGATAACCTATATCTGTCCTTTTCAGTCGT
>CAZOVK010000039.1:0-23083 GCA_964583165.1 uncultured Defluviitaleaceae bacterium | reverse complement strand
TTGCCAGCTGCTGAACCTGCTGTTGAAAGCTTAAGGCTTGCGTCGCCGCTTGCTGCATACTGTGCACTTGCACTGCTTGCACCAAGGTTTGAGCCTGTCGCAGAAATTTTTACATAGTGTCCGGAAGCTACACTAGTTGTAAGTATTAGTGTGTAGACTGTGTTGCCTGCATTAGGTGTAGCATTTGTGATAATATTTGCTGTGCCTGCTCCGCTAACATCCGATATTGTGTAGGTTGCTGCTGCAAAGTCATCCTTCGTCAACCCAGCCTTAGCTCCACTCAGCGTTACTGTTACCGTTGTTGCATCACTTACACTAACACCCGTTACTGTAACGAGAGTGTAGGCCAGCGCAGTGGCGTTGGTATAGCTCGTATACCCTGTCTTGCTAACAGTCAGGGTTTGAGCTGTTGCTGTCAATGGGGCGGTTGCGGCCAAAGTGGCGGTCCACGTTACATTCCCTGTGCCGGAGGCTTTTGTTGCGTATGGGGCTGTCGTGCCTGTCATAGCTACGGTTGTTGCTCCAACCTTAATGCCCGTGATGTCAGCGGGGGCTGTGAATGTGAATGTTGTTGCACTGGTTACAGTTATGTTAGTGACTGAAACTGTAGCTGGTGTCGGGTCAGAGCTTCCCCCGCCACCGCCGCCTGTTGATGGGGTTGTGGTTGAGCCGGTTCCTGTGTTGTTGGTTGTGACTGTTGTGCCGCCTTTGACTTCTGTGTCGCCGACGGTTGTGCCCGTGACACCGGCGGCTACTTCAACCTTAGTGTTTGGCGTGGAGACGGCAACATCATTGGCCTGAGCCTTAACATTTGTGATTGTGCCGCTGCCTTCAATAGTTGTGCCGACCGCCTGCGCGGTTACGGTTGTGATTTTGGCTGTGGAAGCTGTTTCAATTGTTGTGCCTGTGGCTTCTTTGGTTGTGGTGAGGTTTGTGACTGTACCGGCTACCTCTAGTTTAGCTTCAGGCGCTGAAACGGTTACCGTAGTGACTTTCGCCGTAGCAGTCGCTTCGATTGTGGCACCGGTAGCTTCTTTGGTTGCTGTGATGTTTGCTACTGTACCGGCTACCTCTACGTGAGTGGCGGGAGCAGAAACATTGACAGCAGTAACAGCAGAAGCTTGGTCGATTGTTACTTCGGATTTGGAGTCTATGTTGATTGTTTCGACTTTAGCACCGACGAGTGAAACTGCTACATCGCCTTTGACGTCTACGCGAGAAACTGTACCGCTTACGTTGATGCTTCCATCTTCGGCAATAACGACATCGACTTTTGCATTGCCAGTGACTTTGACAGAAACTTCACCGTCGCCGTTCTTTATGACAGTGACCTTGCCGAGTTTGGAGTTACCAGATACGACAATTGAGTTCGCACCGCCGCCGCGGATGATTGTTTCGCCTGTTACGATAACATTTTCAAGTGTGACTTCGCCTTCACCAACGCCTTCAGCTATGATGAGAGTGCCGTCAATAGTCATGTCTTTAAGGACTGTGCCGGATGCGGATACGACTACGTTGCCGTTTACGTCATTTGTGTATGTGCCGGCTTTTTGATAAAAGCCCGCGATAATGTTGTCAAGAAGCTTCATTACTTGGGCGCGAGTGACATAAGCTGACGCGCTGTAGGTGTAGTTAGGGTTCGTTTTACCTATGTAGCCTAAATCCATTAGTGCTTGCACATAGCCTTTAGCTACGTCAATCGTGTTATCGTTGAGCGTTATCTTGCTTACAGGTTCAATACCCAATACCTTGCAAGCCGTGATAGCCAGCTCTTGCCATGTGATGTTGTCAAGCGGACGCATTGTGTAACCGTCACCGACAAACACTTGGGCAGCATTAGTCTTCAGAAGTGCTGCTGTCCCCCAGAAATCTGCTGGAAGGTCGGGGAAATACGTTTTGGAAGTTTCGACGTATTTCATTATCTTGTCGAAGACTACTGCCATTTCGGCGCGTGTGATGTTATTATCGGGCATGAAATTACCGTTCCAGCCTACGATTACATTGTAACCGCTCCACTTTTCGATGACAGTTTCCGCCCAGTGACCATTGGTGTCGGCATAAGCCGCCCCTAGCGCAGTGACTGACATCAGTGAGAGTGTCAGTACCACGGTCAGGATAAGTGCGAAAATTCGCTTACCCATGTCCTGCCTCCTTTTTATGAGTCGTTGCTATATATTAAGCGTATTATAATGAGGAACTACGCTTTGCAACCATAAAGGAATGACAGGAAAGGTGGAGAAGTAAGTTCGCTAGTAACGAAAGGATGAAGTCTGTCTTTCCATAAGCACTCCTTTCGATGGTGTAGTGTTGAGGGGACAAGTATCAAAATGTTTCACCTTTTAATACTTGTTTTCTTGACGCGAAAACACCCCAACCTCAATGTATTTTACCAATGGATTGTAGCATAACTATTTGTAGGAATCAAGTATTTTTTTGTAATTTTTAAGAAATATTTCCAACAAGTAAAAGATGGGAGAGCTACTATACAAAATGTTTGTGTTTGTCAACCAAAAAGTTTAGCATTGGGGCCCCGATTCTTCTCGTACTTTTCGTCCATATCTGTGCTATATACCAATAGTCTGTCAATTGTAAGATTGGCATATTTGCCATAGTTTAGACTTGTGTTGATATTGCCTAGCAACGTTCAAATTTGGTCTGAAGTATCCCAACTTCCACTGAACGCCTTATCCGGCAAAACAACAATAATATAGGGCTTTGTTGCGCTAACAGGGTGCATGGAAAGGCGTTCATCTCTAACTGTATACCCGACACCAACTTGTCTGACCACAATGGGATATATATTCTTTCCAAAAGCCATATCGTCAATCCTATATGTTCTCCTAGAACCATCCAGAAAATAACAAAAAGCCGAAGGATACCCTGCGCGCTTATCGGCTTCGCGCTTTAGGTATATCGGTTTCCTAAGCTTTTCTGTTTCCCCATACTCTTTCCAAACTATTTCCCTTTGGTCCTCATAGACAATACTGCTTTGGTCAATATCGTCAAGGCTATATCTATGGGAATCAAAGCTATGACCATTGGTCGCCCGTTCAATCTCACATATCACAATACCCATTTCAGCCTCTTTTAGTGACAAAATTAACAAAAACATGTAAATTATAGCATATCCACCCAAGTTGTCAACTTGTTTTGACAAACTGCGGCAAATCACGTTAAAAGACGGAATGTGCTGTCGAAAAAACAGAACTATAAGCTTGAATTATGTGACACTGTATGATAAAATACTTCATAAGGAATAGGCAGATTTTGTAGAATTGTTGCCTGAAAACTTATATAGAGCCTGAATGGTAATCTAAGTGCTACAAGATATAGAGTATTCATCAGCTATAAAAGACATGCCGCTGCTCTTTGCGGAAACTAGACGAACGGCATTGCTTATATGTGATGGAAACGGTATAGATGATATAATCGGGTTATCAGTAGAAGATAACATCTACCAGTTAAGTAAAGAACGTAGAAGGAAAGACCTACCGCGAAAGATAATGTCAAGGCTGGTTGCGCTCAACAGCGAACAACTAAAGATGCTGGCTTTCGGCGATGAACAGACAGCAAAACTAGTTACGCTTTTAGCCGTCATAAAGACAGACAGGTTGTTTTGCGAATTTATGCGTGAAGTATACGCTGACGGGTTTCTAAGCGGCAAAACCGTGATGAGTAATACTGATTTCGTGGTTTTCTTTGAAAGAAAGATACAAGAAAGCGAGCGTGTAGCCACGTGGACAAAGAGCAACTTAGAGGATGTCCGCAATGTCTACAAACGAATCCTTGTTGAAGTGGGGCTTGCGAAGAAATCGGGCAGTGATTTGGCGATAACAAGACCTCTTTGCGATACAACAGAGCTTGCCATTATCAGAAACGGCAATGAAGCTTTCGCCGACGCAATATTACTTTACTGAAAATAGCAATGAATGATTGAAACGGATTGGATGATAGATAATGCTTACGCTAAACCAGCGGCTTGACCTCATAAAACCGAAAATACTAGAGAAAAGCTTTCGCGTTGGTAAGGGGCTTGGCAACGAGATTAACTTCTGGATTTTTGACTATAATGCGGAGGATGAGCTGATTGTACGTTCGCATATTGACTATCTGGTACAAAGTATCAATATAGAGCACAGCGATGTCCGCATTGTTCATTTTGATTTATATAGAATGATGATTGAGATATTAAGGGAAAAAGGCTACTTTGACAAAACATTGGAAATGGAGAAAACCAAAGGCAGTATGGCAATCATTGAACCGATAAAACAAACCTTGCGTATGACGCAACCCGAAAACCTGATTGTGAGCAAAATATCCGAGAGCATAGAATCCGACAAGGACATAATCTTTCTGTCGGGCGTAGGCAAAGCATGGCCTGTCATTCGCTCCCATACCGTCCTCAATAACCTGCACCCAAGGATTGACAACACGCCTGTTGTCATGTTCTTCCCAGGGGTTTATGAGGGAGAACTAAGGCTGTTTGGCGACATCACCGACGATAACTATTACCGCGCATTTAAGCTGATAGAAAGGTAGGGCAACTTATGAGGATAAAAGACCTATTCCAAAAGAACATTTACCGCCCCATACAAGGCGTTATAAAAATCGGTCAAGACGAAGAAGCCACTATCTGTGAGGAACTGGACGAGTATGTAGTCACCCACGAGCTTCACCGCCACTTTGATCGTTTTTTTGATGCCTACCGCAAAGGCACGCAGGCACGAACAGATAAAATCGGCGTGTGGATTTCGGGTTTCTTCGGCAGTGGTAAGTCACACTTCCTTAAAATACTATCCTACTTGCTATCCAACCGTACATATGGCGGCTTAAAGCCCATAAGCTATTTTGACGGCAAAATCGCTGACAACAGAATCCTTGCCGATATGAAAGTCGCGGGCGAAACAAGCGCGGATATAATACTGTTTAACATAGACGCTAAATCTGACGCTGACTCCAAAACCAACAAAGACGCTATAGTCAAAGTCTTTATGAAAGTCTTCAATGAGATGCAGGGCTTCTGCGGCAGTATGCCGTGGATAGCAGACCTAGAACGCCAAATGTCACGCGACGGCGTTTATGAGGACTTCAAGGCGTGCTTTTACGAGATAAGCGGCAAAGCATGGATAGAAGCCCGCGAGGATTTCTACTTTGAAGAAGACAGCATAATAAGCGCGTTGGCGCAAACCACAAGAATGAGCACTGATTCCGCAAGAAGCTGGTACGACAAGAGCGAAGCCAATTACTCCCTTGACGTTACGCAATTCGCGTCAAAGGTTAGGGAATACATAGAAATGAAGTCTAAACAAAGCGGCAAAAAGCATTTTGTCATTTTCCTATGCGACGAAATAGGGCAATACATAGGTTCAAACGACAACCTTATGCTGAACCTCCAGACAGTAGTTGAAAACCTCGGCACAGAATGCGGCGGGAGGGCGTGGGTAATAGCCACAAGCCAACAGGACATTGACTCAATCACAAAGGTAAACCGCGACAACTTCTCAAAGATTATCGGGCGTTTCGATACAAGACTTTCACTGTCCAGTGCCAATGTGGACGAGGTGATAAGGAAAAGACTGCTCGTAAAAACAGACGAAGCGGCTGACAGCCTGCGCCTTCTATATGCCCAAAAAGCCGCGGCACTGAAAAACCTCATAACCTTTTCGCAAGACACAACCGAGAAGAAACTCTACGCCGAGGAACAGGAATTTATTGACGTTTACCCGTTCATCCCATACCAGTTTAACCTACTGCAAGCCGTATTCACAGGCATCAGAACACACGGCGCGTCAGGCAAACATCTGTCAGAGGGCGAACGTTCTCTTCTTAACGCGTTCCAAGAATCCGCCAAGGAGTTCGGCTCGTTTGACAACGGCGTACTGATACCCTTTGACGCATTCTTCAAGACAATAGAGACATTTCTAGACCACAACATCACAATCGTATTCCGAAACGCCGAAAAGAACCAAAAACTCGTACCCGAGCATGACATACCAGTCCTAAAAGTGCTTTTCATGGTCAAATATATAGGCGACACTCTCCCCGCCAATCTCCATAACCTCACAACCCTCATGCTCCAAAACATGGACGAAGACCGCATAACTACCCAAAAACGCCTAGACGCTTCATTGCGCCGTTTAGAAGCCGAGAAGCTCATAACCGTAAACGGCGCGGAGTTTATCTTCCTCACAAACGAGGAACAAGACATCAACCGTGAGATACGCGAAATCAATATAGATACGGGTGAACTCATAGAAAAGGTAGGCGACGAGATACTCTCGACCCTTTTCGGACTTAACAAGAAATACCGCTACAGCGACCGCTACGACTTTGCATTTAATGCCATAATAGACGACAGAATACGCGGAACCCATAAAGAAGAAATTGGTATCCGCATAATCACCCCTTATTCGGTTTACCGCACAGAACAGGAGTTAAAGTCACAATCTATGCGGGGAGTCAACGTCGGGTCATGCCGCGCATGTTTGAACGAATAGCAGATTATACAGAACTCCTGTTGCCCGACAAACTCTACTTACAAGAGGGCAGTATCGTCTATGACCTTGTTCATAGCATAGACGAAAACGACTTCACCGAGCAAGTCGAGATAATCGGCTGGCTCTACCAGTTTTACATATCGGAGAAAAAAGACGAGGTTTTCGCGGGGCTAAAGAAGAACATCAAGATAACAAAAGAGAACATCCCCGCGGCAACACAGCTTTTCACGCCCGACTGGATAGTAAAGTATATGGTAGAAAACTCAATCGGCAGACTGGCTGTAGAAAAGCTTGGCTTCGACCCAGTAGAAATGGGCTGGCGGTATTACCTGAGAGAAGCGGAGCAAACAGACTCCGTAAAGTCACAGCTTGCCATCATAAACAGCGACACGAAAGACTTCGACATAAAGGACGTAAAAGTAATCGACCCCTGCATGGGCAGTGGTCATATTTTGGTATACGCTTTTGACGTGCTATACCAAATCTACGAGAAAATCGGCTATGTTGCGCGTGAAATCCCTAACTTAATACTAGAGAACAACCTTTTCGGGCTAGACATAGACGAGCGCGCCGGTCAGCTTGCCTATTTCGCGCTGATGATGAAAGCGCGGAACTACAACCGCCGTTTCTTGCGCCAAGAAACGGTGCCGCAACCAAAGGTCTACGCCTTCCCCGACTATGAGGACTATAAAGAATACGGTTCTATTCTGCAAAACGTAACAATCCCCGAATTGCCTACCTTCGACGGTTCCCAAGTGACAACATCTGACACACCGCTAAAGATTTTAGAGCCAGCACGAGCCGTCGCCGAGATACTCACGCAAAAGTATGATGTAGTCATAACAAACCCGCCGTACATGGGCGCAAGCGGTATGGGCGCGAAACTGTCTGACTACGTAAAAAAGCACTTCCCCGACAGCAAGAGCGATTTATTCGCCGTGTTTATTGAGCAATGCGGGCAAATGCTCAAACAGGGCGGTTATCAAGCCATGATAACTCAGCACGCATGGATGTTTCTGTCCAGCTACGAGAAACTGCGTTGTAAAATTCTTCGCGACTATGATATAATAAACATGGCTCACCTTGGGGGGCGCGCGTTTGAAGAAATCGGCGGCGAGGTGGTGCAGACTACGGCATTTGTACTTCGGAAAGGGGCGGGCGTAAAGTAATGGGAACATACATCAGGCTTGTGGATATAGCGAACGCGAACGACAAAGAAGCGGCGTTTCTTGAAGCCGCCCAAAGTGCAGAGCATAGTCTGCGCTTTAATGGCGTGAGGCAGGAGCGGTTTGGGAAAATTCCTGGGGCGCCTGTGGCGTATTGGGTGGGGGAAATTTCACTGAAAGCTTATACAAATGGTGTTCTATTGAAAGATGTTGCATCTCCAAGAGCAGGTCTAGCAACTGGTGATAATCCTAGATTTCAGAGGCTATGGTATGAGGTTAACATTCACAAAATAGGATTCAATTATTTTGATGTTTCACAAACGCTGAATGGACTTCATAAATGGTTTCCATGCAATAGCGGTGGTGATTACAGAAAGTGGGCAACGAATGATGAATATGTTGTTAATTGGCATAATAATGGTTATGAGTTGAAGAATTTTATAAACAATTCTGGTCGAGTAGCTTCAAGACCACAAAATACTCAATTTTACTTTAAGAGGGGCATTACTTGGAATAAACTAAGTTCTTCAAGGTTTGGAGTTAAACTAAAACCACAAGGATATATTTTTGATGATACAAGTCGCTCCGCTTTTATGGAAGAAAATGACAATTTGTTGTATTTATCTGGCTTTCTATGTTCAGTGGTCACGTTTGAATACTTACGAATGTTGAATCCTACTATGAGTTTTACAAACGGTGATTTAGAAAGATTGCCATTTATATTTTGTGAGGAATACAAACCATACATTGACGAACTTGTCACCCAAAACATCTCCATCTCCAAAATCGACTGGGATAGCTTTGAAACAAGTTGGGATTTTGTTACTCACCCTTTAATCAAATATAAAGTGGGCTTTGGGGATGATAATTTTGAAAACATGACATATGAAATAGCAGATGCCTTTGGGGATTGGAGGTATCTTTCTAGCTATAGATTTGCCACACTTAAAGCCAACGAAGAAGAACTCAACCGCATTTTCATAGAGATATACGGCTTGCAGGACGAACTCACGCCCGAAGTTGCCGACAAAGACGTGACTATCCGCAAAGCCGATTTGACACGCGACATAAAGAGCTTTATTTCGTATGCCGTGGGTTGTATGTTTGGGCGGTATAGCTTGGATGTAGACGGGCTTGCATACGCGGGCGGCGATTGGGATAGCGGCAAATACAGGACATTTGCGCCCGACGCTGACGGCATTATACCCATCACCGACGACGATTATTTTGACGACGATATTGTCCTTAGGTTTGTGGAGTTTGTGAGGGTTGTGTTCGGCGCGGAAACGCTCGAGGCCAACCTCAACTTCATTGCCGACGCGCTGTACATAGACGGTAACATGAAGGCGCGGGACAGAATCAGGCGTTACTTTATGAACGATTTCTACAAAGACCACGTGAAGACATACCAAAAGAAGCCGATTTATTGGCAGTTTGAAAGCGGGCGAAAGAACGGCTTCAAGTGCTTGATTTATCTGCACAGGTATGATAGATTTACATTAGCGCGTGTTCGCACGGACTATCTGCATAACTTGCAGAGGGCGTACAGCAACCTAATCCAGATGTACGAAACACACACCGACATGGCCAAAGACCCACGCGAACGCGCTGAACTCCGCAAGCTGATAGAAGCCGTCGCCGCCAAACAAAAAGAATGCCGCGCCTATGACCCCGCGCTTGCACACCTGGCGTATCAGCAAATCGAGCTGGATTTGGACGACGGCGTGACGGTGAACTACGCGAGGTTTCAGGGCGTGGAGATTATGAATGAAGAGGCTACGGGGTTGGTAACAATAGACTTGTTAAGTAAGATTTAGGAGAGGTTTGTTATGGCTATTGAGAAGATTGCGATTAAGGACTTCACGGTGTTTGAGGATATAGAGATTGAGTTTGCTAAAGGAATAAATGTGTTTATTGGCGAGAATGGCACGGGGAAGACGCATTTGCTTAAATTGCTGTATATTCATGATGCATTAGTGAATGATGTAATGAACATGATTATATACCCGCTTGAAGTCGAGGGTTGGTATGTTATACCAAAAACGCTATGGAACGCATATTTTGAACCTGATTTACAATCTAGAGCTCCAGACTGCATGTTGCAATTTAGCGATTCAGGTTTTATATCGAACATTGTTCTGATTCCAGCGAAAGATATGTTGACGCATTCCAGAGGGTTTTTGTCACTGAATAACGATAGATATATGCCATTCGACAAAACACTGTACGATATTATCAGCAAAGCACAACTACCTAACCTTCGGGAGATTCCCGTCATAGCAAAGTGCATACTACCAAAACTTGAAAAGATTATTGGTGGGATAGTTGTTGTTAAAAATGAGGTGTTCTTTATTGAACACCCTGACGGCACTTTAACTCCATTTTCATTGGAGGCGGAGGGCATTAAGAAGCTAGGTTTGCTGTGGCAATTGCTGATGAACGGAAGCATAACCGAAGGCACAGTCCTACATTGGGACGAACCCGAAGCCAATATCAACCCCAAGCTTATCCCCGTTATCGTGGACATTCTACTTGAACTATCACGTCAAGGTGTTCAGGTGTTTTTGGCGACACACGACTATACACTAGCTAAATATTTTGAAGTCAAGATGACTTATGAAGATGATGTGCGGTTTCACGCGCTTTATAAGCCCGAATCCGGCGAGGGCGTAAAAGTGGAAACACAAAAGAAATTCTCCACATTGGAGAACAATAGTATCATACAAGAATCAATCCGACTTTACAAAGAGGAAGTAAAGAAGGTGATGGGATGAGTCAATTCGTTAATGATTACTTAACAGAGTCGAAAATGAAGTTTGGACCGTTTACCAAGGAGAATAGGTTTGCTGTAGAAAAGTCGCACCTACATTCTTTTTTGGGTGATGGGTTCAAGATTGTTGAGTTTATCGCGATTAGGAGTGGGCGGGACGTTATTTTTGTTGAAGCCAAGCCCAAGGGGTTTATCTCTCATATTGCGATTTCGTACCTCGAAAGTAAAATTCGAGAGTTGACAGAAAAGTTTGAGAATTCTGTTGACTTGTTTTTGAGTATTTTTGTTGGTTGGCAAATAGATAGTAAGAGTGAAGTTGGCAATCAGCTTAAGTCAGCAGATTACTCAAAAATCAAGGGTAAGTGTTATCTTGTTATAAATGGTGCTTCAGATGATTTATGCAGAGATATTACACTTGAACTGCAAACTGCACTGAGAAGAAAAGTAATTATACATAATTTGGATGTCATTGTCATTAACGAAGTCACGGCTATGGAATGTAACCTGATAGTAGAGGTCACAGCATGAACCTAACCCTAGTAAAAAGCAACTGGCCAAACTCTTTACCGCGCCGCCCAAACAGGGGGCTGTACGCAACCTTGTCTTTTGGTATGACGAAACAGGCGCGTTTGCTGACGATATGGACGATTTCGCGCTGGAGAACGCGAAGATTGTCAAGCTATACTACAACAACATGTTTGCGGTTAAGTTTTACATAGAAGAAGCGGATACAACAAGTAATCTGCTTGTGTATTCGCCCATGCCGCGCCCCGAAACAAGCGAGAACTGGCTGGCTGATACGATTCGGTATAGTCAGCTGTTTTTTACTGATGAGGTTTCAATTCACCTTTTGAATATGGGGATTGATGCGGGGCTACGTCATGTTGTGTATAGATATAGGCCGTTTTTCAAGAGCAGTGAGAGGTGCAAGAAGTTTGAGGGATATGGGCTTGCGCCGTATAATGAGAATAAGATTGATGTTGGCGTGCTGTCTGTTTTGTGCAAGCTGAACGCGCCAAATCTTGATAATGTTGTTCGTGCGCTGTTGCTTGAAATGGCTGACGGCGAAACGACTCTTTAGAATGCTGTTGCCAAGTTTGGCAATGTAGATGTGTTATGGAAGCTAGTCGGTGAAGCTTATGGGTATACATTCCCCGAACAATCACTTGAAAAACTGGCGATATTGTTGTTTGTGACCCATTTGTCAAGCGGCATGAGTTGTAAACTGCCTTCCGATTGGGAGCAATATGTATCACAAAGCACTAACTGTGTTGTTTTTATTGATAACCTAATGAGAAACACCGAATATTTTGATGGATATAAAGCCCTAAGCCGTATTGTTGCGGACAGGCTTGGTCTTGACAGTGCTATGTCTGGCTTTAATTTTGATGAAATCATAGACTGTGACACATTCGCGGCTTTTGACGCGAGTATTGTTGTGCGTATATGTGAGAATTTGAGCCTTGATGTGGGTGAGTTTGAGAAATACCAAGGCATTATCAACGCCAGAAGAAATCATAGGTTTTTCGCCGAATTTAAAAGTGAATACGACTGTTTGGCTTCGGCTTGCGAATTTTTCATACTTGCTAAAGAGTATAGCCAATTGTCAGGCATGAATGCCGCAAAGCTGTTTGAGAGCTATACGACACAGCTCTATAAGCTGGATTTGCTATACCGCCACTTTATTATGGCTTGCGACGAACTGGAGCGTGAGGGTTCGCAAATTGACCTTGCCGAAACAGACGCTTATTTAGGACTTTGCAGTAAGGTAGAAAACGCCTACACTAACTGGTATCTTAATGAGCTGTCGATTAAGTGGTGTGCGGCTTTAGACAGTGAAAACTCGTGGCAAATGCCTGGTGTTACCTCACAACAGACTTTCTACGACTACTATGTGCAGAATTTTATGAGGGATAATGAGCGCGTTATTGTCATTATTTCTGACGGCTTGAGGTATGAATCAGCTGTTGAGCTTACGGAAATTCTCAATGCCGAGCAAAAGGGTACAACGGAGCTTTCGTGTATGCTAGGGGTTGTTCCGTCATACACAAAGCTGGGCATGGCGGCGTTATTGCCGCATAAGTCCATAGAAATTACTGATAAAGCTGAAATACTCGTTGACGGAAGAGCATCACAGGGAACAGAAAACAGGGAGAAAATACTACGACAGTACAGACCCGAAGCCGTCGCCATTACCTATGAGAATCTGCTTGCGTTATCAAAACAAAAAGGCAAGCTTTCGGAACGCTTCAAGGACGTAAAGCTTATCTACATTTATCATAACGCGATTGATGCGCGTGGTGATAATGCCAGAACAGAGCGCGAAGTCTTTGACGCTACGCAGCAGTGCTATCAAGAGCTGTCATGGCTGGTTAAGACGTTGTGTAACAGCATCAGCGCAATAAACATCTTCATAACGGCTGACCACGGCTATATCTATAGGCGCACCCCTTTAGCGGAGAGTGATAAAATGACAAAGAGATTGCCGAGAGTATTGAAACAGGAAGAAGATTTATACTGTCGATAAATAATGCCCAAATACAAGGCATACAGTCCTTTCCGTGTTCTTACTTAAAGGGCGTTCATGATGATGTTTTCGCATTTATCCCACGCGGCGCAAACCTCTATAAAATATCAGGCGGCGGGACGGGTTATGTGCATGGCGGAACAAGCTTGCAAGAGGTTGTAATACACGTTATCAAGTTTAAGAGCAACAAAAACAACGCAAAGTCAATGAGTGCGAAGAAAGTAACGATGAGCCTTATGAGCCTGTCGCACCGTTTGAAAAGTGTTATTACTTACCTTACGTTCTTCCAAAACGAACAGGTAGAGGACAAGGTTTTACCGCGGCGTGTTCGGGCTTATTTCGTTGATGATACAGGCGAGCGTATCTCCAACGAGAACATTATTATTGCGGACAGCGCAAGCCTTAACCCAGAGAATAGAACTTACAAAGAAAAATTCACGCTTAAAAACATTGCGTATGATAAGTCAAAGGAATACTTCCTCGTCTTACAGGACGAAGACGAGCCTGTAAATAAGGTTCTGCTCCGCATTTCATTTACTATAGATATTGGTGCAGGCCACCGCTAAATACCCCCGCTTTGTTCAGATTTTCGAGATATGTGTCCACATTGCAGGAAGCGGCGACGGCTATGCCTAGCAATGTGGCAAACGATTCAAAAGATGGGCGAATGGAGTCTTTTGAGGTGACATCTTGTGTTATTCTGTTCATGGGAAGTAAATTTGATAAGATGAGGTGCGAAATGGCTATAATCATAGAATGCTCTGATTTTTTGGAACGCGCGACAGATGGCGAGCGGTTTTTGCTAGACAGTCTTAGAACATCGCCGCTATCGGATGACTGGACGGTTTTTTTTCAGCCTCATATTAACGGTTTTAAGCCTGATTTTGTATTGGCAAACCGTTATTTTGGCGTGATAATCATTGAGGTTAAGGACTGGAATCTGGACAGTCCGCGATATGCCAGCAGCGGGCAGATTCTTGGTGAAAATGGTGAGTGGGTAACATGCAACCCGGCGGAGCAAGTTAAGGACTATAAGAACTTAATAATAAATGAATGCTGTGTTGATACTTATCGTCGGTTAGAGGAAAAACACGGAAAAACCGCTTATGGCATTATATAAAATGTACTGTTCTTTCATGGGGCAAGTGCGGAACAAGCGCAGGAATTTTGCGGAACAACTGATCCATATACAAAAATAATATATGATGCACGTGTAAGGGCGATTCAAGAGGGTAGTTTTGATAAGTGCGGGATATATAAACTAATCCATCAATCATCGAAACTGGACAAAGAATTGGTAAATGAGCTGATTGACGAATTATCCGCTTATCTAAACCCAAGCATATATTCCGTTGAAAGGCGGATGCCCATACCGCTAAACGCGCGCCAACGTGAGTATTCAAGACCCACACAGTCATCACACCGCCGTTTGACGGGTGTGGCGGGTTCGGGAAAAACTTTGGTAATAGCGTCAAAGGCCGCCAATCTGATTGCCGAGGGTAAGAATGTGCTGGTTCTTACATACAATATTACGTTGATGAATCTTATTAAAGATTTAATCAAACAGCAGTATAATGAACCCGGGAATGATTATAAACTATTGAAGAAGCAACTGGTTGTGAGGCATTTCCATGGATTTTTGGACCTGATCAGGAAATCAATGGGGATTAAGCACAGGAAAATAGAAAAATTTTCCCTGTTGCATGACATATTTTGTGACTACATAATATCTTTGCAGGACTTGCCCTTCAGGTTTGACGCCGTGTTGATTGATGAGGGTCAGGACTTTAAAGAAATTTGGGTAAAAACAGCACTCAAATTTTTGAATGCCACCAATGACGACTTCTTGATTGTTTATGACAGCGTACAAGATATATATGCTATGAAAGCTCATGTATGGATTGAGCGTAACACAAGGGGCTTTGGGTTTTCGGGGCCTGTTGGTCGTCTCCCTGAAAGCTATAGGTTGCCGCGTGAAATGGCGATATTGCTGAACAGATTTTGCAAGCTGTATGGTCTTGATAATTACATAGAGATTGACAATCCAAAGAGCAAAGAAGATGCCACACAAACGTCGCTGTTTTATGATTTGGCTCATAAACAAGTGGAGCTGCAATGGATTAACGTAAGCAAACAGGACTTGGATTATGAAGCCATTAGATACGCAAAGCAGTTTCGTTCGGCAGATAGTGTTCACCCCAACGATATTTGCATTATTACATTTTGTGAAGCAACAGGCGTTCGGTTGGTTAATTGCTTGAAAGCTGAAGGCTATGATTGTTCGCATGTTTATGATATGTATAACGAAATTGATGAGACGAAGAAATGGAAGAACAGACGGAAGCAAAAACTCCAATTTTACGGAAACAGCGGGAAAATACATTGCTGTTCTGTTCATAGTTTTAAGGGTTGGGAGAGCAACTACTTGCTTATATGTTTAGAAGACTTCAATCTTTCTGATTCATTGGCAACGAGGGCAAGCTTTTTATATGTTGCCTTGTCTAGGTTAAAATATTCTTCAATATCCACGAGTCGGTGCGTTGTGATTAACTGTGCAACAGACTTCAATGCATTGCAGGATTTGTTCTATAGCTACAACCAAAAATGAGTGATGTAAGAACCTGTTTTCAATAATCTGTTACACGCCTTAAAAGCACTTTCCCGCCACTATTTGTCGCGGCGGCTAGGTATAAATAGTCCCTATGCCGCCGCTTCCTAGCAATGTGGACAAATCATCTCAATAATCTGGACAAAGGGGTTTATTAAAGCAGAACATTCCGACAATACCACAGAAGTTTCTTGGTCAGATATTACAAAAGAACAATTATGGCAGTTGTACCTTGATAAATCTATAACGGATGCCCAAGTTGCCAGTAAATTCGGTGTATCTATAAATGAAGTCAGGAAAAAACGGCGAATGATGAACATTACACAGGAATCCCTGTCATATGATAGATTTTTGCGTGAAAATCAGACGCTTTCAGCCCCTATCTCGGAATTTTCGCCGCAAAGACGGCGGCGAAAACGACCCTGAAATGCGCGCTTGAAGCGTGCGCGCATTTCAAAGCGGGTCGCCCTTGTTCGGCGGGTTCTTTAACGAAAACTTCAAGCTATGGCTTTCAGACCCGGCTAATATAGATGTTATATCAAAAGCAATAACACAATTCGTCTTCAGAAGTGGACCTGTAGAGGATATACACGCCCGCAAAGCTATTACCGAAGAAGAAATGAAGCAGATTAACATCTACATGGTTAACCACATTTCCGCATTACTGACATGTGCTGCCAAAGGGGATTGGATTAAGCTTAGGTTATTGCTTTCCTATTTTGAGTATGGAACAAATGAATGGAATACGGCCGAACCCGATATGGATGAAATCGACCTTGTTGTTAAACATAGGTTGAAGATGTTGTGTAAGTAATGGCATTACCATTTTTCTAATGAAAGAGCGGAGAAAGCATTACAGGGCATTTAGTTTTTCCTGCCAACTTCTATGTACGCCCTAGACTGCTCAAAAACCTAGCGTTCTAGGTGGTCTTTGAGGGACTTATTCCTTTCGTATATCTCTTTCATCCGCCTTGGAGGAGTGGTGCCTTGCGCCAGTTTTGCAAAGTAAAACTGCTAATAAGCCGAAATGAGGCGAATTGTGAAGCAATACTATTGAGTGAACATAAGGTTTTAGCGAAGGAGCTTTTACAATTTACATATGAAACAGAAGCATAGACTGTATTGCAAATGTTATCAATCTTCAATCTCAATAAACCACTGGTCACTGTCTTTATAGAGGAATATGTGCTTGCCCTGTATGCGGCAGGTGTACCTGACGCCGAAGCCGCCGGCTTTAAGACTGGCGGCTTTTCGTATGTCCAGAATGCGGTCAATTTCGAAGGTTCGGCCGTCTTCCCAATGAATGGCAATGGGCGCACCTTGCCCTCTTCGGTGAATTTGGCGGTAACGGCAACATACTTTTTGCCCATTGGACAACAACCTTTCGCTATAGGATTGCGCCATCGAAGTAATTGACGGGGTGAATGGTGTTTTCTTCGGCGGCGTTCAGGCTTGTTAGGGCGTTGTCAACGAGAAATATGCCCCGCTTTATGGAGTGATAGCCAAACCGTGCGCGGATTTCGTCAATGCTTTCTTCAAGCCTTTCCTCCTTGTCGCGCTTTTCAAAATCCGTGAAGAGATTGAGCTGAACGCTGGTGTTTTTGTTGACGAGATTGGTTGCGCGGATGCCCAGACTTCGCAATGGTTCGGTGAATTTGTACTTTGTCAAAAATATTCCCATGGCCTTTTCGGCGATTTCACTGGTCAGAAAGGTGGGATATTCGAGTTTTGCCTGCCTTTCGCATGAGCTAAGGTTTTTATCCCTTATATAAATCTGTATGGTTGTACATTTCAGGCTTTGTTCCCTTAACCGCGTCGCTACAGACTCGGCGAGCATAAAAAACGTAGCCCGAACCTCATCGAGGCTTGTCAGGTCACGCGGGGTTGTGGTTGAATTGCCAATACTCTTGATGTAGCTCTCCGCACCGTTTGTTGTGACGGGGGAGGTATCGAGCCCATTTGCGAACCTATGGATAACAATACCCCATTTACCGAGCCATGAGTACAGATAATTCACATCACAATTGGCTAAATCCCCAATGGTTCGTATGCCGTATTTCATCAGCTTCCTTTCGTCGAACGTCCAACGTAAAGCAAGTCCGAAGCCGGAAGCCCCCAGACCACAGCCCTGTAATTATCCCTTGTTATCACGGTGGTTGCGTTGGGCTTCTTTATGTCACTGCCCAGTTTCGCAAATATCTTGTTAAAGCTGACACCAATGGACACAGTCAGCCCCAATTCCATATAAACCCTATGGCGTATTTCGTCCGCAATGCGCTTGCCACTGCCGAAGAGGTACAGACTACCCGTCACATCCAGCCAACTCTCGTCTATGCCGAATGCCTCCATTTGGTCGGTATATTCAGCGTAAATCTCCCTGACCAGTCTCGAAAATTTCAAATACCTTTCGAAGTTGGCGGGAACGACTACTAAATCATTGCACTTTTGCTTGGCGTTCCAGATTGTTTCGCCCGTTATTATGCCGAACGACTTCGCCAGGTTGTTCTTAGCCAGCACTATACCATGCCTTGCCTCCGCGTCGCCGCCAACGGCTACAGGCAAATGCCGTATCTTTGGATTGCAGAAGCATTCGACGGATGCATAGAACGCATTTAGGTCTGAATGTAGTATCGTTCTTTCCATATTAACACCTCTTGTACTACTATAAATATTACCCATTTCATATTTTAGTATAACAAAAGGGCAAGCCGCCTGCCTTTTTTTATCTCGCTTTTTATATCGTTATTAAAGTTTTTATGAATCTACCATAAAAGACAAAAGCGTCGTTTCCGCTAAGGCAAGACCTTGGTTATAGAAAAATCATCTCGAAAAATTGCTGGAAGCAGGATATTGGACAGGCACTTAAAAAGGTTGTGTAAGCAATGGCATTAGGCTTCTTCCAATGAGCGTGTTCGCCAAAAACAGATAGATATTTGTAGGCTATAGTGGCAAGCTTTGCATAGTGGACTGATAGCTTTACATCTGCTTCTAACAAAATATAGAATTTTCGCCGCAAAAGAGCCAACCGGCAGTTTTGCGGCGAAAGCATTGCAGGGCGTTTAGTTTTTCCTGCCCACCTCTATGTACTCCCTAAACTGCTCAAAAACCTTGCGTTCTAGGGGCTTTTTGAGGAACTTATCCCTTTCGTATAGCTCTTTCATCCGCTTAGCACGAACTTTGGCAATGTCAAGTGGCAAATCACAAACAGCGGCTATTTCATCAGGCGTATGCAGACCCAGACCCCAAAGTACACAAGCGGGAGCTAACAGCCTAATGGCAAAAGAGTCCGCGTCCGTTTCCAGACGCGCGTGCTTTTCTTCCATAACGCCATTTCGACATTTTCGCCGCAAAAAACGCGGCGAAAACGGCGCAACGCAACGCGATTGAAGCGTTCGCGTTGCTAAATACGCGCCGCCCTTGTTCGGCGGGTGTTTTATTAAAGCCCACAATGTCAAAATGAGCCAAAAAGAAATGCCCCAATTCGTGGGCGATAACAAACCTTCTTTCAGCCACAGTCGGCAATGTATCGTCATAGACGATTATCCATTTCTCGCCGTTGTAAGCAAAATGCCCATTTCCCTGCCCGTCAACATTTTTGCAGTGCTGTTCTTGAACACCTTTACGCCATTATTCATGGCAATAGCCGTTACGTCAACGGGAAGCGACGTGACCTGGTTGTCAATAAGTGCGTTCCATGAAGCGTCCCTCGTTTTTCTGTAAATCCCATAACCAAACATAAAAAAACACCACCTTATTAAGAGTTATCCTAATAAGATGGTGCATTTATCGTGGGTTTACAAGTCTTCATCACTTGCAATACTGTCGGAATCCTTGAGATTGGTCATCCGCTTGAGCATATCATTATTTAGGCTAGTACCCTCATGTTTGGGTTGCTTGGCAACTCTGTATATATTTGAGCGTTCATTACCTGTGTATTTTTTGGTATCAATCAAATCTGCCATATACGTTGATACCTTTTTCTGACCAAAGTAGTTAAGCATACGCAGGTTATCTATAAACTCTCGCTCGTCATCGGTCAATTCCGTATAAGACATAGGTGAATCAATCTGAATATCAGACGCGACAGATAAGGGGTAGACTAAATCAATACTGTAAAGTTGACAGAGTTTTATATAAGTGTCGATGTCAATCTTGCTTCTCCCGCGCTCCCAACTGCTTACATTTTGAAAGGTCACGCCGAACTTGGCGGCGATTTCAGGTTGCGTGTATTTAGCCTTGACCCTTGCATTTTTGAGAATCTCACCTAATACCGAATAATTCATAATCATCCCCTCCGCTTGCATTATAGAACAACATTTGAGTTATGTCAATACAAATTGCCGATATATAAATTGTCATTCGTGTATTAGTAAAATATTTATAGATTATCCTTGACAGATAAACTAATATTTGATAGTATCGACGTATAAACAAATGTAATTGTAGAAGGAGGGATAGACGCATGAGTGTCACAGAAGCAATAAAAAGTTACATATCTGCCAAGGGCATAGTGGAAACATCGCTGGCACAAAAGGCGCGTATCGACAGTGAGCGCCTAATCGCTACACTTAATAACGGGAAAAGGTTTACTGTTGACGAATACTACAGGATTTGTGTTGCGTTGTGTGTTCCGCTTGACTTCTTTGCCGAGGATGGATTATGGCAAGAAAGTGTTACCCAACATGTTGACACTCCCGCGGAGTAAGTAGGATTACTCAATGATGTTAATATCATAGCGGAATAATATGGGTACGATTTTGACTTGCTGTAATAAGGATTCAAGTAAAGTAAGATTGTGTAGTTAGTCTTTTCCTCAAGTTTAATGTTTCAGATTCAATTACGCGCTTTGACAACTGAATAAGAGTATTTCAGGTACATAACCCATGTGTCCAAATGGACAGCGACTTATGACCACGGCGCGGTGATAGATTGGTTTTGTTTTTATACAATCAATCAGAGCGATAAACGTGACATAGACTTTACTCTTGCAAGTAAAGCGCGATAACAGCATGGGTGATAATGATACTTCTTCTACAGCCTCCCATAGACTAGCGGGGGAGTCCCTTGTTTGTGCGTTAAAACGGCATATAGTGGCTATGATTCGGTATTCTAACCGAAGCCTGAAATACCAAGTACAAAATATGGACTGTCGTTATTGGCATTCCTAACCTACCATCAAAGCTAGATTCATGGGCTGGTCTGTTTCATTGTTGCCAGCCTATTCATGTAGTTTTGACATATAAAACTCCCATCCAAATAGGGGGTAACCAAACAAGAGTCACTATCCAGAGGAGGCTTTTTATGAATCGTATCCAAACATATAAAAGGGTTTTGAAAGGCTACCCCGACGTGCTGAACGTAGATGAAGTCAGTCAACTACTAAACATCAGCACGAAGACACTTACAAGCTAATAAGGGATAAAAAGCTCGACAGCATCAAAATCGGCAGAGCCTACCGCATTCCAAAAGTGAACCTAATCAAGTACATACTGGCTTGTAAACCGACAAAATACTTAAACTCCGAACTTGGCAAAACAATCTTCCAAAATCCGCAATAATACTTGCTTAATACGCCTTACTATGCTATAATGCACCTGTCAATGGCAGGTGATGTATCCTCGGTAGGTAAAGGTAACCAGAAATTCTACCCAAACTACCACAAACCAAGGAGGAAATCATGGTTTCAGGACACCTGCGCGAAAAATCGGGTTATTACCACATTGTACTGAACTATGTTGACGAAACAGGCAAGCGCGTATCAAAGTGGATGTCAACAGGGCTGAAAACCAAAGGCAACAAGAAACGCGCCGAACAGATGTTGCTTGAAACAAAGCTGAACTATGAAATACCAGGCAATGCTCGGGCAAATAAAGACGGCGACGAACTGATGTTTACTGACTACATACGGGAGTGGCTGTTAAGTAACAAGGCGAACCTCGAAACCTCTACATATGCGTCGTATGAATACCAGATAAGACGTATTTGCGAATACTTTGAGGACAAGGAAATAGCCTTGAAGAAACTCCAACCGAAGGATATTCAAGACTTCTACACTCACGCTATCAATGAATGGGGTGTAACGGCCAATACAGTTATCCATTTCCACGCCAATATCCGCAAGGCTTTACAGTACGCTGTTCGTATGAAGATGATACAGTCCAACCCTGCTTTAGAAGTTGACCGTCCGAGAGTACAGAAGTTTACAGGTGCTTTCTATGATGTCGATAACATCAACAAGTTACTGACCGTCGTTAAGGGTATGAAGATTGAGTTAGCTGTCATGCTTGCGTCATTCTATGGGCTTAGAAGAAGTGAGATTGTTGGACTGAAATGGGACGCTATAGACTTCAAGAACAAGACCATCACAATCAAGCATACCGTAACGCAAATTACTATTAACGGTAAATGTCAGCTAATCACCAAGGACAGGGCAAAGACAAAGGCAAGTTTACGGTCACTACCGCTTGTTTCGGAGTTTGAAGAATACCTACTTTGCCTACGCGCTAGACAAGTGGATGACAGGTATGTTTGTGGTAAGAGTTACAACTACGACTATGATGGCTATGTGTATGTTGACGAAATGGGTTATCTGATTAAGCCCAATTACATAACACAAAACTTCGACATTGTGCTTCGTAATAACGGACTTCGTGACATCAGATTCCATGACCTGCGGCATAGCTGTGCTTCGTTGCTACTAGCCAACGGTGTATCACTGAAAGAGATATAGGAATGGCTAGGGCATAGCGATTTCAGCACAACTGCCAATATCTACGCTCACTTAGACGCTAATGCGAAATCCAATTCAGCTAATGCCATGCTTCAATCAGGGATAAGGTTGAGTGAGGACGAGAAGTAGAGTAGTGACCACGGTAGGACAGAAGATACACACGCACTGCATGTGTCGGCTAAAGAACAAGGTGAACAATCGGAAAGAACGGGCATAGAAATTCCTACACCGACCAAAGAGTAATGAGTATATGCTTAATTATAAGTAAAAGGGAGCAGCTCCTTCAATGTAACAACCTTTTGCTCAGAAACAATTACCTCGGTGTCTTTATTATCATCATGAATCTGATTGATGAACTCACGGCAACGCCCGCAAGGTGGAATTATACCATTTCTGCCAATTGATACGATTTTAAGAATCCTGCTTTCTCCAGCGGTTATCATTGCGGCTATAGCGGCGTGTTCAGCACAAAAGCCCAGGCCGGAGCAAACATCAATACAAACACCGATGTAAACCTTGCCGCTTTCTGAGAGGAGTGCGGAAGAAACGCTACCGACCCACGCGTTTCTGGCAATCTGACGCGAACCGAGAACGGATTCAGCTTGCTTAACTAATTCATCAAAAGACATAACGGCTCTCCCTCTCTACAACAAAAGCCGCCAAATACTCATTGACAGCTTCCAAATTTAGTGGAGACAGTAGGACTCGAACCTACGACCTCTCGCGTGTGAAGCGAATGCTCTCCCAACTGAGCTATGCCTCCTATTGGCCTATTGGGGTTGTAC
>CAZOVK010000038.1:0-23222 GCA_964583165.1 uncultured Defluviitaleaceae bacterium | reverse complement strand
TATTGTACGCCGAATAGAGATTGTTTTCAGCCGTGATAAAGTCCGCTTCCTTGCGGCTGACATTGTTTTGCGCGTCTTTTATGGCGTTCTGATATTTATAGTCGTCAAACGTGTTGACCTTACCGGCCTTCTCGTCCTCTAACTTTTTCTTCGCGTCTGCTAGGTCTGTTTTCTTTCTGTCAAGCACTATTTGGGCTTCTCTGATGGCGTTTTGGTATGTATAGTCGTCAAAATCGCTCAACGCCTCGTCATAATCCTTTTGTGCCGTAACTAAATCTTCCTGCTTGCGCTCCAATGAAATCCGCGCGTCGTCAATGGCTTTGTCATATGTGTAGCTGTCAAACCCTTCCTCAATCTTCGCCTGTACTTTATTGAGTTCCCTCTCGGCATTAGCTGTCGCGAGTTGTTGACGTGACAATGCAATAGCTGACGATTCAAGGCTTGATGTAGCGTTTGTAATACTGTTGCCGGTCGTGCGCTTCTCCTCCGTGGCATTGTTTTGCGCACTTTCTAGGTTAATCAAGGCTTGTTCGATATCCGTTTCGAGCCTTGATGTATCCAGAACGGCGAGAACATCACCCGCCTTGACTACATCGCCCACGTTTTTCAAGATTTCTTTAACGGGGTATGTCTGTGTTGAATAGATATTCGTCGTGTTCACGCTCTCAACAACACCCGATACGCTCACGCTCTTCGTTATCTCCGATTTCTCAAGTGCGTACAATTCAACGGGCATGTTTTTTGATGCCGCGCTCAAATCAGCCGCCCTCACGAACAGGAACACCCCGTAACCAATCGCTAAAACCAACACAGCCATAATAATGATGTGCTTCTTTGTAATCTTAAATTTGTTGGCTCTTTCAGCCATATAAACCGCCTCCCGATAAATCTATTGATTCAAACGCGCTTTCACGCTGAACATCATGGGTATTTTACCCCTAAAGTAGCGCGAATAATAATTGTCGCCTACTCTTTCCATATTACCTGAATCACACATATACCATTCATGCTCATTGAAAAACTCTATCGAAAGCCCCGCTTGAATGAGATTGTTTATTATTATACTGACCGTATACATCCACGAGTAGTTTTCGGCCTCTTTGGGCTCCGCCGCATAACCACCTATGGTGCTGCCACTGTCGGGCGTATCTTTGAAATAGGGATATGCAACAGTGAGCCTACCCTGCGCAAAATCTTCTTCATCAAACGTATAGTAGAACGGATGCGCGTCACATACATACAAAAACCCGCCCTTATTCAAAAGCCCCGCAACCGTCTTCGCCCATAGGTTCTTATCGGGCAACCAGATTAACGCGCCCTCTGTCGTAAACACAATGTCATACTTCTCAAAATGGATTTTCGACAGCTCCATTATGTCACTCGCTATGAAGCCGACGTTTGTTACGCCGAGTTCTGATGCCATTTTCTTCGCGGCTTCTACGTTTTCAGTCACTAAGTCAACGCCCGTAACCATAGCCGCCCCCATTCTCGCAAGCGATATGGTGTCCGCGCCCGTGTTGCATTGAAGATGTATAACACGCTTGCCGCTTATATCGCCCAATTCGCTTAGTATATCGGGGTTAATTTTGTATTGTTCTTTTTTCAGAATTTCAAGATAATGCTCATAATGCTCCTGCGTCAGCAGTGACCACGCCTGTCTGTTCGCATCGACTTCTTTCATATTATATGCCCTCCGGTTGGTTTCTTTGGCAAATTACCACAAGCATATTCTACCATACATAAAATCTATTATCAACCAAATCGGTCAACGAGGCATATTTGCCAATCATGTTTCTACCTCCTGCTTACACGAATATCCCTTCTCAATTAAATCGAACTGCTTCTGCTATATACGAAAAGAGCGGAGGTTTTCCGCTCTTTGAAGAAATTTTTTTCGGTGTTTTTCAGACCGCTGATTATGCCGTTCTGACCCACGTCTTTGACTCACCAACCGCAAGCGTTTCGCCTGTGACGATGTCACCGAGGACGCTGTCAGTGATTGTGACATTTGTCAGAGGTACATTACCCGTGTTGGTCACTTCATACATAAACATGGCTGTCATGCCCGGTGGAAGTAGTGGTCCCGGTGGGTTGGGCGCGTGAATCCATGTTGCGCCATTGTCAACGGATACGAACTTCTCTATGGTAATAGCCGGCGCGGGAATAACCACGCCTTCATACCACGCGTTGTCCGCAATAGGCGGTAGCGGTGTGTCGTCGAACACGGCTGTCGCAGATGCTACGTTCTCATGAACGCCCTCTTGCCACGGCACGGTGATTGTCCAAACGACATTAGCGCCAACCGGCAAGTCAACAGGGCCGCCGATTAAACCATATACATTGTCAGTAACAGTGACTTGCGTAAGGTCTACATTACCCGTGTTTGTCACAATATATTGGAACATCGGGCTTATGTTGGACGGAATCTTCGGCCCGTCCGGGTCGTTCGCGTCAAGCCAGGTCACCCCCCCGTCGGGCGAAACGAGTTTCTGAATGGTATAGGCGGGGTTGGCCAGAACGCCCACGTAGTTAGCCGAGTTATCATCCGTAACACCTTGGTCGGCCGTTACTATCGCGATATTGGTGTGTTGCCCTTCTACCCAAGCTGCGGTGATAGTAACTGAAGTACTCTGGCCGACAACCAAAAGGGGTGTTACGCCGATTTCGCCGTAGATATCGTCAGTGATATTGACGTTTGTCAAGTCCTCCGTGCCGATGTTTGTTACAACGAACTGGAATTGCGGTGATACATTGGACATAATCGTTGGGCCCGGTATAGAGTTTGCGTCAACCCATGTTGCCCCATTGTCGGGCGACACATATTTGACTATTTGGACGGCCGGTTCTTCGACTTGTATGCCGACATAGTGCGCTAAGTCAGTTGACGAAACATTTTCCGATTCGTATACACCCGTTACGGTTGCCTCGTTTTCGTGTTGACCCGGGCTCCACGGCTCGACCAGCACAGTGGTGAACGAGTCACCGACGGCGAGATTTCCGCCTATGGAGATAGGCCCGTAAACGCTGTCAGACAGTGAAACAAACGACAGCGGCACGTTGCCCGTATTTGTCACCACAAACATGAATTGCGGCAAGACATTTGACGATATGACAGGCCCGGGCGCTGTTTGCGCGTCTACCCACGTTAAACCGTTGTTCGGGGATACATATTTCTTGACACTGATGGCCGGTTGCGCGAGTGTTTCGGAGTTTGGCGTGATATAAACGCCACTTGTACCCGAGGTCATCGAGAACTTAGTGGTTAAACTATACCAACCGCCAACAAAGATGCCGTTTGAGAGCGACGAGGTTTCACCGATATAAAGCCCTGTATTGATGTCAGGCGTGTTGCCGGGCGCACCTGTGGTTAGGAGGTAACCCGTGAAGAAGCCACCGCCGTTCCAGTTTGCTCCGTTTGTGATGAGCGCGCCCGTGCCGTCGTTGTAGCGCGGACCTTGCGGGTAAGGTAAAGCGGGGTTAGTGCCACCGCCCGACGAAGTGATGTCGCCCGCTACACTGATGAAGTTTGTAGGCTTCAAACCGCCATGCGGTACGATTGCGCCGCCGCTATGGGGTTTGAGCTGACCTTGATAGCCGTTTAACGGGTTTCCGTCGGTATCCCAGCGCAAGATGAACACGTCACCCGCGTCACCCGTGATGTTGATTTTGTTCGAGAAACTCAGACCGCTCGTGATGTTGATGACATAGACTTCGTTAATGCCGTTCATGGTGTTCAGCCCGTCAAGGTCAGCCGAGTTAACACTTACAAACCCCGCTGTCGCCGGTAACAGGTTAATTTGCTTAATCGCCGTCACCAAATCACTGTTAAGACCCGCAATGAGCGCGTTTTGGTTCAGTGAAGAAAACGCCTGTCCCGGATTGTTGTTCACGATACTCTGCCACGCGCTCAGTGTGGCATCGTTGGTACTGATAGTGCCGGCATAAGCAAAACTGCCACTGGTTCTTTCGTCGGCAACCAGACCGTTAACGGCTACATCACCGAGAAAACCCTTGGAGGCGCTCTGCCAGTTGGCGTCTGTGCTGCCGTTCGCGAAGAAGAACAGATAGTCGGTTAAACTGCCGAGGTTAATACCGCCAATGATACTCATTACGCTTCCCCTCCGTTCGTGTGATAGTATGCTTGGTCGCTTGCTGTGACGGTTGTGCGGTCAAACTCGCCCGTAACAGTGGCTACATTGAGGAAAACACGCTGACCATACAATCGCATGATGTCCTCCATTTTCATGCTAAGTAACATCTGATTCTTGACTACCCCACGCAGTGTATGAGCCACAGAATCATTAACCGCCAACAATTCGCTGATTGTTGGGGGCGCGGGCGGCTTACTGCCTTCCAGCGTGCCGAGTACATACTGGATTTTCTCTGCCTCCGCGTTCATGATGTGTGAAAGCCCAAGCTCTTCAAGGGCAACCGACGCAAGCAGCATAATGGCGCTCTGCTCGATGTCTAAACTGATTGTCGGAGTAATGTTTGGTACATTTGGAAAAGACATACTTGTCCCCCTTTCTTAAAGATGGTTCTGCCTATAGCAATTCAACAAAGTGACGCAACTTCGCCTTTCAGCCCAAAACGTTTCGCTACCCGCATTTTTTCAAATGCTTGTTCGCTCAACTGAACTGACTTAACGGCTCAGTTGCGTATAAATAATGAATTGCTATCAGAAAACAGCGGAAGTGCTTGCCTCCGCTGTTTTGTTTTATTAGGCTTGCGGATAGATGCTCAGAGCATCTTCAAGCTTAAACGACAGTAACATTTGGTTCTTGACAACATTACGCATCATTTTTCCAACGCTGTCATTCACCTGCAACAATTCAGCAATAGTCGGCGGCGCGGGCGGTGTTATACCCTCGAGTGTCCCGAGTATGTACTGGATTTTTTCTGCTTCGGCGTTGATGATGTGCGCCTGACCCATTTCTTCGAGCGCTACAGACGCTAAAAGCATGGCTAAAGCCTGGTCCCACGTTAAAGTGATGTCAGGAGTGATATTCGGTACATTAGGCATTGACATGGTATTTCCTCCTTCCTTCATGTATTGACAAGTTTTTGCGGCAAAACGTTTGCTCGGTATTGCGTTTGCACCGTAAAAGCTTGTCTTGATGATATAGTATGACGGCTTGTTTTAATGTGTTACTGGCTCTGAGAAGGCGTTAATCTTACGCGTCATCTTGATTTGCGTTAGACAATGCGTTATAATATGTGAATTCAAATTGCAAAGATGTTTCGGGTAAGTTTTGAGTAAAACCCCTTGCTATGGGGGTGTTAGGGGTGTTATAATGTTGATAAGTTCAGAGCGTTGTATGGTGCGCCCGTTTATAGAGAGCGATATTGACGATTTCATGGTATATAGAAACGACTTAGAGTGGATGAGATACCAAAACTTTAAGGGGCGTTCTCGGCAAGAATACTCAAACGCACTGCTTCGCGACTGCACGCTTTCTGACGGGAAACAACTCGCCATAGTTCATAAGGCCGATAATCGCTTAATCGGTGACCTTTACATAAAGCAAGAGGACTGCACGTTCTGGGTCGGTTATGCCATATCACCGCAATACGCTAAACAGGGGTTCGCGTTTGAGGTGGTTTTGGTCGTGTTGGGCGCGTTAAAAACAATGGGTGTTAAGCTCGTAAAGGCGTGTGTTGCGCGTGAAAACGCCGCGTCAATCGGCTTATTGGAAAAACTGGGCTTTACCTGTACGGAAGCGGGAGATGATTTTGTTTATTCAATGAATTTGTAGGTAGAGAGATTGGGGGGTTCTATGAGAAAATGGATTGTAATGCTTGTTATCGCTTTGTATGGCCCGTTTATTGTTAACGCCTTGGGGTTTTTATCCGGAGATGTTGCGAGCTCCATAATTTTAGCCTCTATTGGGCTATCGATTGTTTTTATAATGATTAACATATGTTACGCCGCAATCGGAACGAAAACGGGTCTGGTTTTGGAGAATCTCAGGCAGTGGGGCTTTTGGGCGGTTGGGCTTAAACTGGTTTTGATTCCGTTTTTTGTGTTAAATATTATACTTATGTTTGGCATTGGAATCGTTTCGTTACATCCGTTTTTCTTTATCTTAGCCCTCTACATACCGATAGCTATGACATACCTGTTCTCCGTGTTTGTTGTGACCTCAGCCTACACCCTGCGTTTGGTTGGCGGTCACTATAAGAACAAAACATTTGGCTTGGCGGCGGCCGTTATACACGCGGTCTTACAGTGCATTTTTATTATCGATTTAATTGACTTGTTATATCTGGTGTTGAGGTATAACATACTGGCGAAACCAAAAAATAACGGCTGATATGAGCCGTTATGTCAGGCTGTCGACAAGCATTGTCGGCAGCCTGAATTTATGTATGGTGATGAAAATGATGAGAAAAAGAGTGAAGCAACGTGTTATCGTCAAATCATGTCTACGCCGCCGATTCGATTAAACAGGGTTCTTTCAGTTGTAACACATATGGCACGTTTCTATCGGGTTAGTATACCCAAAACATCCATAACTGCCAATAGATTACATTAAGTGTCACGATTATGCCCATCACGCCATTAACAATCAGCCCTATTCTTTGCGTTTTCGTTAAACTAAGGCGATTCCATTTCATTAAGAGAGTTATTACATAAGCGATAGGTATAAGACCTAAAAGAATGAACAATAGCCCGTTTATCATAAACGAGGTGGGCGTAGCGGAGAATGTCTGTACAGCTGTCATGAGTATCAGCAAGTTCAAAAGAGTCAACGCAATAGCCCCGCATAAAACCATCCGCCAAGCAAACAGCGGGATTTTCTTCTTCATGATAAGCCGAATTAAAGCGATTATCAGATAAAGCAGGCTGTAAATAACGGCAACAAGGAGCAAAACCAATGTAACAGAACTAATGATATACACAACTAAACTCTCGCGCTGATAATCAAAGACAAAAGCGTTGAGGGCTTGAACCTTTCCGTCCTTGTCATAATCGGCGAACAATAGCTCTCTGTCATTGTTAGCATAAGAGAAAAACATGCCGGGGCGTATCTGCTCAAAGGCGTTATCATTCTGTGCCAGACCGAAATAGCTGAAAAAACCTATCACCTTTTGTATCCCGGTGATAAAACTACGGGTTTTTCTATAAACACCCAACACAGAATCTGGGTAGCTTTCACCGACTTTCAATTCAATAGTGCCAAATATCTCCTCAAACAGCCCCTTGTTATAGTGTACTTCATGGTCTTGATTGGTCATAACAACCATTCCGAAGCCGCTGTCTAAATCAAGAAGCAGGTTAGACGAACAGCCTATCGTGTGACCCGCATGACCCGCTACATTCCCTTCCAACAAAGGTGACGTTAACATACCGTGAAGATTTCTCGGCGTTCCGTCATGATAATAATTGGTTGGTTCATAAAATAAGGCCAGTGTTTCGGGTTTGTTAAACAGTATTGTATCGCCGTTACCGTCAGGGAGCAATGCCTGACCAAACGTCAAGTAATCCGAGATTGTGCCGACTGCGGCACCGGCAGAATAGCACTGAATATAGTAATCCGCTATGCCAAGGGGTTTGTTGTTGATATCATAACAATACAGATTTTGGCGGCGGCTCTTCACCCATAGATTATCTGACCTATCAGCCTTAATGGAGGTATGCTCCATACCAAGAGGCACAAAAATATTCTTGTGTACGTATTCATAAAACTGCATACCGGAAATGCGCTCAACAATATATCCCGCGAGCGCCGCGCCAAAATTGCTGTAAGCCACAGCTTCTCCGGGTCTGTGAACCTGTGTCGGTTCTAATGTCTTTAGAGCATCCTCAAGCGTTTTTGTTTCTCCAACACCGTCCGAAAACAGGCCTATAATTGACTCTTGCCACCCACCTGTATGGTTCATCAGATGTGTCAGAGTGATTTTGTCACCATACTTTAGCTTCGTAAGGAAGCCCTCTGGCAGATATGTACGAATGTCGGCGTTTAAGTCTAGTTTGGCTTGTTCTACCAACTGCATAACACTGACCCAAACAAACAATTTTGATGACGAACCCCATTCAATCACCGTGTCTGCATCGTTCGGCACTTTCTCTTCAATATTCGCATAACCGTAAGATTTTTCTAAAAGAACGCTGTCTTTGGTGAACACCCCGACAGACACGGCGGCCGTAGTATCTTTATATTTCTCAACATAAGCATCAACTGTCTGCTCAATCTGTTCAGCCGATAAACCCCTCGGCAAGACAGCGGCAAAGGTCGGTAGACTAGAGCATATCATAAGTGAGAATAATATCATTGCTATTACTACATGCTTTGTTTGATTGATAACCTTCATTTAAATCTCCTCCATATTTGATAAATTCATGGGCACAAAAAAATCACCCGAGTGTTATTTGGGCTCAAAATGGTTTCAATTGTGCTTAAATAACACCCCGGCGATTGTTTTGAGAAGATGTCCTTAATTGGATTTATAGCGGACTGCCGTTCCGTATACCATAATTTCAGCGGCGGTATCCATAATTTGGGCTGTAGAGTAACGGACTGCGATTATAGCGTCTGCCCCCATGTTTTGTGCTTCTTGAATCATGCGCTCGGTAGCAATTCTGCGCGCTTCTTTCATCAACTCGGTATATTGTTGAATCTCCCCGCCTACGATAGTTTTTAAGCCGGCCATAATGTCTTTACCGATATGCTTAGAGTCTACTATGTTGCCTTGAACAAGACCAAGGTGCTCCAGTTCCTTACCTGCTACGAAATCTGTTGTTGCTAAGTACATTTATTAACCCCCTAGAAAATATTGTTATACAACACGTATAACATTTTATACGATTTCCTATCTCGTGTGTGTGTTTTTGCTTGAAAGTTCAATTTTTGCCTGAAAGTGCAATTTGGTAGCCCCTCAACATGACGGTTGCCTTAAACCAGTTCTTATCATATGAATTATTAACAACACCATCATATTTTTCGGCCACATAACGGATACTTCGCATACCGATAGCGTGTAGGTCTTTATCGTTCTTATGTGTTATAAAGACACCGTTTTCTAAAACAGGCTCTATAGCATAACCGTTTTCTACCGCCAATATCAAGAGATTACCTTTGCGCCTTATAGACAGCTTCACGCGGCGCAAAGCATCCGTTTCGGCCTGTGCGGCGGCCTCAATGGCGTTGTCCAATAAATTCCCTAACAGCGAGCATAAATCCAGCTTGCTCATTAGCAAATCTTTATGAAAAGCCCCGTCAGTCAAAAATTCTACTTGGGCTTGACGGGCTTCCCAACACTTCTGGTTAATGATTGCGTTTGCGCTTTCATTCTCAACATTGATTAGTAGGGATGAGCGTAGTTGCTCCTCATACTCCGCAATACTTTGAAGCACGTTCGTATCGCCCTTTTCTTCAGCCAGCGCGCGCCATTGCGTAAGGCTATGTTTTAAGTCATGGCTCAAAACTCTGATACGTTCGTCCGAGGCTTGTTTGCGCAACATATATCGCTCTATCATATCGTTTTGAATAACCAAAGCATTCGCTTCGGTCGCCTTTGCAAAATACCGACAGACAAAATAGAAAATGAAATAAGACAACAACCAAATGATGAGAATAGATGCCGTAAATATCGAAACAAACATACGACGTTCCTCGCGGTTTTTAATCCAAATGCCCAAGCAACTTACAACAAACAAACCGACAAATATAACTGAAAAACATATAATTAAACCTACCCAATATTTATGAGGTATGTAGCGCGCGCCTTCTGTACTTAAATGGGTAATGACAAATACCAAAACGGCATATATCCCGACAATAAGAAATACAGTCAGCAACGGCGTTTGCCAAGACGTTTCTGATATGTTCTGTATAAGTGTTTCGGGAAACACAACAACAGCTGTGACCAGAATAGAAAACATGAATATCGCCAAATTCACAATCCCGAAAAAAATCCGTTCTTTGTACTTGCCACCCATAAAGAACACCGGATACAAGATGTATGTAATAAGGATTGTATTTCCAACCCATTGTAAGTCAGCAGAATTCGTTGAAATCCATTGGAATACGGCCTCTATTACGGCAATAATCAGCATTGCAAACCAAAGGCGTAAACCCTTCCACTTTTGAGCAAGACCCGTGGTTTTATAATAAAAAAACGTCTGTATACATGTAATAGATAACAACAGTAAAATTTCTAATACCACACCAATCACAGTAAATATTATTGCTGATAGATTCATATTTCAAATCCGCTCCTCTAAAAACCTCAGATACTTTTCCATCGAAGCCTTTCGAACCTCGCGTTTAACACCCAATGGCACTGTAAGACCACCCGTGAGTATGAACGAATCAGACTCGATACCCTCAACATGGTTAAAGTTCAAAATATAACTACGCATAATAGGAACGAAGACCGACGGGTTGAGCAGTTTGGCGTATTCCGATAGAGGCTTAACCAGTAGTTCATACTCCAAGTATATCGTTCTCAAGGTGACACGCCTTGTCTTTTCTGATTTGAGAAATATTATGTCTGACTTCTTTAATGTCAAGTCGTCAAGTACACCTAAAGCCCTATACTTGAATGTGACCTCTTCGTTGTCAATCTTTGAATGACAGAGCTTTTTCAGTATGCTTGACACGGCTTCACTGATTTCTACCTCAAGATTGCTCTTGAAGATATAACGAAAAGCCCCAAAAAGATAGCCTTCGCGCGATTGGTTTTCGATATAGGTTGTAAATATCAAAATAAAAGCCGTGCTCAATTCGCGCAACCTTTGTGCTACTTGAAAACCGTTTAACATTGGCATATCAACGTCTAAAAAGATGATGTCGAAAATCTGTTTTTCCTTTTCTATCTTACTAATCAGGCTTACTCCGTCAGAAAATGTGAAAATTCTTATCTGTTGTCCAGCACCGGTGAATGATTTTGTTATCATTCGCGCGAAATTATCTAAAAAGTTTGAATCATCATCACATACAGCAATCTTGAGCAAATTATCACCTACGTAATATAGAATACCTCAAATGTATAACAAACAATTCTATCACACGCCCGAACAGTCACGGCACAATATTTATCTTTGTGAGCCTATAACACAATCGATAAGTCAAATTGACATAGCGCATTATTCACTTAACGCGGTGAGCCACTTATTGTGCCCATTAAATCTGAATCAGTATAGCATATAAGATTGAATGTTTCAACCAAAATAGCTTAGGTGAATGGTGGTTTTTCTATTTCGGGTTGACAGTGAAGAAACCCTGTGCTATACTGCATTTTAATTAGTTTAACTAACTAACGAACTAAAAAGGGGTCACGGCCATGACAGAATTTGAGCGTATCGCCAATGAAATGCTTGTTGACACATTCAATTTCATCTTGCGCTATGAGGAGAACGCGTTAAAGACGGCGTTTGATGTGCCCACGACTATAGCGGAGGTTCACCTTGTTGACATGGTGTCGCGACTGGGTGAATCGGCGACGGTTTCTGCCATTGCCGCCGCTTTGGGCGTGAGCTTGCCGACTGTGACAAATGCGCTCAAAAAGCTGGAGAAAAAGGGGCTTGTGACGAAAACGGTACGGGAAGACGATGCGCGTTCACAGTTTGTGAAGTTGACAGAAACAGGGCGTCAGATTGAGCGCGGACATACGCTCTTCCACAGGCAAATGGTGCGCGGGTTCAGTCAGACGTTGAATGAATCAGAAAAGGAGGTGCTCGGTGTCGCTCTTGCGAAATTGAGCGAGTATTTCAAGCATGTATCACAAAACCATGATGAAACGAGTGAATAATGAATAAGATAACGCATTTATTGGTTGTAGTTGTAACCGTCGCGCTTTGTGTTGTGATGGGCGCATTGAATTTGAGCACGCCTGCGCCTGTTTCTAAGGCTGACGGCGGATTTTCTGCTGAACGTATGAGCGATATAATCAAAGTGATGTCAGAAAACGAACACTCCGTATTCCAGTATGAAGAACGCATGAGGGTTCGCGATTACATAGTTGGGGAATTTGAAAAGCTTGGGTTGACAGCCGAGGTGTATGATTACATACAAGAGAAGGTTGACTATTCGGGCAAAAAGGTTGAGTTGCCGCTCAGTAACATTCTGGTGAAAATCGAAGGCAAGAATCCAACCGCCGCAATGGTCATGGCACATTACGATTCGCGCGGCGTGCGCGGAACGCTTGACCCCGCCACGGATTCACGCTCAAAGGGAGCGGCTGACGATGGTTACGGCGTGGCTACAATGGTAGAACTCGCGCGGCTCTACGCGGGTAAAGAGCTGACAAACAGTCTGTGGCTTCTCGTGACAGACCTCGAAGAAGTGGGGCTTTTCGGCGCAGAAAAGGCCGTTGACAACCTCGATTTATCTGATGTAAACCTAGTTATAAACCTTGAAGCGCGTGGCGTCAAGGGGCCCGCTTATATGTTTGAAACGAGTGATAAGAATTACAATGTAATGAAACTCTATAGCCGCGCAAAACTGCCGATGTCTTACTCTATAGCCGCCGCCGCTTACCGCCAGATGCCAAACGGCACAGACTTTACACCGCTTCTCGACGCTGGCAAGGCGGGCATGAATTTTGCTGTGCTTAACAGCTTGTATTATTACCATACACCGAATGATAACTTTGATAATATCTCGTTGACTAGTATGCAACACTATGGGGCGCAACTCGTGCCCATGCTTGATGAATACCTAAACGGCGCGGCTTATTCGAACGGCGACGCGTTTGTATCATCAAATGCGGGCGTATTCTTTACGCTTCTGCCGAATGTTTTCGTGCTCTATACTGACACAACGGCGATTATATTAAGCGTGTTCTTTCTGATTATGGCGGCTCTGGTATTAGCGTATTTTGTGAGAAACGGCGCGAATGCGATTAGTATGGTCGTTTGGCTGTTTGTGGTGCTGTTGGCTATTGTTGCGGCGGCTGTATTTGGGCTTGCGATAAGCTTTGTTATATCGCTTGTTATGGGTATTAAATTCAGCCTTACGTACATGCCGCTTGTTGGTGATGTCTGGGTGCTTGGTATCGCGGCGGCTGTGGTGCTTTCTGTCTTTGGGCTTGTCAGTAAGAAGCTTGAGAAGCGTGTTAGGCCTGTTGAGATGTTCGGCGGGGCGGTTATACTGCTTGCGGTGTTGAATGTTGTGTTGAGCTTTGCTCTTCCCGAAGCCAGTTTCCTGTTCCTTGTGCCTCAAGTGGTTGGTTTGGTTGCGATTATGATTTTACAAATCGAGGCAGTTGCGAAGAACCCTGTTTTCGCGCATATAATGGCCGCTATCCCTGCCATTATCACCGCTCTTGTTTATGTACCGCTCCTCTACTCGTTCTTACTCGCGCTGACTGTTGGCGCGTTGGCTGTTTATCTCGCGCTGTTCGTAATCTCTGTCACGGCTTTAGTACCGCTTTGGTTAATGATAAACCCATCGAAAACCAGATAGAAAGGGGCGGTTATCAATGAGATTAACCCCCGAACAACAAGCCGTGCTTGACGGCGCAAGAGGTCAAACACTCGCGAAGGTCATGAAAACACTCGTCATGTACGGCGATGTTTTCGGCGCAGAGCGCATGGAACCCGTAACGGGCGCAATGGGGCATCTCGTGACAAGCTTCGGGCTATCAGTCATGAAACCCGTTTTTGCGCTCATGGACGAACTCATTCAAGCGGGCGCTGTGTCAACTCAACACTTCACGGTTGACCCGCGACCACTAGACAAGAACGTGCCGTCGAACTTCTTACAAAATATCGTTTTCGGCTTAATGTATGGCAAACAAGACGCATACGAGAAGCAACTCGAACAACTCGGCATAGCCTCTGAATCGGCGTTCACATGCACGGGTTATATGGGTGAAGTGGGTAATATCCCGAAAAAGGGCGATGTTCTCAGCTGGGCCGAAAGCTCGGCTGTAGTCTACGCGAACTCTGTTCTAGGCGCGCGCTGTAACCGCAACAGCGGCATAATAGACCTGTTCGGCTCAATCGCGGGCTGTGTGCCATATTTCGGGTTACTGACAGACGAAGGGCGCAGGGCCTCGTGGATAATCGAAGTCAACACAAAGAAAAAGCCCGACCCACAACTGCTCGGCTCGGCTATAGGTTTCAAGGTATTGGAAGACGTGCCCTTCATCAAGGGATTAACTAATTATCTGGGTACAGAACTGAACGATACAGTACGTGATTACCTAAAGGATATGGGCGCGTCATCGGCCGCCAGCGGAGCGGTTGGGTTATACCACGTTGAAGGTTTAACGCCCGAAGCCGCCGAACAGGGCGAAACACTCATCAAAGAGAACGCCCAAGTTTACATAATAGACGACGAAGAATTAGACCGCGTGCGCAAGTCCTTCCCGAACAACTGGAAGGAGCCTAAGTCACTGCCGAAACTCTGTTTTATAGGTTGCCCTCATTTGTCGGCCGAACAGCTCGATTCATGGTGTGAGCGACTAGAAAAGAACTTAAAGGGCGGCAAAGTCAAAGTCCCGACAGTAATGACAGCCGCCCCCGCCGTTCTCGAAAGCTACAAGAGAACCCCAAACGCGGCTAAGCTCGAAAAAATGGGCGTAATTCTCTCATACATATGCCCACTAATGTATCTAAACAACCCGTTATGCGGTAAAATGCCTGTCATCACCTGTTCGGGTAAACTCCGCACATACACACGCGCCCGTTACTTCACCGAAAGCGCGTTAATCAAGATTCTGACGGGAGGGCGCGATGAGTAAAACATTTAATGGGCGTGTTATAGTGTCGGGTACTGTAAAGGCAAAGGCTCTCGTGACCCATTCGGGCTTTAACACCCTAGCCAGTTACCAAAACGCCCTTATGTTCGGTGACAAAAAGGCCGCGTGCTCAGACCGCGGCAACGCCGAAATCGTCAAAAAGCCCATGGCGGGCGCGGCACTTTGCCTACCGCAAACTATCGGCTCAACTACGGGTGGTTTAATCCTCTTCTGTGCGGCGGCATTAGGTCAACAGCCTGCGTGTCTGCTATTCTCAAAGCCCATAGACTCATTGGCGGCGGCGGGCTCAATCCTCACAGATGTATGGACGGATAACCCAATCCCCACTATAGACGGGCTGGGTGACGAGTTTCTTGAATATGTCAAAGAGGGCATGACGGTTGAAGTGCTCGATAATGGCGTTGTAAGAGTAGAATAATATGGTTTTTACAATTCCATGTGGTGTGTGCTAAAGGATTCTACGGCGAAAAGGAAAAAGCATTTGCCGTCGCACAAAATTTGCCACATGTTCGCGAGAGCCGCGAATCTGTGCTGTATCAATTCAAGAAATCGCCGGGTTCCAATACTATCGATATGTATTTGCGTTATATTGTTCTTGGTGAGAGCAATGAACACGATGAAATCACCATTGATTTTGGCGTGGATATGATTCCTATGGTGCACAACAGCGATTTGCTCAAAAAATTAACTATGCTCCGTGAGTCGGTAGGATACCGCAAACTCCCCGGGGTGCGCATCCGCGACAATGAAGGCCTTGGGGTTAATCAGGTTAGATTGCGTTATTACTCGGATTACCTACTCGATAAAAGCTATACAGACCACGAACTCGCCGCTGACGAGATAATGAATGTTTGAATCTGCTTACGAAGTTGTAACATAGTGTTATCTGAACCCTCTGCCGATAGGTCACTATCACTTGGCAGAGGGTTCGATTCTTTTTATGGTGCGCTTCTGATTTTATAAGAAATTGCGGAAACATATGGTATATCACCAAGACCTAAAGCTTTAAGCGCGTCAAAATATGAAAGCAGCCCGTACCGTTAATCTCGTAAATAACACCTACATACTGTGTTTGGTTGTTACAATATCTTGGCAGAGTAAAGCTCTGCAAAGTACACCGCTTATCGGAATTTGTTGTATACGAGATAGGATGTCCTATTAGCGCAACAAAAGGAGTGTAATACCCCTCTCTTTTCATTCCAGAAGAAACTCTTTGATATTCAAGTGCTTTATCCCATCACGGCTCATATCAAACTCGTCAGACGATATAACATATTTCGGAAAGTTGTCCGCAATTTGCAGTAATGGGCCGAACTCTCGCTCGACTGTACTTTGTTCGGCAAGGAGATAGCATACTTGATAGTAACTCTTTTCACCCTTGTGTTCGGCAACAAAGTCAACCTCTCTATCACCAACCTTGCCGACTGTTACTTTATAACCACGACGTATTAGCTCAAGATATACTAAGTTTTCCATAATCAGCTCAATATCACGCTGATTCTTGCCGTAGATAGCTTCGCGGATGCCGTGGTCAGCAATAAAGAATTTTTCGTTTGCCGTCAGTATTTTCTTGCCCACCAAGTCTTGACGCTTTACTCGGTAAAACAAATAAGCATCCTCACAGGCTTTTAAGTAAGCCAGCACCGTTTCGGTTGTGATACTACGACCTTCGCTTTTGAAATACTTTGATATGCTGTTAGCCGAAAAAGTCCTGCCAGTATTAGCCATAACATAAATAATAATGCGCTCAAGCATATCAATATCACGGATGGCATTTCGTTTAGCAATATCTTTTAGCACAATGGAGCTATACACATCATTCAGATACTGGTCACAAGCGTCTGGGTCATAGTTGACCTGTTTTAGAAACGGCATACCGCCGAAAGTGATATAATCACGATAGGCTTTATTTGCGTCATTTTCATTACGAAGCAACATAAACTCCGACAGCGAAAACGGGTAAATCGTAAATGCTACATAACGACCGCCGAGATAGGTTGCAAACTCCCCGGCAAGCAATCTTGCATTAGAGCCGGTAACATAAATGTCGACATCAAACTTGACGCGCAGTGAGTTTAGGCATTTCTCCCAGGCCGTTACTTCTTGTATTTCGTCAAAGAACAGATAGACCTTGCCACCTATTTGTTCAATTTGAGCCACAAGTGTATCGTGCAACACCATATAATTGCACAGCTTTTGATTGCCGGCATCCTCAAAGTTAATATGAATAAACTGTTTCGCATTCACACCACGGGAAATCAGCTCATCTTTTACTAACTGAAGCATAACGGACTTTCCCGAACGACGAATGCCGGTAAAAATCTTTATCTGCTCTGTGTCGATAAAGCTTCTGATACGCCTCATATATGTTTCGCGTTTAATCATTAAACCACCCCACGAATAGTATAGACACATTATATCGCGGTTATAACCGTTAGTCTAGTCAATCGCAGAAGTTTAATCTGTTATAGTCTACAATCGAGTTGACTGTGGCATTTTATCAGATATACTATCCAGTACAGTAAAGTTTTTTATCATAGTTTTATCTGGTGAGCCGCTCTTCTTGATTTCTATGGGGTAAAGCTTTCCGTCCTTACAGACTATGATATCGATTTCTTTTCCATCCTTGTCACCATAACCGGTGGAGAAAAACTCTCTATAAACAACGCCGGCTCTTGCTTTGCAAGTCGGCTCATATTCGGGTCGTCTAGTGTGACATACTTCCGTGTCAGTTCAGCAAGGTTTTTTAACAGTGTTGTTTTGCCAACTTGTCGAGGTCCTGTTACTAACATCACCTTAAACGAATCTGAAATTTTCCTGATTGTCGGCCCTATCGCTCGTTTTATATACACCGCAAACACACCTCGTCTAAATTAAAATATAATTTCATAATAGTCAAGATTCGTTTTAGTAAATCCCTAATATTGGACGGTGGTGGTTTTATTAGTCATTGTCTGTTTGTCATGTTTCTAATAAATGCTGACGCGTAACATCTACGCAAGACTGCAAAATGTCCGCGCCTACGAACCTTCGTCTCAGTTTTACAGCCGCAACGGCTGTGCTTCCACCGCCTAAAAAAGGGTCTAGCACCACTTGCCCTGGGTCGGAGAATCGCTCAATAAGGCTACTGAACACGCTTTCGGGTTGACCCCACTCATGGTATTCTTTGCCATCAGTTTTATCGGTAGGCGCGTTTATTACATCGCTGACGAGTGGATTGCTATCGGCTTACGCTGTGATTCACGCGACCTACTGCGTCCGTCCGCACCTACGGTCTGAGTCAAATGGGGGAATCTCCCCAGTTGCCTCAAGGATTTTCCGTTGCGCGCCTACGGTTTTATGGTCTATACCTAAGTTTGCGGCAATCTGGCGGTCGCTTTTATCAGGGGTTTCAACAAGATACTGTTTTATCAGGTCTCGCTTTTGCTCTGTCGTTAAGTGCCTACGGTGCAAATTAAGCTCTAGCGCGACTTTCCTCTTCTCATTTTCATTCAAGCCTGCGAGTATGGTGCGCGGGTAATCAGTTATGCCAAGTTCCTCGCATATTTTGTGACGGTGGTGACCGTCTATGATAGAGCCGCTCTCGTCAACAATGATAGGGACAAGAACTCCGTTTTGCGCGATATTATCACGTAGTGACTCATACTCTTCAGCCGTACGTGGTGCCAAAAACCGATATTTATCCACAATTTTCAACTCTGCACACGTATTATAGCATATCCCCGCCTTTGGTGCAAACCTCGCGGATTTGAGTCAATTCCTATTTTTGTTTATGACTAAAATCCTCTAAAAAGTTGACATTGTATAGAATGAGCTATATACAAAAGGAGTAATGGGAGTGGCACAAGTTAATATACGCATTGACGATGATTTGAAGGAAAGAGCCGACCAACTTTTTGACGAGTTGGGTCTTAACATGACTAAGGCCTTTACGATGTTCTTGAAGACTTCTGTTAGATAGCAAGGTATATCGTTTGAGCTTTATACTGACCCGTTCTACAGCGCAAGCAATATGCGCATCCTAAATAGAGCTTGTGCTTGAAGATATGCGCCAGCTATTAATCTTTGTTAAACGCTACGAAAAACAGTTTGTACAGCTTGTGATGGACAGTAGCCATCAGGAGCAGAAGCGTGATAATGCCGATAAGAAAAAGGCTACCCTCAAGCACAAAAACCGCATATTTGAACTTGACACGCTGGCGGTACCTAATAGTGCTGTGATGATTTAGGGAGCAAGCAGGCAAGACAGCAAGCTTCCAGAGAGGAAGCTCAATCAATGGCGTTAAAGACGCACGTGAACTTAAACGAGCAGAGAGGTTTTATCGGTTATTCTTAACAACAAAAATCACGATAGGAGCGTGTAAAATGAAAACTAAACTCGTAAGTTTTATTCTGGCAAGTATTCTTTCACTAACTATTCTGGCAACTCCGGCGTTCGCCGCAGACTTACCGCCATGCCCGGAGGGGTATGAGTATATCCATATCGGTAAGTATGCAGAGATGCGAAAGTTGTCCGGCGGCATGGCAGCGGTTGGTTCAGGAGAAAAGCTCACTGGGTACTGGGGTTTTGTGTCGGCTAATGGGCAAGTGATTATACCACCTAAGTATGCGGGTATTTCAAGCTATCCTGAGGGAATTATCGCTGTTTTAGCTTATACTCCGTCTGGCATGTCTGACCCGTATAATGAGGATTCTTTCTACATGACCTATGTTGACAACACAGGCAGGGAGTTTTTCACTGACGACAAATATGGTAGAAAGAGTTGGCTCGAACCGTTCTCGGGCGGGCTGGGTCGAATTACAAGTGTGCGCAAAGTAAACGGACAGACTGTAGGTTATGGGGATGTTCTTATAGACAAAACAGGAAAAGAGTTGTTTCCTGTTGGCACATACAACATCGAGCAAAAGACCTATACATCTGACCCTGTATCAGTGCGTAAAAAGTCTGGGCCCGATTTTGTCTATGGTTATATTGACCACACAGGTAAAGTCATTATCCCGATTCAATACGCTATGGCGTGGCCGTTCAAGAATGGGTATGCGCGAGTTAGGGACAGCAAAGGTGACGAGTTCATCATTGATGCGGCGGGTAAAAAAGTCTATACTCCGCCAAAAGGCATAAGTGCGGATGTATTCTACGATGGTGTTACCGTTTATTTCGACCCAGTTACAGGTTTGAAAGGTTTTATTAACAAAGAGGGTCAAAAATTAACTCCTGCAAAGTATAAGTACACGCAGCCTTTTGTGGGCGACTACGCGATAGTGACTGTCGTATCTTCCGACCGTGGGTTTGATGGAGTAATCAACAAAAAGGGTCAAGAAGTGTTCCCGCCAACGCCAGACTGTGGCATAACAATTGCTCCTAATGGTTTAGCACGCATAGCTCAAAACGGCAAGTGTGGTGTAATCGACCTAGCTACGGGCAAGACAATCGTGCCAATCCAATACGAATTTCTGGGTACTCATGGGATTAGAAATGCTGAATGGTTTGACGGACTAATGCCCAAGGGCATGATAAGAGTTACGGAGAACGCAACTTCAGGCAATGAGTATTCCAATATTTTATCTGACATTGGCGGCGAATATGGCTTTTACAACACCGCTGGTGAATTGATTGTTCCAGTAGGCAAGTACCAGTACCTTAATCAGTTCTCCGAGGGTAAGTGTGTGGCTGTTCGTGACAGCAAGTGGGGTTTTATCGACAAGTCTGGCAACGAAATAATCACGTGCCAATACGACATCGCTATTCCGTTCTCTGAGGGCAAAGCTGGAGTAGGCATGAAAGCAGGTACAATCTCTGACAATACTTACCGTAATGGGCAGCCAATTTATGACTGGTATTTCCTCTCCAAGAAAATAGACCCGTTAGACTCTGCAAGCTCGTGGGCCGTTCCCGGCATCAAATCCGCCATTGCCAAAGGTTTCGTGCCCGCAGACATCCAAAACAATTACACCAGCTTCATCACTCGCGCAGAGTTTTGTCGTATGGCCGTTAAATGGCTAGAATACAGAGCCGGCAATGCCACGGTTGTCAGAATAAGCCAAAACCTATGCCACAAAGTCTGGATAGTTAGTCTTGCCGCATATACCCTTTTACGCGATGGTAAAACGTGTATTCAGTGATTCCTATTAACCTCTGTGACGAAACAGCTGTTATTCGACCGGCTTTCCAGTTAGCATACAGTTTGTCGAACCTTGGCTGGTCTATCTAAATAGGTCTTATACATACTCTGTCAAATTTGAATAAGTCGGCGAAAACCGTTAACATAACTTCACCGTCTGGAGTTCGTGTGTGTAATGACATGAGTTGCTCAAGTCCAGTTTTATCGGTTGACTATTCAGCAAAAGACACGCTGCCAACAAACCAGTTTGGCGCATAATGACCTAGAGCTATTAGTTGAGAGTTTTATTGGTCACCAAGGCAATACGCAAAGTTAATACTTCACACAACCCTTGCGCTCTCACCTTTGTAGGGGTCTTTTTTGTATTCAAGCCGGTAAGACTTTAACCTAGTTTGTTACAAAATAACGCAGATATTTTCATGTGAATCCTGTGCCGAACGTAAATAATTGGTAATTATGCAAATCATGCGACTTTCAATCTGTCGTAGCTAAAGTGTAGTTCAAGCATCAATGTAAGCCGATGACGGTTTGGACTGTTTAGCATGAAGTATGCACGATGATAAGCAATTCAGTTAGTTTTATTAGAGTCACAAGGCCGGTAACGCAACACTATGTTCTGAAAAAAGGCAGAACTCGGGCTTTATTCGGCTTTTAGCATGACTGGTTTTACATAAGACAGGAGGTTTTAAGTTGATAAGTCAGACTGACCTAAAAGCAATGATACCTGAGCGTACATCAGAACGTTCAGCGAGTCGTTTGCTCTGCGAACAAATCAATATCATGTCGGAATTAGGTGTAGCCGCCGCCTTGGAGGCGAGACGTCTTGCCGAGAAGTACGACAAGGATTTTCTTGATTGCGATGAGCTTGTGCGAATAATGGGTATCGGGAAAAACAATGTACGGCAGTTATTGAATAGTGATTCATTCCCAACTGTGACAATCGGTAACCGAAAGGTAGTTAGCGTTATCGCTTTTGCGTACTGGTCTTTACAGTTGGAATGCCAGGGCATTTAAGAGCGCATATCCAGTTGAAAAAGCTATCCGCCGCGTGCTATAATACGACTACAGACAAATTGCGCGGCGGGTATATTAAGAGGATACCATATGTCGCAAAAATTAAAGGAAACCAAGGCAAAGGCCGGACGCAGAGGCAACAACGAAGGTTCTATTTATAAGCGTAAGGACGGACGTTGGTGTGGCGCGGTTACAGTTGGCTATAAAACCAATGGCACTGCTATAAGGAAGTATGTCTACGGAAATAGCCGTCAAGAGGTATCGAAGAAAGTCCCTACTAAGACAGGAGAAGTGTTTGCTAATGACTATATTTCTGTGTCGGCGCGGGATGAACGCAATTTCCAAGTTCTAATGCAAGAGTGGTTCGACATTTTTGCTGTATCGGATAAATCATCAACTACTGAAGCCAATCGCCGGAATATGCTTAAAAACCATATTTTCAAGGAGTTTGGCGCATTGGACATACAAAATGTGACAAAGGAAAAGCCACAGAAGTTTTTCAATGGTAAAATTAAGTCCGGTACAGCCGCTGACAGCATAAACAAAATCAAGAACCTTATGAAGGAGTTCTTTACATACGCTGTCAAGAAGGGTTTTATTAGGGAAAATCCAATTCTGGACATAGAAATCGGTAAGCGAGCCGATAATGATGCTGAGAGTAAGGGCAAAGCACTGCGTAAGGAGATTCGGCAACAAGTCTTTACGTGGATTATGAATAATCCCATACTCAAGCCGATTATCATAACCTTCGTTCACAGGGCTTCACCCGCAAGAGTTAATCGCCTTGGAATGGAAGCATGTCAACTTAGAGCAGCGCACTATTTCTGTAAAGCAAGCACTCAAACGTGTTGTCGAGTTTGATGAAATGGGTAATATTTCGTCCCGTAGTGAGGTAATCGGAAAAACCAAGACTCCAAAGAGTATCAGGGAATTTTTGTTGCCCGATATAGTAGTCGACACACTCAAAGAGTGGATGGAATACTGTAATGAGACCGGTATCGTAAGTGATTTCGTTTTCCCGAACACAAAAGATGGTGAAGTACGTACATATTCGGGATTACGTAGCTTGCTTACTAGGTTCATCAAGAAGCACGGACTAGTGGGCGAAAAAATCTCTCTTTATACCTTCCGCCACACGTTTGCAACCATTTTATTGGAACAGAGCGAAAACCCAAAACTTGTAGCAAGCTTAATGGGCCACAAAAAGGCAAGCACAACGCTGAATCTCTACAGTCATGTCGTAAACAGCGACGTATATGAAAAAACCGCCCAAACATTAGACGGTGTTTTCAAAGAATATTTCTAACATTTGCTGTCACTTGACAGCAACGCAGATAATTTTAGGCGGTTTTAGAGGGAAAAATTAAGCTGATA